>CABURR010000039.1 GCA_902493985.1 uncultured Collinsella sp. | reverse complement strand
CCTGGTTGAGCATGGTGTAGACGTGGTCGTCGGCGAGCGAGTAGAGGATATTGCGCCCGTCGCGCCGGAATTTAACCAGGTGCGACTGCTTGAGTGTGCGCAGCTGGTGCGATACTGCCGACTGCGAGGTTTCGGTCGCTTCGGCGATGTCTGCCACGCAGAGCTCGCGGCCCATGAGGGCGTAAAGGATCTTGATACGCGTGGTGTCGCTGAAGACCTTGAACAGGTCGGCGAGGTCGTAGAGAAGTTCCTCGTCGGGAAGGTCCTCGGGCGAGCAGGTGGTGGGGATCGCGGGTTCGGTGGCCTCGATGTCGGGTTTCGTTTCATCAACGTGGATGCTCATTGCAATATCCTTTCATATGAACATGCGCTCATATAACTTGCTTCCGATTATATGAGTGTATGTTCATATGTCAATGACGTTCAGGTAATTCGTTGCACAAAATGATGGGGAATAGTGGACGAGATCCCGGACTGAGCGGTTTTGATAGCCGATGCCGGGGTGGGTGCCCCTGAGCCGTGCAAAAATTGGAGTATTCTGCAACGATAGGGGGTTCGTTAATTTATTGCAGGCCATATAATGCAGTTCAAGAGTTATCTTAGGGTGTTAATCCGATGAGTTCTTCCTCAAATGTTGCCTAACGCTCTCACGCAAGAGTGATTTCGCTTCACATTTGGATCCACTCGAGGGTGATAGACACCCGGCTCTGCTGAATACTCGCAATTTTGCACGTCGCTAAGGTGCCCACCTTGTTAGCCGGTCTAGCTTCCGGCCCCGAAGATCCTGCCCTCGGGCGCGAGGCTGCTTGTTTGGGCAAATGATGGGCTGTCGGATTCGACTGTCTGCATGTCATCGATTGCCGGAACTTCATTAATTGTCGGGTCATCCAGCGTGATGCCTTCGAGTGTTGCTTTTTCGAGGTCGATTCGTTGGCGCTCTTCGGAATCCTGGCGAAGCTGCTTCTGAATTCGCCTTTTCTCTTCTATAAACCTTCTGAGCACAAACTGTCTCAGGTCCTCTTGCATGATTTGAAAGTCTTTTGGTAGACGCGAGGGGCGTACGCCCTCTTTCCGCTGGATTGCTTCCATGACCCTAACGAAAGAGCTGGCATGCATAAAGGAATAACGGCTGACGGTGATGATTCCGTATCCCATGGACGCAAGCGCATTCTTGCGTTCCTCATCGATGGCGCGGTCTTCTTCCGCGTCATGATAAAAACCGTTGTATTCAATGTCTGTGCGAGATTTCTTTAGATACGCATCCATAAAGAACTTTTTGCGTCTCGTGAGATTCTTTGCGGCGGCGGTGACCTGTAATTCGTAATCGGTCTCAATTCCCTTAATACCAAGTCCACCTTCGCTTTTGGGCAGCGTAAGCATCATGATAAATGCCGTTTCCATGGGAGATCGGCATCCGTCGCGCACACATTGGATCGCCTTTCGGGCAAGAGCCAGACCGTCGCATCTGGTAATGGAATTAAAGAACTGTTTCAATCTCTCGGTCGAGGTGAGCGCGAAACGCTCGGTATAGGAGGTGGAAGAGTCGGTTCCAAGGGAATAAGCGCCGCATAGTTCAAAGTAGTACTCCACCAGTTCGCGAAAAGGAAGATAGGTGGCGGCCTGAAGTGCGCAAAGCTCAACGCCAACAATGAAGATGCCATCTTCAAGCTCTATAAAGCGTGAGTTCGAGAATCGTTTTGAAGAAACGTGGCATTGACAGTTCATTGCATGGCGCGCATTCCTGCGATCAAACACCATCACCTCGAGGGAATCATTCGCGTCGAGGGAAACATCATGTTTGGTGAGCCATTCTGCGGCTGCGTCAAGGAGCGTTCCGGTGGGACATGATCCGTAAATCGCGGCAGGGTTACAGGACTCGATGCCTTTCGCAGACACCGAATGCGCGGCCTGGTAGACCGCTTTTGCAGTGGTATGTGACAATACGATACTCATGGTATATATCGTGTCAGCTAATGCCGTGTTGATGGCGCTGAGTGAAAAAGTCGTTTTAGAGGTCTAACCAAATGCTGACCAAAAGCTTGACGCAATTATGGGTTGGTATGCCCTAAATAAAAGTTTTCGCAGCTTGGCTATAGCATAGAAATACTCAATTGCTGCACATTTGATATCGATGCATCGCCATCCGACAACGAATTACGTGTCGGGAATTGGCCGAAATCGTTCAAAATGAGGATTCAGAATTTGTGATGGCAGATCTATCTGTGGAACGTAGGGCGGCCCCGCTGCGGGGTTTTCCGCTGCGAGGCCGCTCGTGATCTACCCCCGGGGTTTGCCGCAGGCGTTTCTACTTGGCAAACAGGTTCTTGAGGTTGAACTCGGCTTGGACGGTGCGGAGCATGAGGTCGGTGTCGTCGAGGCCCAGATGCTGCTCGTTGGCGTCGGCGGCGAGGGTTCCACGGCGGCGCGCCCAGTTCTCGAGCGCGGCGGGGGCGGATTCGCGGGGGAGCGAGCGGACGTCGGCATCCAGGCTGCGGCAGATCTGGCGCGAGTCGATGACGATGATCTTGCCGGCGCGGCGTGCCTCGGCGTAACCGTCCAGGTGGATCTTGAACCAACTGTCCTCAAAGGCGGCGTTGTGCGCCATGTACGGGTACTTCTTCATAAGCTTGAGCAGCTGCTTCTGCAGTTCCTTGTTCTCGCGGAACGGCTTTTTGCCGTCGATGTCGTCCCAGGTGATGTGGTGGATATTCGACAACGGCACATCCTCGCCGCGGTAGATGTCGGGCAGACCGCAGTAGTGCGCCTCGGCGTCGTGCGGGACGGCGTCGCTGGTGAGCTCCATGATTTCCCAACCCACATTGATGATATAACCGCGCTCGGGTGCACGGCCGGTGGTCTCGATGTCGACACCGAGCACGGTGCCCTGGATGGGCTTGCGGGCGTAGGCCACGCCGAGCGCGTCGCGGTCGCCGCGGATTTCGCGCATAACGGACGCGGCGGTGCGCTTTTGCATCTTGCCGATGGCGGCGCAGGTGTCGGCATCGGACAGGCCGCGCGAAAGCGTCGCGGGCGTCACGTTGCGCAGGCGTGCCTCGCCAATCTGGTCGCACAGGTCGCGGTTGCGGTCGGCCAGGTCGCGCACGGTGGCAAAGTCGAAGCCGGGGTCGACCTCGGCGGTAAAGTACTCGGTCTCGAGCACCTTGAGGGCCTCTTCGCCCTTCTGGCGCTCGGACTCCATGGCGCCGTGATCGCCATAGATAAACATGGGAATAAACGGCTGGCGCTCGTATTCGAGTGCTTGTGAAACGTTCATATAACTGCTCCTTGGATGGGCCGCGTCGTGCGGCTCAGGGTCATTAAGATGTGGCGAGATGATAGTTTACCATGGGCAACTATTGGCATCGCGCCTAGGACAACTACAATACCCTAGTTGACCGCTAGGACTTTTACAATGCTGCCGAAAGACACGAAAGGTTCCATCCGTCATGGATTTGCTGATTGATATTCTGCTCGACGCCGGCAAGGACACGCTCTCGCTGGTACCGTTCTTATTGGTGACATATCTGGCCCTCGAGACCCTGGAGCACGTCGCGGGCGACAGCGTTAACGGCGCCATCAAGCGCGCCGGTGCCGCGGGCCCCGTGGTTGGCTCGTTGCTGGGCATGGTGCCGCAGTGCGGCTTTTCGGCAATGGCGGCCACGCTGTACGCCGGTCGTGTCGTGACCTTGGGCACGTTGGTGGCGGTGTTCCTTTCGACCTCCGATGAGATGCTGCCGCTGTTGCTCGCCGAGCAGGTGCCCGTGCAGACCATGGCGATGCTTTTGGCTTCGAAGGCACTGATCGCGCTGGTCACGGGCTTTATCGTGGACGCCGCCATTCGCGGCCTGCGTCGTAACGCTCGCGCGCATGCGGCGATTCGCCGTACCGTGCTGGGGGCCGCTGCTAATTCGGCTCATGTGAACTGCGCGCACGACGACCACAGCGGCGGTGACATCATCGACGAGGTGGCCGAGGCGGGCGTGAGCGCCGACCACATCCACGAGCTGTGCGAGCGCGATCATTGCGGTTGCGATGAAGACGAGGACGAGTATGAACACGGACATGGCCACGATCACGGTCATGAGGGCGAGCATGAACACCATGATGGCCACGGTCACTCCCACTCCCACGAAGGGACGCCTGTCCTGTCGATCATCCGCAGCGCGATCTCGCACACCGTGCAGGTCTCGGTATTCATTTTTCTGGTGACGCTGGTCCTGGTCGCCGTGCTCGAGACCTTCGGCGAGTCCGCGATCGAGCAGTTCCTGCGCGGCAACGAGACGCTTGCGGTCCTGGGCTCGGCACTCGTCGGCCTGATTCCCAACTGCTCGGCCAGCGTCGTCATCACGCAACTGTACCTGGAAGGCGCGCTGCAGCTGGCCCCGATGCTCGCCGGCACGCTCATCTCTGCCGGTGTGGGCTACCTGGTGCTGTTCCGCACCAACCGTAGCGCCCGCGAAAACGTCCTGTTCCTGATCATGATGTACGTCATCGGTGCCGGCTGGGGCCTCATCCTCTCCGCCTTCGGCCTCTAAGTGGGCCTAACAAAACGGGCTTCAAAATAGCCATGCTCGGCGCCTGCACAATGCGGCGACGCATGGCATTTTGAAGCCCGTTTTTTGTTGAGCCATGGATTTTGAGCGCTCATACCGCCCAAAGCAAAAAAAGCAGATTTCCGGGCATGTCCCAAAAATCTACCTTGGTTAGCGCAGCAGCTCGGTGAGTTTGCGCTTAAAGCGAGCCCGGTCTTCGCTGGTAAATGCCGCCGGTCCGCGAGTGCGTCCCCCGGCGCGGCGTACCTTCTTTTCCTCGTGGCGAATAAACAGCTGCATGTCGATAGTCGCCTTGTCGTACACGCGCCCGCGCACGCCGATGGCGGCGGCATCGCGCCCGAGCACCATGCTCGCCAAGCCAATGTCCTGCGTCACGACCACGTCGCCCGCCTGCAGGCGTTCGACAATGGCAAAGTCGGCGCTGTCGGCGCCCACGCTCACATCGAGCGTCGTGACCCAAAAGCCGCGTCGCGCGTGCTCGGCATCACGCGGGTCGTCGCGGCGAATGTGCCGTTCCAGGTTTTGCGTGCTGTTGCCGGCGATAACAACGGCGACGCCCGCCCGCCGCGCGCAATCAATTGACTCGCGCGTGACCGGGCAGGCGTCGGCATCAATAAAGAGCGTTCGCGGCATCTAGTGCACCAGTTTGCCAAATTGAATAGCGCGAACAATCAGCGTAACGCCAAACACCAGCAGCGCGGCGCCGCTAAAGATAACGAGCATCTTGGCCGACCACAGCGGATAGATAAACACGAACATGCCGGCGATGATGGAAAGTGCGCCGCTCAGGATGGCGAGGGCACGGTTGGACGAAAGCTCGGACTCCAGAATGGACATGACACCTTCGACAATCCAGCCAAAGCCGGCCACGATAACCACCATCGTGGTGAGCGTCGCGGTCGAGAAGGCCTGGTTGCGCAGGATTATGACGCCGCCCAAGATAATGAGTAGGTTGGAGATGATGCTCGTCACGCGCCAGCCGGTGGGCAGCAGTGGCTCGAAAACAGCGGTAAACAGCCTGATCGCGGCCGTGATCACAAAGTAGAAGCCCAAGACGGTCGTTAGGAAGACGAGGGACTTGGCGGGCGCAAACAGCAGTGCGATGCCGGCGACGAGCGCCAAGACGCCCGTGATGGCGTAAATCCAGCGCACGGCCTTGACGGCCTTGCCTGCCATGCTTTTCTCGTCAAATCCAAACTGGCTCGATTTTTGGTCATCGTTCTTGAAGATGCCCATAATGTCTCCTTTCCGTGCGGCGTAAGCCTTGATTGTTACAACCAGTATCGCCTAAAGGCGCTGGCGTATGGGTCGGGGAGGGCGAAACGTAACCCAAAGGTCCCGAATTGTTTCCGTTGTTCCCCACGTCGCGATTTTCTATTCAACAGGTGTAGAACATTGCAGCCCTGTTCGTTATTGCCTACGTTTTAGGTTAGATTTTCCTAAGGACAATTGGCTTGTATTGGGGGTCCCTATGAACGAAGCAGTTCCCGCAGCGCCGGTAAGCGCTGAGTCGATGGCAAAGCAGGGTTGCGAAAAGCTCGGCTTGGACGCGTTTGATGCGTTGGTTCGCTGCGCCCGCACGTGCCGTCGCTTTGACGAGTCCATGCGCGTGCCGCGCGAGTTTTTGCTCGAGCTGGCGGAACTTGCGCACCTGGCTCCCTGTGGTGCCAATGCTCAGCGTCTGCGTTTTCATGTGGTAAGCGGTGCAGAGGACTGCGCGCGTGTATTTGACGAGCTTGCATGGGCCGGTGCGCTCAAGGATTGGCCGGGTCCCGATGAGGGCGAGCGCCCGACCGGCTACATCGCGATTCTTGCTGAGCGCGCCGTTCCGGGCAAGCCCGCCGCTCCCATTACTGAGGTCGACACGGGCATTGCCGCGCAGACGATGATGCTCGCCGCCCGCAGCGCCACGCCCGAGGTGGCGGCCTGCATGTTCAAGGCCTTTACGCCCCGCGCGATCGACGCCATGGGGCTCGATAACGACAAATACGAGCTCAAGCTGATCATGGCTTTTGGCGTGCCAGCCGAGACACAGGCGATCGACGCAATTGATTCCAACCCCGACGGCTCCATCAATTATTGGCGCGATGAGGCGCAGGTGCACCACGTACCCAAGCGCTCGCTTGTCGACGTACTGGTGTAGTTGAGCGTCACCGCGGTGTGATTCGGCGGTAAACCACCACAAAGGCACCTGTCCCCTTTGCGGTGGTGCGAGGGGAGGGCGTGTGGCAGATTTGTATTTGGTGCGGCATGGGCAGACTGAGCTCAATGTGCAGAACATTTTGCAGGGTGGGCACGATTCGCCGCTTACGGCGCGCGGGCGCGAGCAGGCGCTGGCGACGCGCGCGGCGTTTGAGGCGCGTGGCGTGACCTTTGACCGTGTGTATTCCTCCCCGTTGGGCCGGGCGCGGCGTACGGCTGAGCTAATTGCTGGTGAGGGCCGCTCGATAGAGCTGGTCGATGACCTACGCGAGTGGCATTTGGGCTCGCTGGAGGGCACATCAAATCGCGATATGCCGCCGCAGCCCTGGGGCGATTATCCGGTCGCGTTTGGCGGCGAGTCGGAAGTGCAGCTCCAGTCGCGTATGGTCGCGGTGCTGTCGCGCATTATGGCCCGCCCCCAGCATAACTGCGTGCTGGCAGTCTCCCACGGCTCAGCCTGCCAGGAGTTTCTTGAGTATGTGACTGGCAGGGGAGAGCTACCCGACAACGGCGCCGTGCTTCATTTTGGCTATTGCGACGGGGCGTTTTCACTCCTTGATTGGTAACGAACGAAAGGACCCCTATGAATAAAGACCTGTATCTGGTTCGTCATGGGCAGACAATATTCAACCTTAAGCGCATCATTCAGGGTTGGAGTGACTCGCCGCTCACGCAGTTGGGCTGCGACCAGGCGGCGCGCGCCGGCATGTTTTTGCGTGCGCGCGGCATTGAACCCGACCACGCCTACACCTCGACGCTGCACCGCACCGAGCAGACTATCGCCAACTTGTGGCCGGGCTTGGCGTACGAGCGCCTGGACGGCCTGCGTGAGTGGTTCTTTGGCGACTTTGAGGCCGAGCGCGTGATGCTCATGCCCGAGCGACCGTGGCGCGACTTCTATCGCCAGTTTGGCGGCGAGGGCCAGATGCAGGTGCGCGAGCGCATGGTGGCGACGCTGACCGAGCTTATGCAGCGTCCGGACCATACGTGCGTGCTCGCGGTGAGCCACGGCTCGGCCATCAAGGAGTTCATGGACCACGTGAAGGGTGCGGCGGCCGACGAGCACGATCGCGTGCCGGGCAATTGCTCGGTGCTACATTTCGAGTTTGACGACGAGGCCGGTACGTTTGAGCTGATTGAGATTTTTACGCAGGAGGACTACGCGCGCGAGCTGGGGCTTGAACCGCTCGTGGCTACTGCGGGTCCGCAGCGCGGATAACGCGAGCGTGGCGGCACGGGTCGCCGGCATAACTTCTCGACGCAAAAGGGGCGGAGATGCATGTACCTGCTGCATCTCCGCCCCCTGTTTGTTGGGCTGCCGATTTTTGTGCCGGGCGGTTTGGTCTTGCTAGAACCGTGCGACCTGGTGCGTGAGCAGACCCGTCGGAACCTGCGGCGCGGCGCCGCTGACCTGCGCGGCGGGGAAGAGCACGGCAACGGTAAAGTTGAACGGCTCCTTGCCGGTGTACGTTCCGGCGGCACGGGCCTCATCGGCCAGCAGCTGCGACGCTCCGGTCAGAGCGGCGGCGTAGGCGGGGTCGTCGGCCAGTGCCGGCTCCGGTGCTTGGTCAAGCATAGCGCGGATGGCCCCGACGGCGTCCTCGCGCTTGACCTCCCACGCGCGGTGCGTAATGCCCGCGGGGTCGGTGACGGCGTAGAGCGACGCGCCCTCTTTGGCGGCGCCCAGGATGATGTCCATGACGGGCGAGGCCTCGTAGGAGAGCGACACGGGGCGCGGCTGAACTTTGAGTTCGGCGATCGCGCGCGCGGCGGCGGCCGCGTCAGCGCTGGCATCGCCCTTGCCGCCCGCAAGTACACTCGTTGGACAAATCGCCACGACAGCCGTCACGCGTCCCGGCTCGCCCGAGCATTCGTACACGTAATACGCCGCACCCGGGTCCTTGAGCATCAGGCCATCGGCAATGGCTTCGCGCAGGGCTTCGTTGTCACTCAGAATACCGCCCATTGCGGGCAGCGCCTCGAGCACGCGGTCCTGAGCCGGGCGGATGCAGGGAAACGGAAGTGCTTTCATGGGCGGTCCTAACGCACGAGTCGGTTTGTTCGCGGCTTATTATGCCCCAACTTGGCCGCTCGCGTCCCAGAGCACGTTATCGGCGAGCGCGATTAGCACCTGCTGACAACGAACGATATCGGCATGGGGCACATATTCGTTGGGCTTGTGCGCGAGCGCGAGCGACCCGGGACCGTAGCTCATGCAATTGCAGTTACCTGTCTTGCCGGCAATGACGGCGGTGTCGGTGTAGCCGGTAAAGAAGCCGACGGTCGTGTCCGCGCCCGTCACATCGTCTGCTGCGCACTTGAGTGCAGCTAGAAGGGGAGAGTTCGGGTCGCGCTCGATGGCGGGGCGGTCGCCCGTCACGGTGTAGCTGCCATGGCAACCGGGAACGGCGGCTTCGGCGACGGCGATGGCCTGCTCTACCATGCGCGTTGCGGCGGCCGTATCGGTCGGCGGGGTCAGACGCATATCGACCCAGACCTTGGCGTGGTCGGGCACGACATAGGGACGGTAGCCACCCTCGATCTGTCCAAACGTGATGGTCGATGGCCCCAGCTCATTATGCACGGGCAGCGCCGCAAATGCGCGGCGAAGCGAGCACACGGCCTCGGCCATGGCGGCGACGGCATCCGCGCCCTTCCAGGGCTGGCTCGCATGCGCCGTCACGCCAGCCATTTCAATCTCGAACCACGTACGCCCCTTGTGCGCCACCTGGATCTGTCCGTCGGTGGGCTCAGTGTCCAGCACCCATTCGCGCGAGCCGACCCAGCCAGCATCGATCGCGGCCTCTGAGCCGCGCATAAAATCTTCCTCGTCGACCGAGCAGATGAGCGAAAAGCCGCGTCGGGGCAGCTCGCCCTCTGCTGCTACGCGCTCGAGTGCATGGACAAGTGCGGCAATGGCGCAGGCCAGGCCACCCTTCATATCGCAGGCACCGCGGCCGTAGAGTTTGCCGTCGCGCACGACCGCCCCGAGCGGCGTAATGTCCGCATCCCAGCCGTCGCCCAGCGTAACGGTATCCATATGGCAGATATAGACGAGTCGCGGCTTGTCGCTTTGGCCCGGCACGGTGACCATTAGATTGCGGCGTCCGGGGAGTACTTCGTGCTCTGCAATCTGCACGGCATCGAGTACCGGATGGCTCAGCTGCGCCAACCGTTCCTCAACCAACGCTTTGATATAGCGTTCAATCTCGCCCTCATACGCACCTGGGTCGGAACTGTCGATCCGCACGAGCCCTTGCGTAAGCCGCCAAGCAAAATCTGTATCAACCATAGGCACCTCACAGATAGTTAGGTCAACATACAGATTGTATGCCAAGAAGCGGCTCGGTGCATTTAATGGAGGGCTCACAAAAACGGGGACGCCTCTCGTGCGAAAGGCGCCCCCGCGGGCATTCAATGTCAGCGACGGGCAGGCCACATGGGGAACTGCCCGTCAGATCAGCCGGCGCTATTTAATCACGCGTACGCGATACATCGACGGAATCTGCTTGAGCGCCTCGATCGTGCTGCTGTTCAGGTGCTCGTCGGTGTCGAACATGGTGTAGGCGTTCTCGCCGGCGGACTCGTTGGTCATGCGCTGCACGTTGGCGTTGTCCTTGGCCAGGATGGCTGTGATCTGGCCGATCATGTTGGGCACGTTGGCATGCAGGCAGGCGATGCGGCTCGCGGCGCGCGCCTTGCCCATGCTGCAGGCGGGGTAGTTGACGCTGTGCGCGATGTTGCCGTTCTCCAGGTAATCCTTGAGCTCGCTGATGGCCATATCGGCGCAGTTGGCCTCGGCCTCGCCAGTGCCGGCGCCCGAGTGCGTGGTGATAAACGTATTGGGCATCTTGACGGTCTTGGGCGTGGCAAAGTCGCAGCTAAACCAGCTGAGCTTTCCCTCGCGCAGGGCGGCGTCAACGGCATCCTCGTCAATGATGGTCTCGCGTGCGTAGTTGATCAGCACGGCGCCCGGGGCCAGTAGGTTGATCTGCTCGGTGCTGATCATGCCGATGGTGTCGGCCTTGCTGGGCACGTGCACGGTGAGGTAGTCGCAGCCGCGGCAGAGGTCCTCGAGCGTGCCCACGCGCTGCACCTCGCGGCTCAGCACCCATGCGTGCTCAACGGAAATGAACGGATCGTAGCCGTAGACGTCCATGCCCAGGTCGACGCAGGCGTTGGCGACCTTGGAGCCTACGTTGCCCAGGCCGATGACGCCGATGCGCTTGCCTTTGAGCTCGCGGCCCACAAAGGCCTTCTTGGCCTTCTCAGCATCGACCTGAATCTCGGGGTCGTCGGCGTTGTCACGCACCCAGTTCATTGATTGCACCACGCCGCGGCTCGAAAGCACCAGCATGCCCAGGACGAGCTCCTTGACGGCGTTGCTGTTGGCGCCGGGGGAGTTAAAGACGACGACGCCCTTCTTGGCGTACTCCTCGATGGGGATGTTGTTGACGCCGGCGCCGCAGCGGGCGATGGCGCGGATGCCCTCGGGCAACTCGTAGCCGTGCAGGTCGGTCGAGCGCATCAGGATGGCGTCGGCCTCTTCGGCGGTGCTCACAAACTCGTAGCCCTCGCCAAACTCGACCTTGCCGTCCTTGGTGATGTCGTCGATGGTCTTAATCTTACGCATGGAAAACTCCTTAGCAGGTTTGTCTAAAACAAGTGGTTTGAAGTGGCTGGTCGGCCCGCGGGTTGCGGGCTAGTTAGATCGCGGACTCAAACTATGCTGCGCTTCGAAGTCCTTCATGTACGTGGCCAATGCCTGCACGTCTTCCATGGTGACGGCGTTGTACACGCTGGCGCGCATGCCGCCCACCAGGCGATGGCCCTTGACGTTTTGGATCTGGTGCTCTGCCGCGCCCGCAACGAAGGCCGCGTCGAGTTCGGCATCGCCGGTGCGGAAGGTGACGTTGGCGATGGAACGGCTGTCGGCCTGCGTAGTGCCATGGAACAGCTTGCTGTGCTCGAGCAGGTCATAGAGCAGGTTGGCCTTGGCCCAGTTGCGCTCGGCCATGGCTGCGAGTCCGCCGGTCTCCTCGACCCAGTGGAACACCTTGCCGCACACGTAGATGCCAAAGGTGTTGGGCGTGTTGAGCATGGAGCCCTTGGCGGCCTGGGTCTTAAGGTCCATGTACTGCGGCGTCTGCGCAAAAGCGGGGCCATCTGCGATGAGGTCGTCGCACACGATGACCACGGTCACGCCCGCGGCGCCGGCGTTTTTCTGAGCGCCGGCGTAGATGAGCCCGTAGCGTTCGACGTCGAGCGGCTGCGACAGAAAGCAGCTTGAGACATCGGCGACCAGTGGTACGTCGCCGCAAGCGGGCAGCTCGTGGTACATGGTGCCAAAGATGGTGTTGTTCTGGCAGATGTAGACGTAGTCGAGCCCGTCGCTCGCGGCCTCAGCGGCAATGCGCGCGTTGATGTCGGCCATGTCGGGGATGCGGTCGAAGTTGGTGTCCTCGGAGCTCGCGAGCAGCACGGCCTCGCCGTACTTGGCGGCTTCTTTGTATGCCTTGTTGGCAAAGTTGCCGGTCACGACGTAGCCGGCGCGGCCGCGGCGCATGAGGTTCATGGGGATGCCCGCAAACTGCAGCGTGGCGCCGCCCTGCAAAAACAGGACACGGTAGTTGTCGGGGATGCTCAGCAGGCGACGCAGGGTTGCCTCGGTGTCGTCGATGATCTGCTGGTACATGCTAGATCGATGGCTCATCTCGAGCACGGACATGCCGCAACCGCGGTAGTCCATCATCTCGTCGGCGATCTCGGCGAGCACGCTTGTAGGCAGCGCGGCCGGGCCAGCTGAGAAGTTGTGCACACGTGCCATCTTCTAGTCCCCTCGTAGTCGTTTGAACGTTCGGGATACTTTAGCACAGTGGAGCGCCAGGCGCGACCGCATCACGGTAAAACTCGACTGCGCCGCTATGATTTACAGGATGGTTACATGGGGGCGGTCGCTAGGTCTATACCACC
The DNA here is from genome assembly GCA_902493985.1 of uncultured Collinsella sp. Lineage (GTDB taxonomy): Bacteria > Actinomycetota > Coriobacteriia > Coriobacteriales > Coriobacteriaceae > Collinsella. The sequence continues at coordinate 9,166 of CABURR010000039.1, read as the reverse complement.
GGGATATACCGTGACAGGTACTCTTTGAGCGCGGGGTCGCACACGTAGAGATACGTTCCTAGCATGCCGCGCGTCATGAGGACGTAGTAGGCGTTGACGATGATTTTTCGCAGATCATCGTCGCTTGCCTTTTTCTTGGCAACGGCATCTTTGAAGTTTGCCTTGTTAACGTAGACTGAATCTTTGTCCGAATCGTAGTAAATGTCGGGACCCAGAATTACGAATCCGTAGTTGAGATCGTAGCCTTGTACCGTATGAATGCATCCGACTTCGTTGACGGCGTTGGCGGAGTTAACCCAATCCTTCTGGGTTGAGTTCCAACGTTTGGGAATGCCCTCGATGACGATATCGAACGCATCTTTATTGGTCTTGGTTTCCCACTTCCAAGCGAAGCCGGCAGTCATGCGAGATAGGCTGGCCTCTTCTTCCTTAGCTTGTTGTAGGGAGCAGAAGTCTTCGAATCGGTTGACAATGCCAAATTGATAGCGTGGCACATCGCTTCCGGGGTCCTTGTCTCGCGAGTCGTAGGGCTCCGAGGCAAAGAGTTCATCAAACTTCATGCCGGCATGCATATACGCCTTGTTGTCGAGTAGGTCGTAGACAAAATCGAGATATTCGTCACCACCGCGCACGCGCATTTGCGTACTTAGGCTGAACTCTTCAGTTTCAATGCCCGCTTCCTCGAGCTGATTGAGTCGCCGCTCAAGACCGTCTCGATTGAGGCCGGATGCCCTGACTTGCTGCTTGGGGTCATAGAAAAGATATGCCTTGTCGCTGCATTTGAATATCCAGTCAACTTGGTTGCTCGTGTGTGGAAGGCCGAGCCGATCGCAAGTGTTATAGAAGGCCTTAACGCCGGAACCCGTGCTTAGATAATTACCCAGTCGATGTGCTTCGTCGACAAGTAGGATGTCATAACGATCGTTTTTGGTTACGTCACTGGGGCTCAAGATATCGCCGGGCTTTAACCCTGGAAGGAAGTGCGTGAGTTTCCTGAGGGTCTTCTTCAGGGAATCCATGGGGGTGACAAAACCGACTCGCAGGCCGGAAAGGTTGGGCTCATTTTTGATTTTGAACATGAGACTGATGGCGAGGATTGTTTTGCCTGTTCCCGGCGCGCCGTTCACGACGGTTATACGTTCTCTTTTTGAGCCGCCATGTTTTACGTCTTCATGCTCCTGTTCGAGACGTTTATAAATCGTCTCGATCGTTTCGTATTGGTCGGGCGTAAGCGTCTTGAAAGGCGAGAACTTGAACAGATCGGAGTTCTCGAGCTCTTCAATCGGATGAATCGCGTAGTTCTCCTCACGAAGCTTCGTCCAGAGGTCTCGGAACTTCTGTCGATACTGAGGCCGCTCAAAATAATCGAACTGGGCATAGCCATTATTGGCATTGGTTACCTGGTATTTTTCGTCGGCGCAGAACAGCTCAATGAGCCTGTTTTCAAACTCAAATGTAGCGGACTGATTGAATGTCGGGTTGTCGATTAGAAGGGTCCGGTCGAAGTCCTTCTCAACGTTTGCGGCGTGTTGTTTCATGCGGCGTTGGTAATTTGTCGTTTGCCCGATGTACGCCGTTTTGTTTTTGCTGTTGGTCAGGATGTAAAGAACAGGCCAGCTTTCGTCATGGTGAGCTCCGGGCTTTGGCGTGCCAAAATCTTGCAACGATTCACTTGTCTCAAAGGGTTGCGGTAGGGGAAGCGTGTATTGACGAAGGGCGAACTCGTTACTCATGATGGCCCGCTTTTTTGTATTCGTCGGAGCTGGTGTCGATCGGGTAGCGTTTACCATTGCGCGTTAGCTTGGACGAGAGTGCCGCCGGCAGGTCGATTTCGTTTAAATCTGCAAAACGCAGAAGGAAGAGGAATGTGTCGGCGACTTCGTCTTCGATGGCTTGGCGTTGCTTGGGGTCGTGAAACATTTCTGCAATGCGCTTGTCGTCCATAAAGCGGAAGAGCTGCAACAGCTCGGAGGCCTCGGTCGCCATGCCGATGGCAAGTTCTTTTGGCGTGTGGTATTTGCGCCAATCACGCGCATCGCAAAAATCTCTGACTTGCGTTGTCATAGCATCGAGCTTGTCCATTGTCCACAACCCCCTTGATGGTCAATGACTTATTATGGCGGTATCTGAGGTTTATTGCACCCCATTTAGGATATGCGACACATGCGGGTGAGGTGGCCCGGCAGGAGGTTTCATCATGAAGATTGAAGTTGATGTAGACCAGCTGCGCGAGAGCTTGCTCGACCGTGCGGGGAGTGCGGCCGGCGTGGGCTTTCCGGCCGCTATGCTCGACGTTGTGGATATCGAGGATGAGTCCCCTCAAGAGCTCCTAGCCCGAGCCGAACGCGAAGGCCTCGACCTTCGCGACTTTGCCGTCGACGACGACGCGGACGACGACTACGGCGCAGACGAGGACTGGTAGTCGCGATTGAACTTCAACCCATCCCCTTAATAAGTTGCGGTGAAATAGGGATTGTTTAGGCTGCTAGAAAGCCTATTCAGTCTCTATTTCACCGCAACTTATGGGTGGGGATGGCTACGATGCTAGGGTGGCGATGACGGCTTCGTCGCCGGCGTATATGAGGGTGTTGCCGTCGGGAATGATCGTTTGGCCGTCGCACTTGAGCATCACGACGATAAAGGGGCGCTTGCCCTGCGGCACATCGCGCAGGCGCTGGCCGGCCAGGCGGCCGTGGGGTGTCACGGTGACCTCGCGCAGCGTAACCTCGGCACGCTCTTCAAACGTCGGCGCGGCCATCACCAGCAGGTCACCTTCCTCGATGACGGTATCGCCGTTGGGCAGCACCGGGTGCGCTCCGTCGCGCAGCACCAGGACCACAAGCATGTTCGTAGCGCTGCCAATATCGGCGAGCGAGTGTCCGGCAAACGGATGTCCGGCCCCCACCTTGAGCTTGACAAACGACATACCGTCCTCGTCGCGGTAATCGTTAAACGTGCGGCGCACGTCGCCTTCCGCATCGATCATATCGAGCTTCTTCGCCACCGCCGGCAGCAGCGAGCCCTGCACCACAATGCTCGACACGGCAATCACAAATACCAGGTCAAACAGGTCGTGACCGCCAGGAACGCCGGCCGCCACGGCAAAGAGACTAAAGACGACCGAAGCCGCGCCGCGTAGGCCCGCCCAGCTTACGAGCGCAACCTGGCGAGGGTTGGTCTTAAAGGGCGCCAGCAGCAGGCCGACGGCGATGGGGCGGCTCACGAAGAGCATGAACGCTATGAGCGCCAGGCCCGGCAGCAGCATCTGCGGCAGGCGCGCGGGCGTCACGAGCAGGCCGAGCAAGAAGAAGATGGTCATCTCGGCCATCTCGGTGAGGGTGTCAAAGAAGTGCGCCATCTCGACTTTGCCAGTGATGTCACTGGCGCCCAGCACAATGCCGGCCAGGTATACAGCCAAAAAGCCGTTGCCGCCCAGATGGCTTGGTAGCGCGTAGGCGACAATTGCCACGGCGAACAAAAAGATGGTCTGCGCGCCCTCGGCCGTTGCGTGCGCGCGTTCAATCAGGCGACCCGCCGCCCAGCCGATGGCAAGGCCCAGGCCCGCGCCCAGGATAATCTGCTTGGCCAGCAGTGCGGGAATGTTGATGTCGCCGCCGGCCGCGAGTGTGGCGAGCACGGCGGTGAGCATGTAGGCGACGGGGTCGTTGGAGCCCGATTCGACCTCGAGCAGCGAGTCGGTGCCGCCCCTCAGCGAAAGGCTGTGCTCGCGCAGCACGCTAAAGACGCTGGCCGCATCGGTCGACGCCACGACCGATCCCAGCAGCAGGCCGCCGATCCAGTCGAAGCCCAGCACAAAGTGGGCGAACACGCCGGTGATGCCTGCGGTGATGACGACGCCGAGCGTGCTCAGCAACACCGCGGGCGCGGCGACGGGCTTGGCGCGGTCGATGTTGGTGTTAAAGCCGCCGTAGAACATGATGAACAGCAGCGCCGTGCTGCAGACGGTTTCGGTGAGCGCATAGTCGCTAAAGTCGATGTGCGCCGGACCGTTGACGCCCAGCAGCATGCCGAGTGCGATAAAGATAAGCAGGGTGGGGAAGGGGAGCTTTTTGCCGACGGGTTTGATGGTCAGGCACAGAATAATGACGAGGCCGATAAAGAGAAGAATCTGGTTCATAGGGAGTGTCCGCTCCTGGGTGGTTGGCGTGGCACGGTCAGTTGTCTATGGTTATTTGTACCCAAAGATGGTGGGTTTATGGGGTTGGATTGCGGGCGTGCGCGATATCGTCATAGACGGCTGACGTCTTTGCCTCTGCTCGGAAACCCTTTCCAGCTTTATTGCAACGGAGTACAATGGGTAACGTTTAAGTTCAACTTGAAGTTTTAGTTGCGGCACCGGGCTTCGGCCGCAATGCAAGGAGGGGCGTACCATGGCGATCTATGTGACATCTGATGCTCACGGGCACGTGCGTGCGCTTGACGAGGCCCTGTCTAAGATCTCGTTGACGTCCGACGACACGCTGTACGTGCTGGGCGACATGATCGATCGCGGGCCCGATCCGGTCGGCGTTATTAAGCTCGTGCGCTCGCTGCCCAACGCCCACGTGCTCAAGGGTAATCACGAGCAGATCATGCTCGATGCCATCATTGGTCAGGATCCGCTCGATGCCGAGACCTGGGATATCAACGGTGGCTGGACGACGCGCGAGCAGCTCAACGACATGGAATTTGAGGCATACGAGGAGCTCGTGCGATGGATGGCCGCGCTACCGCTCTACGCGGTGGGCGAGACCGAGGAGCGCCCGTATCTGCTGGTACATGCTGGAATCGAGAGGAAGGCGGCGCGCGCGTTTTTGCTTGAGCATGGCGTCGATTGTGCCGATGGCGTCGGAGCGGTGGGTGCCGATCGCGAGCTGCTGCAGCAGATGCTCGCGGTGCAGTCGTCCGATGACCTGCTATGGATTCGTCACGGCTATTGGGATGTGCCGACCGGGCTGCTTTCTGCCGAGGGCAAGGGCCCGGTCGTGGTGAGCGGCCACACGCCCACGGTATCGCTTGGGCGCTATTGCGAGGTCGGTGGTCTGGCGGGGCTCGATGAGGAATCGGGACGCGGGCAGATCGTGCGCTTGGGCGGCGAGGACACTGCCGGTGTGCCCGATCGCATCGACATCGACTGCGCCGCCGCCACCGGCTCCGAGTTCGGTCGCGTGGGCATCCTGCGGCTCGATGATGGGGCGGAGTTCTACGCGAACATCAACCCGGGCGAATAATCGGTGCAAGTGGTAGCTAATTTGGGACGGGCCTTTTTTGACTACTTTTGCCCTTCTGCCCGCTAATTGATTTCTCTGGGACGGGGATTAAATAATCATTTGGCTGCCCGCTGGCTAAGTGAGTAGACTTTTTTGGAAATGCCGAGCACCCATCATATTTGCCTCAATAAAACCGCAGGTCACAGACTTGTGCTTTGTCGGTGTGGTCCGGGATTCGGTAAAAGTCTACTCACTTAGTTTTGCGTGATGCATATTGTCTTCAACGAGATCCCAGCCGGGGCGATTCCATCGCAAATTCCGGTGACCGGGGCAGCTAATTAGGCTCCGTACGGGTTGCGGTCGCGTTCGATGCGTTGGCGGATGTGGGCGTACTCGATTATCAGCAGCACCAGGAGTAGGGCCATGATGGCTAGGTAGCTCACCACAGCGCCCATCAGACCCAGCAGCTTAATCAGGATCACCGGCAGCACCACGCTTATGGCGAAGCAGATCAGGTAGATCTTGGTGACGTCTCCAGCGTGGCGCAGCACCGTGATGATGGCGTAGATAAAGTCGATGGCCGCGGTGACGCCGCCGGCGACGACCATCAGCAGCGCCAGCGTACGGTAGCGCTCAAAGCTGAGGCCGTACATAAAGCTCATGAGGGGAATACCGGGACCTGCCATAAATGCGGCGCACACGCCGGTGATGACCACGATCAGCGCCATAACGGCAACAATAATCAGGTCAAAGCGACGACGCTTGCGAGGATTAGCCCAAATGCTCGACAAGCGCAGGAGCTGCGGTTTATAGACAAATCCAATGCTCAACAGAATAGCCTGAGCTGGAAAAAACAGGGCATTAAAGTACAGCTGGAATTTGTAGGCCAGTGTTCCTTCCATCACAAACTTGGGCATGCTCTCGATAAGATTGAACAGGAATAGCGCGCCAAAGAGTGGGGCGCACTGGACAAACAGGTGGCCGACCTCGCGCAGGCTCACGCGGCGCGATTTTTCGGTCTCGAGCAGGGCGAGCGGCGCGGTGACCAGCACGAGCGAGGCGATCGCGGTAACACCCATAGCCATGGTCGCGATGGGCATGCTGCGCGTGAGGAACAGCGCCGCGCTGAAGACCGCGATGACGCCGACGGAGCGTAACGTTTGACTCATTCCAGCCAAGTAGAGCTTGTCGGCCTGCTGCAGGCGGCCTTCGTACACGTCGGCGACGCCGTCGATGACCTTATACAGGTAGACGCCCAGGCCGATCGTCGCCATTTGCGCGTCATAGCTGCGGGCGCTGCTGTACATGAGGCCGCAGCCTAGGGCGAGCGCTCCGCAGATCCAACGATTGAGCTGGTAGGAGGCGAAGGATGTCTTTTCGTCGATGTCCGAGACCTGGAAATTGCGCACGCCGTAGTTGCACGCGATCATGATGAGCGTGCCGGTGACAAAGGCGATGGAGAACTTGCCGGCTTCTTCGGCGCCCACGAGCTGAGTAGACACGATAGTGAGCAGCGGAAACGCCAAGCCCCACACGGCGGTGCCGAGGGTGTTCCAAAGGTAATCGCGGCGGGTGGCGTGCTCCTCGTATTCCGCTTCCTGCATGGAGAAGCCGCCGCCGTAGACGGCGCCGAGCAGACGGTTCCACCAAGCGTTGACCATGCGGTGGATGGGGCCGGGCTCCCGATCGCGCTCGCGTCGGCGACGTGTGGCTTGGCCGCCATAGGGACCGCCGGCGTTGCGTTGGCTCAGCTCCTGGATGCGAGCGAGCTCCTCAGCGGTGTGCGAGGCGGGGAACAGGCCGTTCTCGATGCGACCGCCCTGGGCCTTCGCGGCGCCATCTTTCGATGTAGCGGGGTTGGAGATGCCGTTGCGGCGGGCGATGGCACGGCGAATGCTATCGAGGGGCGTGATGCTCAAAGCGGGGTCCTTTCTATTGCTGCGCTCTAGTATAGTCGCGGTGGTATCCATTCGTGTTTTTGAACAGGTTGTTCAATAATTTCGGCGGCGCCATTCAGTAGTCGGCACTTAGGGACGTTCCTTATGTGCCGGCACTTCGGGAACGTTCCTAAATGCCGGCATCCGGGGACGCTCCTTGGTTGTTGCCTGTTCAAGAGTGTCCCCAACGACTAGTCGTTTAAGAACGTCCCCAATGACTAGGCCGCTTGCCTGCGATTTTTGACCGTTGGGCGGGCTTGCCACCCTTGCCGCAAAAACGTTTTTGCATATCGGGTACAACGGGCTTTACGTGAGTAAAGTGCGCGTCGCGTCCACGTGTCGCGTTTTTAAAGGAGGCCCCATGCCTGGTGTTACCCCTGCAGAAGTTTTGTCCAACTTTGGTATTACGCTCGTTGAAGATCCCGCCGAGAATCAGCCCCGTCTGCTGGTCGATCTACCCGCCGCGGAGCTCGTCGAGCACGCTATCCGCCGCGAAGAAGGCCGCATGGCATCCAACGGCGCGCTGGTGATCGAGACGGGGGAGCGTACCGGCCGTTCGCCCAACGACCGCTTTATCGTCGACACGCCCGACGTGCACGACAAAATCGCCTGGGGCGCGGTCAACCGCCCACTGTCCGTCGAGAGCTATGAGGCCATCAAGGCCGGCATCGTCGACTATCTCAACGAGCGCGACGTGTTCGTCACGCGCGGCATGGCGGGCGCCGACCGCAACCACACGCGTCGACTGCTCGTTGCCTGCGAGCGTGCCAGCCAGGCCCTCTTTATCAAGCAGATGCTCGCCCGCCCGCTCGCCCGCGAAATCGCGCGCACCGGTGAGCCCGACTTCTGCGTGCTCGCAGCGCCCGGTTACCAGTGCGACCCCGCCATCAAGGGCCTCAATTCCAGCGCTGCCGTGGTCATCAACTTCCAAGAACGCGTGATTCTGGTCGCCGGCACCGGCTACTCCGGCGAGATTAAAAAGTCGATCTTTAGCGTCATGAACTATCTGCTGCCCGTCGAGGACGACGTGCTGCCCATGCACTGCTCGGCCAGCATGGATCCCGTCACGCACGAGACCGCCGTGTTCTTTGGCCTGTCCGGCACCGGCAAGACCACGCTTTCGGCCAATCCCACGCGCCTGCTGATCGGCGACGACGAGCACGGTTGGTCCGACATGGGCATCTTCAACATCGAGGGTGGCTGCTACGCCAAATGCGAGGGCCTGGACGCCTTCCACGAGCCCGAGATTTTCAACGCTGTCCGCTTTGGCGCGATCTGCGAAAACGTGGTGCTCGACGAGAACCGCAAGCCCAACTACGATGACATCTCGATCACGCACAACACGCGCGTGGCCTATCCCGTCGAGCATATCCCCAACGCGTGGACCAAGGGCATGGGCACCACTCCGAGTGTCGTGCTGTTCCTGACTTGCGACGCTTTTGGTGTGCTGCCGCCCATCTCGCGCCTGACGGCCGACGCCGCCATGTATCACTTTGTGACGGGCTTTACGGCCAAGATCCCCGGCACCGAGGTCGGCGTCACCGAGCCCACGCCCACGTTCTCTTCGCTGTTCGGAGAGCCGTTTATGCCGCTCGATCCTATGGTCTACGCCAAGATGCTCGGCGAACGTATCGCCGACGGCCGCACGCGCGTCTATTTGGTCAACACCGGCTGGATCGGTGGCGGCTACGGCGTGGGTCATCGCATCGAGCTGGCCTACACGCGCTCGCTGGTCGCGCGCGCCCTCGACGGCACCATCGAGGACAGCGAGTTCGTGCACGACGACATCTTTAACGTCGACATTCCCACGACGTGCCATGGCGTGCCCGATGGCATCCTGGTGCCGCGCCAGTACTGGCAGAGCACCGCGCGCTACGACGAGGCCGCGCACAACCTGGCGGTGATGTTCGAGGAGAACTTCGAGAAGAAGTACTCGCACCTGCCCGAGTCCGTCAAAGCCGCCGGCCCGCACGCCCAGGTGTCCGCCGAGGCCCGTCATCGCGGCCGCGGCCTGCTGGG
>CABURR010000038.1 GCA_902493985.1 uncultured Collinsella sp. | reverse complement strand
CGCTTGACTGGCAGTCAAGAGGTCAGGGGTTCGATCCCCCTCGTCTCCACCCGAGCATTGAATGAGGCTCCAACGCAAGTTGGGGCCTTTTTTCATATAGGCACACAAGGTCAAAGGCGGCACCATGATCCTCCTGGTCGACAAGATCGAAAAAAGCTTCGGCGCGCGCGTCCTCTTTAGCGGCGCGTCCTTCCAGATCAACCCCGGCGAGCGTTTTGCGCTCGTGGGACCCAACGGCGCCGGCAAAACCACCATGCTCAAGATCATCATGGGCATCGACAGCCCCGACGCCGGCCAGGTCCAGTACGCCAAGGACTGCCAGGTGGGCTACCTAGAGCAGGAAACCAACCTAGAGCAAAAGGACACCACCATCCTTGCCGAGGTCATGGCCGCCGCCAAGGAAATCCGCCGCATGGGGAAGCGCGCCAACGAGCTGCAGGCCCAAATCACCGAGCTCTCCGAGCAGGGCAAGGACGTCGACGCACTCCTCAACGAGTACGGCCAAGTCCAGGACCGCTTTGAGCATCTGGGCGGCTACGAGCTCGAGAGCAACGCCCGCAAAATCCTGTCCGGCCTGGGCTTTAAAGTCACCGACTTTGAGCGCCCGTGCTCCGAGTTCTCGGGCGGCTGGCAGATGCGTATCGCGCTCGCCAAGCTCTTCCTGCGCCACCCCGACCTGCTGCTGCTGGACGAGCCCACCAACCACTTGGACCTCGAAAGCGTCCAGTGGCTGCGCGGCTTTATCGCCAACTACGACGGCGCCGTCCTCATCGTCAGCCACGACCGCGCCTTCATGGACGCCTGCGTCGACCATGTCGCCGCACTCGAAAACCGCCGCGTGACCACCTACACCGGCAACTACAGTAGCTACCTCAAGCAGCGCGAGGACAACCTGGAGCAAATGCGCGCCAAGCGCGCCGCCCAGGAGCGTGACATCGCCCACATGCAGGTCTTCGTCGACAAGTTCCGCTACAAGCCCACCAAGGCCGCCCAGGCCCAGGAGCGCATCCGCAAGATCGAGCAGATCAAAAAGGAGCTTGTCATCCTGCCCGAGGGCCACAAGCACATCGACTTTAAGTTCCCCGACCCACCGCGCTCCGGCGACATGGTCGTGGGGCTCGAGGGCGTCTCCAAGTCCTACGGCAACAAACACATCTACAGCGACATCGACCTCAAGCTCTACCGCGGCGAGCACGTGGCGCTCGTCGGCCCTAACGGCGCCGGCAAGTCCACGCTCATGAAGATCCTCGCCGGCCTGGAGCCGCCCACCACCGGCACCCGCGACCTGGGCACTAACGTGGGCGTGGCCTATTACGCCCAGCACGCGCTCGAGGGCATGACCGAATCGAACACCGTCCTGCAAGAGATCGACACCGTCACGCCCAAGTGGACCGTGCCGCAGCAGCGCAGCCTGCTGGGTGCCTTCCTGTTTAGCGACAACGACGCAATCGAAAAGCAGGTCCGCGTCCTCTCCGGCGGCGAAAAGGCGCGCCTGGCGCTCGCCAAAATGCTCGTGGCCCCCGAGGCGCTCCTGTGTCTGGACGAGCCCACCAACCACCTGGATATCGACTCGGTGGACATGCTCGAGAACGCCCTGCAAAACTTCCCCGGCACCATCGTGCTGATCAGCCACGACGAGCACCTGGTACGCGCCGTTGCCAACCGCGTGATCGACATCCGCGATGGCAAGGTCACGGTCTACGACGGCGACTACGACTACTACCTCTACAAACGCGAGGACCTCGCTGCCCGCGCCGCCGCCGAGGAGGCAGGGGAGAGCACGCCAGCCGTGACCAAGACGACCAAAGTCAGCGCCGCCCAGGCCAGCAGCCCCGCTGCGGCCCCCAAGCCGGCCGAGGGCAAAAGGACCAAGGAGCAAAAGCGCGCCGAGGCCCAGGCCCGCGCCGCGCTCAACAAAAAGCTCAAGGGCGTTCGCAACCAGCTCAAGAAAATCGAGGCAGAGCTGGAAAAAAAGCGTGCCCGCTATGACGAGCTTATGGAATTGATGGCGAGCGAAGAGCTTTATGCCGATCAGGACAAGTTCAACGCCGCGCTGGGGGAATATAACGGCCTTAAGCAAGAGCTGCCCAAGCTCGAGGACGAATGGCTGGAGCTTTCCACCCAGATCGAAGAGGAGACCGCGCGTGAACTCTCGTAAGGCCACTGCCGTGGCGATGAGCATCATCGCCAACGCGTGCCGTATCTGCGCCATCTTTATGAGCGCGATGACCGTACTGCTGTGCTTTAGCGGCCTGACCGCCAAGCTGCAGATCGTGGGCTTTGTCGTTGAGCTTTCGCGCGCGCTGCCGAGTGCCATCGCCGGCTACGGCGTCATCACCTCGCCCTTTGGCGGCGTCTTCCGCCTGGATTACGCCATCGTCGCTGTGATCCTGTTTGTAATTGACTACCTGCTCACGCGCGCCTCGCGCCGCGTCCGCTAGGAGAGTGCCATGTCCAGCAGCTACCTCATGAACCTGCTCGCCAGCGCCGTCGCCGTCATCGTCGGCATCGTTATCCACGAAAGTGCACACGCCGCCGCGGCCTGGGCACTCGGCGATAAGACAGCCCGTTCGCGCGGTCGCGTGTCGCTCAACCCGCTCAACCATATCGACCCGTTTGGCACCATCATCCTGCCGCTGCTGATGCTCGCCGCCGGCGGTCCGGTGTTCGCCTTTGCCAAGCCCGTGCCCGTCTACCTCAACAACCTCAAGCACCCCAAGCGCGATGAGGTCCTGGTGAGCGCAGCCGGCCCCGCATCGAACATCGCGCTCGCGTGCCTGGCCGCAGCCCTCATGCACCTGACCTACGGCAACCTCTACACCAGTATGTCCTTTGCCGTAGCGTCGCAAATCATGAACTTCGGCGCTACGTTTATCGTGGTCAACCTATCGCTTGCGTTCTTTAACCTCATTCCGATTCCGCCGCTTGACGGCTCGTCGATCATCGTGCCGTTCCTCAAAGGTAAGGCGCTCGCCAACTACTACCACCTGCAGCAATACGCCATGCCCATACTCATCATCGTGCTGTATCTGCTGCCCATGTGGACCGGCATCGATGTAATCGGCCGCTATTTCGACGTTACCGTGTATCCGCTTGCTGAGCAGCTGCTCAACTTCGCAATCGCCGGCATCTAAGGTAAACTTACAGGTCGACCGTGCAAAACTGTCGCAATATGCACCCAAACCGCGCCGCGAAGGCGCCGTCAAAGGAGGTCGAAGATGTCGTATCGCGTGTCGACGCAGGTCTACAGCGGACCGTTCGACCTGCTGCTGCAGCTGGTAACCCGCCAAAAAGTAGATATTGGCGCCATCTCCATCAGCGAGGTGGCCGAGCAATACCTTGCCGAGGCCGAGCGCATCGAGGCGCTGGACCTGGACGTGGCGAGCGACTTTTTGCTGGTCGCGGCAACACTTTTGGACATCAAGGCCGCCTCCTTGGTGCCGCAGGAGGCCCCGCGCAAAGTCGATGACGACGATGACGAGTTCGACGAAGATCTCGAGGAGCTCAGCGCGCTCGACGGCGACGCCCTGCGCGAGGTCCTGATCCAGCGCCTGATTGCCTACAAACAGTTTAAGGGCGCGGCTGCGGCCCTCGGTGCCCGCATGCAGGCCGAAAGCCGTATGCATCCGCGTGTGGCCGGTCCCGACCCGGAGTTCCTAGGCCTTATGCCCGACTACCTTGCCGGCATTACCCTGCGCGGTCTCGCCGTCATCTGTGCCGACCTGGACGGCAAGCGCCAGACCTTCTTGCTGGAGGCCGAGCATGTGGCGCCGCATCGCGTACCGCTCGACCTGACCGTGGCCTCAGTCGACCGCTTTACCATGGCGCACCAAACCTGCACCTTCCGCGAGCTGTTGGACGGCGATGCCACCACCGAGCAGCTCGTCGTCACCTTCCTGGCCATGCTGGAGCTCGCCAAGCGCGGCTCGCTCACGCTGAGCCAGGACGAGATCTTTGGAACCATCCACATCAACCGCGTCGAGGGCGCCGAGGCCTATGTGCCCGGCGAGGGCCCCGAGCTCACCGAATAGGAGCCGTAACCATGTCAACCCTTTCCACGCTAGAGGCAAACAGCCTCAAAGGTGCCCTCGAGGCGCTGCTGCTGGTGTCGAGCGACCCGGTGAGTGCGCCCGCGCTGGCTGGTGCGCTGGATATCGCCCCCGGCGAGTGCGCATCGCTGCTCGCCGAGCTCAAGGTTGAGTACGAGGAGGCCAACCGCGGCTTTCAGCTGCGCGAGGTCGCCGGCGGCTGGCGCCTGTTTACGCACCCCGCCTACCACGACGTGGTCGAGGCCTACGTGTTGAGCTGGGACACGCAAAAGCTGTCGCAGGCGGCACTCGAGACCCTGGCCGTCATCGCCTACCACCAGCCCGTGACGCGCGAGGTGGTCAAGGGCATCCGCGGCGTCAACTCCGACGGCGTCATCGCGTCGCTCGTGGACAAGGGCCTGGTGCGTGAGCTCGGCCGCGACCCCCAGCGCGGTCAGGCCATCATCTACGGCACGACCAACGCCTTCTTGGAAAAGTTCGGTCTGCGCTCCACCCGCGACCTGCCCGACCTGGAGCAGTTTGCCCCCGACGAGCAGTCGCGTCAGTTTATCCGCGAGCGCCTGAGCGGCCGCAGTATTCAGTCCACGCTCGAGGAGCAAGCCGAGGACCTGGACGAAGAGCGCGAACTGCTCGATACCGATGTTGAAGATGTTGAGGCAGTCGGCAGCGAGGAATCCCGAGCCACCGACGACACTGCGGAGGATACGCATGACGAGGACTAACGAAGTAGGGGAGACGCGCGCCATGGGCAACGCAGTACCCGCAACCGACGCCCAGCCCGTCTACCCGCACACCATGCGCCTGCAGCGCTTTTTGGCACGCGCGGGCGTGGCGAGCCGTCGCGGCTCAGAGGACCTGATGACCGCTGGCCGCGTGACCGTCAACGGCCAGGTCGCGACCGAGCTGGGCACCAAGGTCGACGTCGACCACGATCATATCGAGGTCGACGGCATGCCCGTCAAGCTCAACCAGGGCGCCGTGTACTTGATGCTCTACAAGCCGACCGGCTACCTCACCACCATGAGCGACCCGCAGGAGCGCCCTTGTGTGGCCGATCTGGTCCCCCGCGACCGCTTTCCGGGACTGTTCCCGGTGGGCCGCCTGGACCGTGACACCACGGGCCTTTTGCTCTTTACCACCGACGGCGACCTGTCACAGGACCTGCTGCACCCCAGCAAGCATGTCTATAAGACCTACCAGGCACTCGTGGACGGCAGTCTGTCCGACCGCGATCTAGAACCGCTCCGCCGTGGCATCGAGCTCGATGACGGCCTGTGCCAGCCGGCAATCTGCCGCGTCATCACCGCACGCGAGGCCGAGGCCGTAGCTCCCCAGGGCGTCAAGCCTGGCACCACCGCCGTGGAGGTCATCATCCGCGAAGGCCGCAAGAACCAGGTCAAGCGCATGCTGAGCAAGATCCACCACCCGGTGATCCGCCTGCACCGCTGCAACTTTGCCGGCCTGGAGCTCAAGGACGTGGCCAAGGGCTCGTGGCGCAAGCTCACCGACCGCGAGGTGCAGATCCTCAAGGCCGGCGGCATCCCGCCCAAGCAGGCGAGCCCCAAGCGCAACGGCGGCATGCCCCAAGACACGCCTGCCAGCCGCACGCGTCACCACGGCAGCCATGGCTCAGCACCCAAGCGCAACACCTACCGCGAGCGCTACACGGGCTAGGCAAACCCGCCGCGCCCCAACGCCCGCGAACCATACCAGCACGTCAACCATTGAAAGGAAGCATTGCATGATCGTCGCCATCGACGGCCCCGCCGGATCCGGCAAGTCCACCATCGCCAAGGAGATCGCCCGTCAGCTTGGCTTTAACAAGCTCGACACGGGCGCCCTGTATCGCGCCGTCACCTTCGCCGCGCTCGACCGCGGCATCGACTTGGATAACGAGGCGGCCATCGACGCCCTCGCCGAGCAGATCGAGATTCGCTTTACCAACGGCACCGGCGAGGACACGCGCCTGACCATCGACGGCCAAGACGCTTCGGCCGCCATCCGAACCCCGCAGGTCGACGCCAACGTGTCCAAGGTCTCGGCCTATCCGGGCGTGCGCGCCGCCATGCTCATCCACCAGCGCCGCGCCGCCGAGGACCGCGATATCGTGGCCGAGGGTCGCGACATCGGCACCGTCGTGTTCCCTAACGCGCAGGTCAAGGTCTTCCTGACCGCCGACCCGCGTGAGCGCGCCCGCCGCCGCGTGCTGCAGCGTCACCAAAACGACGCCCAGTCGCTCACGTCCGAGCAGCTCGAAGCCGAGGTCGACGAGACCCTCGACGCCCTCAAGCAGCGCGATAAGCTTGACAGCAGCCGCGAGGTCGCCCCGCTCGTGCCCGCCAAGGATGCCGTGCACGTCGACTCCACCGCCCACACCATCGACGAGGTCGTCTCGATAATCGAGGACCTCATCAACCAAAGGAGGTAGCCCATGCGCCTGTTTAAGCAGACGCCCGAGGATTACTACAACGCCCCCTACGCCGAGTTTCCGGCGCTGATCCGCGGCACCGTCGTCGTGGTTATGGCCATCCTGTGGGCCTTCTCCAAGCTCATGTGGCGTTGGAAGGTCGAGGACGCCGATCTGCTGTTTGAGCGCCAGGAAGGCCGCGGCAGCGTGGTCATCTGCAACCACACCTCGATGGCCGAGCTCTTGGCCGTGGAGACGGCGCTGTTCTTTGGGGGGCGCCGCATTCGTCCCATCTTTAAGTCCGAGTTCGCCAAGAGCAAGATTGTGCGCTGGGCCTTTAGCCGCGTTGGCGGCATCCCTGTGGAGCGTGGTACTGCCGATATGAAGTGCCTGCGCGCCGCCCAGCATGCGCTGCAGCGCGGCGAGGACGTTCTGATCTTCCCCGAGGGCACTCGCATCCGCTCGCGCGAGATCAAGCCCGAGGTCCACGGCGGCTTTGCGCTCATCGCCCAGATGGGCAAGGCACCTGTGAACCCACTCGCCATCTGCGGCTGGTCCGATATCACGCCCGCGGGCAAAAAGATCATGCGTCCCAAGAAGTGCTGGATCCGCGCCGGCAAGGCCGTCTCGCTTTCCGACGCACCGGCCGGGCTTAAGCGCACGGAGCGCCTGGAATGGTTTGAGTCCGAGGCCATGAACCGCGTCTACGCCATGCGAGACGATCTGTGCGCCGAGCATCCGGGCAGGTTCTAGCCATGAGCGAGAACGTGACGAACACCGCCGCGACTGCGTCCGACCGGGCAACCGCGCCTACCATCGAGATCGCCGCCCACGCCGGCACCTGCTACGGCGTACAGCGCGCGCTCGATATGGCGCTGGCCGCCGCGCCTCGGGCAGGAGAGTGCACTCAGGTCCATACCTTGGGTCCGCTCATCCATAACCCCATCGTGGTGCGCGAGCTCGCTGAGGCAGGCGTTGGCCTGGCCGAGAACCTGGACGACGCCGCAACCGGCACCGTGATCATCCGCGCTCACGGCGTGGTGCCGCAGGTCATCGATGCCGCTCACGAGCGTGGCCTTAACGTCGTCGACGCCACCTGCCCTTACGTAAAGAAGGTTCATGTTGCCGCGGAGCGCCTGGTGCGCGAGGGCTATCGCGTGGTGGTCGTAGGCGAGCCAGGTCACCCCGAGGTCGAGGGTATTCTGGGTCACGCCGGCGATGACGCGCAGGTCGTGAGCTGCGCCGCCGATGCGGACGCGCTGCCGCTCAAGGGCAAGGTGGGTCTGGTTGTACAGACCACCCAGACCGCGCAGAACCTCGCCGAGGTCGTGGCCGCTATCACCCCGCGCGTGCAGGAGCTGCGTGTGATCAACACCATCTGCGCCGCCACGAGTGAGCGTCAACAGGCAGCAGCCACACTTGCCAACCGCTGCGACTGCATGGTCGTCGTGGGTGGCAAGAACTCGGGCAACACCCGCCGCCTGGCGCAAATTTGCGCAGACGCCTGCGAGCGCACGTATCACATCGAGGAAGCTTCCGAGCTCCAGGCCGCGTGGTTTACCGACGCTCACCACATCGGCATCACCGCCGGAGCCTCCACCCCGCAAGAACACATCGAGCGCGCCGTCGAGCGCATCAAGGAGCTTTGCCGCTAACCATGGACCAGACCGTACCCGCATACGCCGCCGAGGTGGCCGATTACGGGCGCAGCCGCGACCCCGAGCCGGGTGAGGGCGCGCTCGTTAAGAACGTGCGTCCCGAGTCGCCCGCATGGGATGTGGGTATCGAGCCGGGCATGCGCGTACTCACGGTCAATGGCGAGCAGCTCACCGACATGATTGTGTGGCTCTGGGAGGCCGACGACGACACCGTCGAGCTTGAGGTATTCGATCCGCGCGACGGCACCGTCACCCCTGTAGAGCTCGACCGCTTCCCGGGCGAGGACTGGGGCCTTGAGTTCGACGGCCCCATCTTCGACGGCATGCGTACCTGCGTCAACGCCTGCGTGTTCTGCTTTATGACGATGCTCCCCAAGGGCGGCCGCTCCACGCTCTATATTCGCGATGACGACTACCGTCTGAGCTTTTTACAGGGCAACTTTGTCACGCTCACGAACCTCACCGACGAGGACGTGCAAAACGTCATCCAACGCAACATGAGTCCCATGAATGTGTCGGTCCATGCCGTAAGCCCCGACGTCCGCCGACGCATGATGGGCCGCAACGCCCAACGCGGCATGGACGTACTCGAGGCCATCATGGCCGCCGGCATCGAGATTCACGCGCAGATCGTGTTGTGCCCCGGCATGAACGACGGCGAGGAGCTGGAAAAGACCCTGCGCTTTTGCGAGGAGCACGAGCAAATCACCAGCCTGGGCATTGTGCCGCTCGGTTTTACCAAGCATCAGAACCGTTTTAGCTGGTCCTACAGCGACAAGCCCGAGCTAGCGCGCGAGACCATTGCCATGATCCGACCGTTCCAGGACCGTGCCTTCGAGCGCTTTGGCCGCCACACCTTCCAGATGAGCGACGAGTTCTACTTGGATGCCGGCATCGAGCCACCCGAGGCGGACTTTTACGACGGCTACCCGCAGTACTACGACGGCATCGGTATGATCCGCTCCTATCTGGACGAGACCGACAACGTGCTCGCCGCCGATGCCGAGCGCCTGCGCCGAGTTCGCGAGGCAATCGCCGAGCGCAACCAGCGCCTTCTGTGCCTCTCCGGCGCCAGCGCTCGCGACACCGTGGCGCGCTTTGTGGAGTCGCCGCATGGTCTCGCCGGCACCGTCACAGCCATCAAGAACCGCTACTTTGGCGGCAACGTGGACGTGACCGGCCTCATCGTCGCGTGTGACATTCTGGAGCAGCTGCCCCAAGATCTGTCGGGGGTTATGCTCTTTGTGCCTAAGCTCATGTTCAACGCTGACGGCATGACGCTTGACGAGTATCATCGTGACGATTTACTCGCAAGCCTTACCAGTCGCGGCGCCGAGGTTCATGTGGTGTCGACCATGCCGCATGAGCTGCTCGATACCCTGGAGCACATCCTTGGCATTGTGCCTGCCGACTCTACTAATTCCGCTGACCCTACCCATTAAAGGAGAGCAGATGAAACCTATCGTCGCCGTCGTCGGACGCCCCAACGTGGGCAAGTCCACGCTCGTTAACCGCCTGGCCCAAACCTCGGACGCCATCGTCCACGAGTCTCGCGGCGTCACGCGCGACCGCTCGTATCACACGGCCGATTGGAACGGCCGCGAGTTCACCATCGTCGACACGGGCGGTATCGAGCCGCTCAAGAGCGACGACGTCTTTGCCACGTCCATCCGCGACCAGGCCCTCGCCGCCGCCGAGGAAGCCGCCGTCATCCTGTTTGTGGTCGACGGCCGCACCGGCGTCACCGAGGAGGACGAGTCGGTTGCCCGCATGCTCAAGCGCTGCGACAAGCCGGTCTTTCTGCTGGTGAACAAGCTCGACAACCCCGATCGCGAGAACGACAGCATCTGGGAGTTCTATTCGCTCGGCATCGGCGAGCCCACGCCGCTCTCGGCCCTGCATGGTCATGGCACGGGCGACCTGCTCGATGACATCGTGGCCCTGCTTCCGGAGGAAGAGGACGAGGTCGCTGATGAGTTCCCCGACGCGCTGAACGTCGCCATCATCGGCCGTCCCAACGCCGGTAAGTCGTCGCTGTTCAACCGCATCCTGGGCGCCGACCGCTCTATCGTGTCCAACATTGCCGGCACGACGCGCGACGCCATCGACACCGTCGTGGAGCGCAACGGCAAGCACTACCGCATGGTCGACACCGCGGGCATTCGCAAGAAGAGCACCGTGTACGAGAACATCGAGTACTACTCCATGGTCCGCGGCCTGCGCGCCATCGACCGCGCCGACGTGGCACTGCTCGTCGTCGACGCCTCCGTGGGCGTTACGGAGCAGGACCAGAAGGTCATGGGTCTTGCCATCGAGCGCGGCTGCGCCATCGTGGTGCTGCTCAACAAGTGGGACCTGCTCGACGATGACCGCAAGCGCGAGGCCTGCATGGAGACCGTCGACCGCCGTCTGGGCGTCATGGCTCCCTGGGCCCAGTACCTGCGCATCTCAGCCCTGACCGGCCGTAGCGTCGAGAAGATCTGGTCGATGGTCGACGCGGCCGAAAAGACGCGCTCGCAAAAGATCAGTACCTCACGCCTCAACACGTTCCTCACCGACCTGCGCGAGTTCGGTCATACCGTGGTGGACGGCAAGCGCCGCCTGCGAATGCACTACGTGACTCAGACGGGCATCAACCCGCCGACGTTCACGTTCTTCGTCAACCACAGTGACCTGGTCAACGACACCTACCAGCGCTACGTGGAGAACCGCATGCGCTCGACCTTCGACTTTGCCGGCACGCCCATTCGACTCTTCTTTAGGAAGAAGGAGCAAAAGGATGCATAATCCGATTCTTCTGACCGCCATCTGCGCCGTGGTCTCGTTCTTTATCGGGGCGATTCCGTTTGGTCTGATCCTGGGCCGCGTGTTCAACCACACGGACATTCGTAAGGCGGGCTCCGGCAACATCGGCACCACCAACGCACTGCGTGTGGCCGGTCCCAAGGTCGCCGCGCTCACCCTGCTGCTCGACTGCCTTAAGGGCGCCATCTGCGTCCTTATCGCGCGTCCGCTCATCGCGAGCGTGGGCTATGGCTTCCCCGTGAGCATCATGGTCCCCGGCGCCGCCGGCGACTGGATGCTTGGCGTCGTCTGCCTGGCAGCCGTGTGGGGCCATATCTTCTCGCCCTACCTTAACTTCCATGGCGGCAAGGGTATCGCAGTTGGTCTGGGCGTCATTCTCGCCTGGTACTGGCCTATTGGCCTGTCGCTGCTCGGCATGTTTATCGTGGCCGTCGCCATCACCAAGTATGTGTCGGTGGGCTCACTTTCCGCAGCTATCGGTCTTCCCATCGCTGCTTGCGCGGTCTTTCCGTACAGCAGCCTGGGACTTAAGTTTTGCATGGCGCTGATCGGCATCACCGTGGTGTGGGCCCATCGTGCGAACATCAAAAAGCTCATGACCGGTAAGGAGTCCAAGCTCTCGTTTACCAAGCGCGTCACCGAGCCCGACGATAAGTAGGAGAGAGTCATGAATGTTGCGCTGATTGGCTCCGGCTCCTGGGGAACCGCCGTCGCCGGCCTTGCCGCCGCGCGAGCCGAGCGCGTGACCATGTGGGCCCATAGCGAGCAGACGGCCGCCGGCATCAATGGCGAGCACCGCAACCCCCGCTACCTTGTGGGCTACGAGCTGCCCGGCAACGTCGTCGCCACGACCGAGCTCGTGCAGGCGCTCGACGGCGCCGAGGCCATCATCTTTGCCGTTCCTTCGACGCACCTTCGCAGCGTGTGCCACCAGGCCGCGCCCTTTATCGCCGCCGATACCCCGGTGCTCTGCCTCACCAAGGGCATTGAGCCCGAGTCCGGCCTGCTCATGAGCGAGGTCATCGCCAGCGAGATCGGCAACGAGACGCGCGTGGCGACCCTCTCGGGCCCCAACCATGCCGAGGAGATTTGCCGCGGCGGACTTTCTGCCGCCGTCATCGCCAGCGAAGACCCACAGGTAGGGGAGACCTTTAAGGACCTGCTCCTATCCACGGCCTTCCGCATCTACCTGTCGCAGGACATGACCGGCGTCGAGGTTTGCGGCGCCATGAAAAACGTCATCGCCATCGTGTGCGGCATTTCCGCCGGTTCCGGCGCGGGCGACAACACGCTCGCCCTCATCATGACGCGTGGTCTGGCCGAGATCAGCCGTCTGGTACACGCCCGCGGCGGTCAAGCTATGACCTGCATGGGACTTGCCGGCATGGGCGACCTCATCGCCACCTGCACCTCGGAGCATTCGCGCAACCGCACCTTTGGCTACGAGTTTGCCCACGGCGTGTCGCTCGATGAGTACCAGACGCGCACGCATATGGTTGTCGAGGGCGCCGTCGCGGCCCGCAGCGTGAGCGAGCTTGCCCGTTCACTGGGCGTAGACATTCCGCTCACCTTTGCCGTGGAGCAAACGCTCTACAACGGTGTTACTTTGGATAGGGCGCTCGAGATCCTTACCGACCGCGTCCCCTCTCAAGAGTTCTACGGACTCAACGACTAGCGCAGAAAGGCTACTACCATGGGTTCCATCAAAATCGCTCCGTCTGTCCTTTCGGCCGACATGGCCAACCTCAAGGGCGAACTCGACAAGATCGCCGGTGCCGACTACGTGCACTTCGACGTCATGGACGGCCACTTTACCGGCAACCTCACCTTTGGCGTCGACATCCTTAAGGCCGTCAAGCGCTCCACCGATGTACCGGTCGACGCACACCTGATGGTGTCGAACCCCGACGAGACGGTCGATTGGTACGCCGACGCCGGTGCCGACATGATCACCGTGCACTACGAGGCCTCCACGCACCTGCACCGCACGCTCACGCACCTGCAGCAGCGCGGCGTCAAGGCCGGCGTGGTGCTCAACCCCGCCACCCCCGTGTGCGTACTCGAGAGCATCATCGACGTTGTCGACATGGTGCTGCTGATGAGCGTGAACCCCGGCTTTGGCGGCCAGAGCTTTATCCCGGGCACTCTGCCTAAGCTGCACGAGCTTACAGCCATGTGCGAGCGCCACGGCGTGTCGCCCCTGATCGAGGTCGATGGCGGTATCTCTTCCAAGAACATCGCCGAGGTCGTCAAGGCCGGCGCCAACGTGCTCGTAGCCGGCTCCGCCGTATTTAAGTCCGAAGATCCCGCTGCCGAGGTTGCGCTGCTGCAGAAGCTGGGCAACGAGGCCGCACAGGAGGCATAAAACCTTATGACCGCAGGTCAAAACCGCATACCCGTGAATCTTGACTATGCCGCCTCGACGCCCATGCGCGCCGAGGCGCGCCTTGCGCAGCGCGAGTACGACGACAGCGAGCTTGCCGGCGTCAACCCCAACTCGCTGCATTCGCTCGGCCGCAAGGCCGCTGCACGCCTGGAAGTGGCGCGTCGCGAGATTGCCCGCAGCTTTGGCGCGCGCGTTCGCCCGTCCGAGATTGTTTTGACCAACGGCGGCACCGAAGCCAACCAGCTGGCGCTGCTCGGTCTTGCCGAGGGCGCTCGTCAGCGCGATCGCAAGCGTAACCG
Organism: uncultured Collinsella sp.; assembly: GCA_902493985.1. Taxonomy (GTDB): domain Bacteria; phylum Actinomycetota; class Coriobacteriia; order Coriobacteriales; family Coriobacteriaceae; genus Collinsella. The sequence goes on along the minus strand of CABURR010000038.1, from coordinate 8,563 downwards.
CGTGATCGTATCTGCCATCGAGCACGATTCGATTCTGGACAACCTGCCGCTGCTGCGTGCCGCCGGATTTACCGTCGACCTGGTGCAGCCCTGCCGCATGGGCTACATTGAGCCTGCCGCGCTTGTCGAGCTGCTAGGCGACGACGTGGCACTTGTAAGCATCATGGTTGCCAACAACGAGACCGGCGTGGTGCAGCCCATCCGCGAGCTTGCCGCGGCCGCGCATACCGTTGGCGCCCTGTTCCACACCGATGCCATCCAGGGGTATCTGCATATTCCGCTCGATGTCACCGAGCTGGGAGTTGACGCCATGACCGTTGCCGCGCACAAGATCGGTGGCCCCGTGGCATCCGGCGCGCTCTACCTTAAGAACCGCACGCCGCTGCGCCCGCGCATCTTTGGCGGCGGACAGGAGGCCGGTCGTCGTGCCGGCACGCAGGACCTGCGCACGCAGCTGGCCTTTGCCGCTGCCGCCCGCACGCTGGTGCCCCATGTGGCCCAGGAGCGTGCGACGCTGCAAACCCTTTCCGACAAGCTCTACGCCACGCTTACGGCCCACCCGCGCATTCACGCCACGATGGGCGACTACGCGCAGGCCGATCGTCTGCCGGGTATGGTTTCGATCTACGTCGACGGCATGGACTCCGAGGAGCTCATCGTCAAGCTCGACGCCGCCGGCTTTGAGGTATCGGCAGGCTCGGCGTGCTCGAGCGGCAGCATGGACCCGAGCCATGTTTTAAGCGCGATGGGCATCGGTCGCGAGCAGGCATTGGGCGCACTGCGCATTTCCTTTGATGACCGCGTGAATCCGGGCGATCTGGACGAGTTTGCCCAGACGCTGCTCTCGATCGTGGGTGCCGCATGATCGTCGCTGAGCTTGAACGTGCGCTGCTGGCGCGCTACCCCAAGGCGGACGCCGAGGGCTGGGATCATGTTGGGCTATCTGTGGGAGACCCCGCTGCTGAGATCACCGGCGTTGCCTGCGCGCTCGATGCGACCGAAGCTAATGTTCTCCGCGCCCAAGAAGCCGGTGCAAACGTGCTGCTGACGCACCATCCTGTCTATATCAAGGCGCCCGAGGCATTTTGTCCGGCGGATGCTGCACGCCCCCAATGCAGTGCGGCGCTCTACGAGGCAGCGCGTTGCGGCGTGAGCATTATCTCGCTCCACACCAACCTGGACCGCTCGCACGAAGCCCGCATCTGCCTGAGTGAGCTGCTGGGTGCCGCACCCGTCAGCTCACTGGAGCACGTGGACGACCCCGAGACCACCGGCCTGGGCGCGCTTGCAACGCTCAACGACCCATGCACGCTGCGCGATCTTGCCACCCGTGCTGCCACGGCCTTCGGCAGCGACCCGCGTGCGTGGGGCGAAGCCGAGCACGCATGCCGTACCGTCGCTATTTTAGGCGGCTCCCTGGGCGACTTTGGAGAGCTCGCCATCGCCGCGGGCGCAGATGTCATCGTAACCGGCGAGGCGGGCTACCACGTGGAGCAAGACCTTGCCTTGCGCGGGCTGCCGGTGATCTTGCTCGGCCACGACCGCTCTGAGGAGCCGTTCGTTGATATATTGATGAACTCTGCAGTTGACGCCGGGGTCAACCCCCGTCATGCGATTAAAATACTGAACCCTTGCCAATGGTGGACTGTGACAAAAGGAGAGAACTTATGAGCGCCGGCGCTACGCTACTCAAGCTGCAACAGATCGATTTGGAGCTCGCCCGCAACAAGAGTGAACTTGCCAATATGCCGGAGCTCAAGGAGCTCGCTTCCAAGCGCAAGACCTATGTGAAGCTCAAGTCCGAGATGACCAAACTCTACGCCCAGCGCAAGGATCTGGACATTGAGCTCGACGATCTCAACACCACCGAGATTCAGACCAACAACGCCATCGAGGCCGCCAAGAAGCGCCACGTCGACGGCTCCGACTACCGCGAGGTTCAGGACCTGGAGAATGAACTCGCCACCCTGGCCAAGCGTCTGGACAAGATTGAGCACACCCGCAAGGACGTCGTTGTCGCCCATAAGGAGGCGCTCGACCGCGAGGCCCGCGCACAGGCAATCATCGCCAAGTTCGAGGAGGGCGTAAAGGCCGATACCAAGGCCGCCCGCGCCAAGGCTGCCGACCTGCAGGCTCAGATTGACGCCGCTACTAAGGAGCGCACCGCGCTTGCTGCCACGCTACCGGCCGACGTGCTCACCGACTACGAGCGTCTGCTCAAGCAGTTCCGCGGCCTGGCCGTGGAGACCATCCAGGGCAACATCCCCACGGTCTGCCACACCGCGCTGCAGGCATCGTCCATGAGCGACCTCAACCATGACGGTAGCGAGATTACGCACTGCCCGTACTGCCACCGCCTCCTGGTGCTCCCGAGCAAGGAAGCTTAAACGATGGCGGCACCCAACAATTCAATGCAACTTGAGGGAAAAACGATCCTGCTGGGCATTACCGGCGGGATCGCCGCCTATAAGTCGTGCAATATCGTGCGCCTGTTGCAAAAGCGCGGCGCGCGCGTCAAGGTCGTTATGAGCAAGCATGCCACGGAGTTCGTGGGGCCGCTTACCTTCCGCGCACTCACCAATGAGCCGGTCGCGGTGGGCCTATTCGACGATCCCTCCGACCCCATCCACCACATTTCGCTGGCGCAGGAGCCCGATCTGGTGGTCGTAGCGCCCGCGACGGCTAATATCATCGCCAAGATGGCCAACGGCATCGCCGATGACCTTATTTCCACCACGCTACTAGCCACACCGCGACCCATCGTGATCGCACCCGCTATGAATAACGGCATGTGGAAGGCACCGGCGACGCAGGCCAACATGGCCACGTTGCGCGAGCGCGGTGTCCATGTGGTGGGTCCGGGCAGCGGCTACCTTGCCTGCGGCGACGTGGACACGGGACGCATGAGCGAGCCGGGAGACATCGTCGAGGCTGTCTGTGAGGTGCTCAACCCCGCGCCTCAGGACCTGGCGGGCAAGCGCGTCGTGATTACCGCCGGCCCCACGCACGAGCCGATCGACCCCGTGCGATTCATCGGCAACCGCTCTTCGGGCAAGATGGGCATCGCCCTGGCGGGGGAGGCCGCACGCCGCGGTGCCGAAGTCACGCTCGTGTTGGGACCGACATCGCTCGATGTTCCCCGCGGCGTGGAGTGCGTGCGCGTGCAAACCGCCGCAGAGATGCTCCAGGCGGCACTGAGCGCCTTTCAGACGGCCGATGCGGCAATTTGTGCGGCTGCCGTCGCCGACTATACCCCGGCGGCCCCTGCCGACCATAAGCTCAAAAAGGTTAACGAGCGCCTGGATCGAATCGAGCTCGTCGAGACCGTTGACATCTTAGCCGAGCTTTCGCGTCAGAAGGGCGAGCGATGCGTGATCGGCTTTGCGGCCGAGACCGATAACGTTGTCGAGTACGCCGAGCGCAAATTGGCACGCAAAGGTTGCGATGCCATTATCGCCAACGATGTCTCACGCGCCGATTCGGGCTTTGGAACCGACACTAACAAGGCCTGGATTGTAAGCACAGCGGGCACGCAAGAACTCCCCGTGCTAACAAAACCCCAGCTCGCAAATACAATTTTGGACTTGCTTCAAAATATTTAAAAAAGTTCTTGCACAAGGGCAAAGTTTCGGGTTAATATATTCCCTGTTGCGAGCGAGAGCAGAGCAACAAACAAAAGCTTCGGGACGTGGCGCAGCTTGGTAGCGCACTTGACTGGGGGTCAAGGGGTCGCTGGTTCGAATCCAGTCGTCCCGACCAGAAGTTTGCAGGTCAGGCACCTAGTGCCTGACCTTTTTTGTTTTAAGCAATTGCTTAATTTTGATTAAGCAACAGGACGCCAAAATCTAGCTGCGCGATATTCGCTTTTTGCGGTTACTTGCGTGTTTTGCACACGCTTGAGCCGATTTATTAACGCGATGTGAATCTACATACGCGTAGCTGGTATACAGCCGAGTACAGGCTGTATTTATCGCGGCGATTTACATAGGTATAGCGACTGTAACGAACAAGCGTTTCGCTGTATTTATTCCAGTAGTTCACTTGATCGGTGGACAAGTGGGCTGTTGCAACGAAACGCCAAGCAGGATGGGCTCTATACGAGGACGCCGCAGAGGTAATGGCGGGGGAGTGCGGCAGGCGCTCTGAGAGCCGCTGTACGACCCCATTTCTCCTCAACTCGATAAACTGTGCTATGAACCTCAAACCCCTTCGTTCTGCTGCTAAAAGAAAGGCCCGCGCAGGATAGCGCGGGCCTTTATCCAAATGTCAGCTTATAGGACAAACTGTCTAGAAACACCAAGCGGGAAACACGAAGTCGGTTGCCGTGTAGCCGTGGTTGCTCCAGTCACCGTTGCTATGGACATAGCGGAAGTACTGGGAGCCATCCAGACATACGGAGCGAGTCCAGTGGCTAGAGCCGGACGAAGCCCCGGAAAATTTTTCCTGCGTCACGCCCTTGAAGGCGTAATACTCGTACTGGGAGCCGTCGGACTGGAGGTGCCCATTGGCCTGGAGGTTTCCGTAGACCTCGGTCGTCGAGAGCAGGAAGACCTTGTCGGTCGTGGCCGTCACGGTGCCGGGGTATGTGTCCAACTTGTTGTCGGTCATTTTCGTGACGGCTTTCGCCCTAGATTGGATCTCAGCCGGCAGGAGCGCCCAGAGGTCGCCGGAGTTGAGGCGGCCGCGCAGCTCGGACTGCTCCCATCCGCCGAAATTGTAATATGAGTCACTCATGCGCTGCTTGCCCATTGCGCCGTTGGTCGCCTCAAATGTGAGTCCCGCCTTGCCGGTGCCGTCCGCGAGGTCGTCGTGGTTGATGCCGACGATGCGGTACTCGAGCGTCTCGCCATTGGTCAACTTGACGGAGAATTTCGTCCCCGCATCCATCGCTGCCTTCGCCTTGGCGTATGCGGGAGAAGCCGTGCCATCCTTGGCGATGTCCTCGGCCACGGCCTTCTGCTCCTCGAGCGTCCAGTCCTTCGCGTCCTTGGCGACGGCCGCTTGGACGGTCGCGGAATCGGCCCCGGCGGAACCGCCGCCGGACGCTCCTCCGCTCTCGACGCCGCCGGTCGTCCCGTTGTTCACCGTGTTGCCGACCAGGTTGAACTGGTTGCGGATGGCACCGGCCACGCCGGGTCCCGCGAACACGATCACCAGGCCGATAACCGCGATGATCAGGACGTACTCGATGATTGACTGTCCTCGGAGAAGAGTACCTCTAGGAGATACCCCCCCCCGAAGGTTAATTGCCGCTGCATGCATATGCGGCTCCCTTCGCTCAGGGTTAACAGATACATCGCCGAGCGTAGGGCTATTCCATAATTCTGCTCCGGTCTTGCCGCAGCGGCAACCGCACCGATGGTCAACAATCGTGATTACGCTATTATAGAACACGCGTTCGTTATTGATTCGAGAGGGGTGCCGTCGTGGGGGAGAGCGATAAGTCGATACGTTTGGTCACGGCCCTCGTCGAGTGCCGCCCCGACGGCGAGTACGCCCCGTGGGGCATCAAATGGTACGACGGCACCGTCTACCCGTTCGACCGCATCGAGTCCTACAGCTCCCGTTCGTGGGCGCTCGGCAGGAACAAGCGGTCCGAGTCCTGGCGCGTGATCGTCGGGGACGGTACGTGCCGCGACATCTGCCATTACCAAAACAGCTGGTATGTCGTTCACGACCCAGACGATGACACCCCAGCGGCAAACGCACCGCAAAAATAGCCAAAACGCCCATTCGAAACCAAACGCCCAGGTAAACGGCTTAACACAATCGCGAATACGACCCCAAAAAAAACCTACTTGGATACCCGCTAGGGGTACCTGTTTTCAGGCACCTTAAATCGCCTCTCGTTGCCTCGTTTTTTCGGCTACTCAGTAAAAAATAGGGGAGTACGCCAGTACTCCCCCTAAATCGTTTATATCCCGGTTGCTGCCTGCCAGTCTGCTCTCTCAAGCCTAGGCTTGAGCGCGGGGGGCTTAGGCCCCTAGGCTTGAACGTACTTGAGGTCAAGCTCTCCAGGCGCGTCCACGCACACCGCGCCGAACGTCAGGTTTACCAGCCGGGGCTGAGCTCCATAGGAGCAAAATCATTCTAGCGCTTACTATCAAGGATATCCGTCGTAGTGGCGGCTATCCGGCAAACGATCGTACTCTCGTGGTCCCGTTTCGAGTAATTCTTTGGCACGGTCAGGAGCATAGCGAACGGTTTCCGCTGTTCCGCTCATGTACATGGACGATGAATGAACTTCGATAGCAAACGCAATTTGGTTTTTGAAATATGGACGAATTCCTTGTCAGGAGGGTAGAATGGTGCCGACGGCAGCCCAAGTTGTAGAGAGCTGGGCAGAGCCGTTGCTTAATGAAGTTGGGTCATCGTCTTAGCGACGGTGGCCTTTCTTTTTGGGCTTCGAGCCCTGCTTGAGTGCCTTGGAAAGGCCGACAAGGGCCGTGAGGAGCGAGACCATAGCGGTCAGGAGCTTCACGAGCTCGGTGAAATCGGTCATGGGCATCACCTCCCATCAAATGGAGGGCTCTGCCCGGCACGAGGGCTGCCGACAGCAAGGACGATTCTATCAGAGCGGCTGACTCCCGCCCGATATTACCATCCCACCGCGCCTGTGCAAAAAAGAGGGCCGCCAAACAGCGGCCCTCCAGCGAAAGTGCACGTTATTTAGGACTGTGTGATCCTTTGAAAAAGGCTGCTGTATAATTACATATAAGAGTCATCCGGAAGGAGCTACCGATGAATACCAAGCGATTTATCCTGAATGCACTTCTGGTAGTGGCAATATTGACGCTCTTCGTCTTCTCGTACTCATACATGAATCAGCCAAGATTTGGATATGCTTTATACGCTGTTTTTTCCGGCGAAACAACTTACAACACTTACAACACTATTGGCTTCATTGACGCAATCTTTTTCTATGTAGTCGGCCCCTTATCAAGCGAACTGGTCGCTTTCCTTGTCTGCCTCAACCTGAATCAACGAAGCCAAACTCATTCAGCGACTTCGGCCAAACAAGGAATCAATCTCTTCGCAATAACGATAATTCTGCAAATTCTGACAGTGTTGATTATCGCCCTGACCGCAACAAACGTTTTGAAGTATGAGTTCGGATTCATCGCGAGTTGCCTGATGGCAATTGCCGCGGGTATAGCGGTCTCGTATACGACACCGGCAAAGAAGTGGCTCAACTAACAGGGCCTATTTGGAATCCGAATCGTCCATGGAGCCGTCGATGCCGGTTTTGGTGTCGTCGTCCGTATTGGAATCGTCATCCTTGGGGCTTATAGGACAAAATGTGTATATCTCATAATGTATACGTTGCACCATGAGAGAGGGGTCTGTCATGAGCTGGAAACCGAGAAAATGCGTTATCGCCGGTCTCGTGACAACCGGTCCTGGCGGCGGCTTGTTTGCAACCGCAATGACATCGTACCGACTTTTCACTTGCATGTTCTGAAAGGCAGTTGCCATGCAGTCGCAAAATCAATCGAGATACTTGACCACAATCGGCTTTGCCCTGCTTGCATTACTCTTTGCTAGCGACCTTTTGCTGAAACCGCCCAAGGAACTCGTTTCGCTTGCCATAGCCTGCATTTCCGCCCTTTACTTTACGGCAACCCTATTCGTCGGACTAAAGGAGAGGAAAAAAGGCGCAGTCGTTGCATCTGCCGTAGGCGTGATCACAGCCATTGCCTCATTCTTTATCTGACACATTGGTGATCTAGGGGCGATATCGTAGGAATACGACCGGGAGAGCCGGGACCAGATTACCCGGGTTGCCCGGTCGGCTCGCGCGACGGCGCGGCGGTTCCACAGAAAGATCTCCGGACTTCACGCCGTTTCTGATCGCATTGTAGACAGCCATCTCGTCTTCGCAGTCGGCGAGCACGCGGTGTGCGTCGTCGTTTTGGATGTCCAGTAAATCTCGAAGGTCCTCCATGCACCAGCGTCCGAGATCTGGCCATGCGCGTTGCGCGAGCTGATAAGTGTCGATTGCGATGTTGTAGTTAAAGTCCAGGCCAAAGCCGTCCCAGGCAGAACGGCTTTGTTTCCTTGATTATCAACTTCATCCGGACACTTCCCGCATTCATCCGTGTGTGTACGGATGAATGCGGGGTTCAATACCCCGGCGGCCTGATCGGCAGACCGCCGGGAATTCTCACTCCTCGAAAAAAGCCGGCACTCGGTTAGTCCTGCGCATCTTGAAATCGCCAGACTCATGGGAGACGTAGAGAATGCCGTCCATCCTATCTCGTGATGCATACGACAGGTGAACTGAACCGCAATCCGATCCATCATTGTCGAGAAGATCGAACGAATTCGGGTCGCTCGTTGCGGCCAAACGACCACTCAGACAAGAGCCATCGTCATTACAGATTTGCCATTCCATGTCTTCGCCTGCAAGAATCGCCATAGACGGCCTGGTCGCGCCATCGTTGACATACATCCCGTCTATGCCAAACCCATTTTCAGCGCCATCGATGAACGACTGCTCGGACCTATACCTCGCAAATGATGCACATAGCACCATTGCAAGACAAAGTACAAAGCCAACAAT
>CABURR010000037.1 GCA_902493985.1 uncultured Collinsella sp. | reverse complement strand
CGGGCGTGGACGTCGAGGCCGACGAAGGTGGTAGTATCGAGCATGGGAGCCCCTTCCATGAATGCGGCGCGGCCGCCGCGGCTGAATTAGACACTCACCATTGTCGGCCTAATCCGCGGTCTTTCATGCAGCAGGGGCTCTCAATGTTTTATGTCCTGCTCATATCGTCTGTGCCGGCAGTTTGGGACACTCCTTGTAGTCATTGGGGACGTTCTTAAATGACTACTTGCTCGCGAACAGCCAGACTAGGATGATCGCCAGGATTGCGGCGACGATGCAGACGATGGCGCCGGTGAATTTGATGCGTGAGTCGCGGGTACGCTCGCGCACCGCGTCCTCGGTGGCCTCGAGCTGGGCGACTTCTCGCTCGGTCTCGGCGTGTTCGGCTTTGTCTCGGGCCAAGGATCCTGCAAGCGACTCAGTGATCTCTGGATGGTCATGTACCTCGGTCGCCTGCTCGATGATCGACTGTGCATGTGCGGCATCTGCTTGGGCGTTGGCGATGCTTTGCTCTTGGTCGCGGCGTGCCTTGTCCTCGGCGGCGATCTTCTCGCGCAGTTCGCGCTGGCGCGTCGTGGCGGCAGTTTTCGCCGTCTGCAGCTCGTCGCGCGCGGCATCGGCCTCAGTCGTCACGGCTTGGTGTGCGCGTTTGGCTTCGGCAATGGGGGCTTGAGCCTGCTCGACGGCCTGCTCGGCTGCGGCAAACGAGTGCTCAAGGTCGGCGGTGATGCGCGGGACATCTTCTTCGGCTTTACGCAGGGCATCTGCCGTGTCGGAGATCTGCATCGAGAGCTCGCTAGTGCGCACCGTATAGTTGGCGGGATTTGCCGAGGGATTGCGTTGCAGCTCGGCATACTCATGACGCAGCGTCTCGAGCTGGGCGCGCGTGGCGTCGACGGTTTGTTGTGCGGCCGCAATGCCGGCGTCTCGCTCGGCCTTCACCTTGTCGCGGATACGCTTGGAATCCTCAAGACGTCGAACGAGGCGGTTGCCGGTCTCGCGCGAGCTCGCCTCGCGGGCCTCCACGGCGTCGAGCGCGGCCTTCAGGCGGAGCTCAGTCGCGTCATCCTCTGTCTTCATTTGTTCGAACTGACTCTTGAGCTCTGTCGCTTTGGCGGCGTGGGCATCACGGTCAATCTCGGCTGCCGCAGCGGTCTTTTGCGCTGTGGCGATCGCCTGACGCTGGTCGGCGACGATCTGGTCGTAGCGGCCTGCGATATCCTGGCGCGTCTCGAGTTCCTCGGTCTGATCGGTAATGCGCTGCTCAAGTTCGGCCAGGTGGGCGCGGGCATCGGCAAGTGCCTTTTTCGCGGCGTTCATCTCGCGCATGGCCGAGGCACCCTGGGCGATAAAGGTGCCCACGGCGTTCGCAGTGTTCGAGACAGCGGTCCCCAGATCGTGGCTCGCGGCGGGGTAGTGCGGGGCGGTCGGGCGAGCGGTGTCGGCAGCGTCCGCATCGGCAGCCTGCGGCGCGGCGATATTGCCGGTACCGCCCTCGACCACAGAAAAGCCTGCTGCGTGCGGATCGACCGCATCGGCGCCAATCGTGGGGTGCTCGAGCTGCAGAAACGAGGGCATGGTGCTGCCCTGGTCGGCAACCGGAGTCTCGCCGGGCACAAAGGTCGAGGCGGCCTCGGCAGCCTCCTCTTCCTCGGCATCAATATCGGCATCGGACACGGCGTCTTTCATCGCTTTGACGGCGTCCATCATGGAGTCCATGACGGCATCGAGCTCTTCTTCCGAAGACACCTCGATGGGGCCCGCTGCTTGCGGGGCGTCGTCCTGTACGGGGGCGTCGTCCTGAGCGGGCGCATCGTCGTTTTGCTCATCGACGTTTTCTGATTCGGGGGTTTCCGCCGTAGCGCTTTCGTCCAAGATGGGGCCGTCGACGTCGGTACCATCGCAGGTCACAGCGTCAGTATCTGTGGTGACGTCTGCGGGATCATCAATATGCTCTTGAGTCTGGGGGTCCAGCTCGTCTGTCATAGGCATGTGCTCCTCATCGTTGTTTGTCACCCTATGATAAAGTCTCGCGCCGACATCCCGCGCGCCGCAGCAAAGTTTCAAAACGTGTTCGATGGCTCGATCTGATAACAATAACTCGGCCGCTTTATCCAGTTTGTACTTGACAATCCCTTCGCCGAACGACGTGGTGCCGTTCGCCTGCTGCGGTCTTTATTTTTCACTTGAACCCGCTAAAGTTGCATTTCAGCTTTTGGCGCGTTTATTTGGATGCGCGCAGTCGGCGGGTGCGCCCGTCGCGATTTGAAAGGACTTTATATGGGACTTTTCACTGGTAAGACCGTGATCGTCACCGGCGGCGGCAAGGCCACGCTTAAGGACGGCTCCGCTGGCTCCATCGGTTACGGCATCGATATCGCTTTTGCCAAGGAGGGCGCGAACCTCGTTATCACCGGCCGCAACGTCGCCAAGCTCGAGGCCGCCAAGGAGTCCCTCGAGGCCGAGTACGGTGTCAAGGTTCTGCCTGTTCAGGCCGATGTTTCGGCTGGTCAGGACAACGAGGCTGTCGTCCAGAACGTTATCGACAAGACCATTGAGGAGTTCGGCCGCATCGACGCCGTCGTCAACAATGCTCAGGCCAGCGCCTCGGGTGTGACCATCGCCGACCACACCATGGATCAGTTTAACCTGGCCATTTATTCCGGTCTGTATGCCACCTATCTGTACATGCAGAAGGCCTATCCGCACCTGAAGGAGACCAAGGGCTCCGTGGTCAACTTTGCCTCGGGCGCCGGCCTGTTTGGCAACTATGGTCAGTGCAGCTATGCCGCCGCCAAGGAGGGCATCCGTGGTCTGACTCGCGTTGCCGCCAACGAGTGGGGCAAGGACGGTATCAACGTCAACATCGTGTGCCCGCTTGCTTGGACCGCCGCGCTCGAGAACTTCCAGGATGCCTACCCCGAGGCGTTCAAGGCCAACGTCCACATGCCGCCGGCGGGCCACTACGGCGACGTCGAGAAGGAAATCGGCCGCGTGGTCGTTCAGCTCTGCGGTCCCGACTTTAAGTACATGAACGGCGAGACCGTCACCCTCGAGGGTGGCATGGGCCAGCGGCCTTAGGGGTTACGCGGTTTTACCAAACCGCGTAACGGCTCGACGCTGCGCGGTCACCAGAGCGACAACTTGTCATTCAAAGAGGACGGCATGACCAGAAGGTCTATGCCGTCCTCTTTTCATGCCAATTTGTTCGCTCTGGCGACCGCTCGCTGACATTCCCAAAACATCGGCGTTGGCGTGGCTGGTAAATAGCTCCACTCATTGGGGACGTACTAAAATGAGTACCCGCCGAACGAGAGTGGATAATCTCCCGTTTTTGGTCTGTGTTTCGGGCAAAAGTGGGAGATTATCCACTCTCATGAGATGGGCGTCCGAAAATCCACGCTCGTTTGCTGCCCCCTTTGCACCAGTTTCTGTCGAGTCGGTGCTCCTTGCGGGTTGCCCGTATAATGGTTTGCGTATGAACCGCAACCAAGGAGTTCCAGTTTATGGACCAGAGCCTTTTTAAATTCGATCTGATCGCCGAGGATCCGACGACGCATGCGCGTGCCGGCGTGCTGCACACCCCGCACGGCGACATCGAGACGCCAATCTTCATGCCCGTGGGCACCAAGGCAAACGTCAAGGGCATTCCTACCGAGACCGTCAAACAGCTCGGCGCCCAGATCGTGCTTGCCAATACCTATCATCTGTCCATGCGTCCCGGCGAGGACACTATCGCCGAGCTGGGCGGCCTGCACAAGTTTATGAACTGGCACGGTCCTATCCTCACCGACTCGGGCGGTTTCCAGGTGTTCAGCCACAACGACGCCGTCAAGCTCACCGACGAGGGCGTGCGCTTTATCGTCAACGACTACGACGGCCGCCACGTGTTCTGGACGCCCGAGGACAACATGGAAATCGCCATGAAGCTCGGCTCCGACATCTGCATGCAGCTCGATCAGTGCCCGGGCTATCCCGCCACGCGCGCCTACGTTGAGCGCGCCGTTGAGCTGTCGAGTATGTGGGCCGAGCGCTGCTATAAGGCTCATACCCGCGACGACCAGGCGCTCTTTGGCATTGTTCAGGGCGGCATGCACCTAGATCTGCGCCTGCGCTCGCTGCGCCATCTGGAGGAGTGCGGCGACTTCCCCGGTTACGGCATCGGCGGCTACTCGGTGGGCGAGGACCACGAGACCATGTTCGAGACCCTGGCACCGCTCGTAAGCGAGTACATGCCCAAGCACAAGCCGCGCTACCTGATGGGCGTCGGCAACCCCACCACCCTCGTGCGCGGTGTTGGTGTGGGCATCGACATGTTCGACTGCGTGCTACCGACGCGCACCGGCCGTATGGGCACGGCGTTTTCGAGTGAGGGTCGCCTCAACTTCCGCAACGCGCGCTTTGCGCACGACGACGGCCCCATCGATCCCACCTGCACCTGCCCGGTGTGCACGGGCGGTTACAGCCGCGCACTCATTCGCCACATGGTCACGCAGAAGGAGATGCTCGGCGGCATTCTGCTGTCGATGCACAACATCTACTACCTGCTCAACCTTATGCAGTGTGCCCGTCAGGCCATTATCGAGGGCCGTTACGGCGCATTCGTGAGCGATTGGATGAATAGTCCTGCCGCGGTGGATTACTAGGAGCGGCGCGGGCGCTTGCAGAGCGCGGGCAACGGCAAAGGCTGAGCGGCAACCGCTCGTCACATTTGCTGACACCGGCTGCGCGACCGCTGACCGATAGCTTGCAAGCTCTTGATGCATCGTGGGTACCATACCGAATAGTTGATGTTCGGGCGGGTGTTTGGCGCATGGCGTCGACCCCGCCCGTTTCTATTTTCGATAGGAGCATCCCATGATTAAAAATGAGAACGTCGAGGGCGAGCCTGCCTACGACGAGACGTACCGCCGCGGCCCCGTGGTCATGCGCGGCCCCATGATTCCTAAGGACAACACCTACGCCAACCTGCTGGCGCCCGAGGATTCGACCGACTGGTTGCACGCCGACCCCTGGCGCGTGCTGCGCATTCAGGCAGAGTTTGTCGATGGCTTCGGCGCGCTTGCCGAGCTTGGCCCCGCGGTGACCATCTTCGGTAGCGCCCGCACGCCCAAGACCGATCCGCTTTACAAGGCGGCGCGCACCGTCGGGCGCAAAATCGCCCAGCGCGGCGTGGCGGTTATCACCGGCGGCGGTCCCGGCATCATGGAGGCGGCCAACAGGGGAGCGGCGAGTGTCAACGGCAAGTCAGTTGGCCTGGGCATTGAATTGCCGCACGAGCAGGGGCTCAACAAATACGTGAACCTCGGCATGGACTTCCGTTACTTCTTTGTGCGCAAGACCATGTTCGTCAAATACAGCTCGGGCGCTATTGTGTTTCCCGGCGGGTTTGGCACGCTCGACGAGATGTTCGAGGTGCTCACGCTGGTGCAAACGCACAAGGTCAAGCGTATGCCGCTCGTTTTGGTGGGCACCGAGTACTGGCAGGGCCTGTTCGACTGGCTCAACGGCCCGGTGATGGACGCCGGCATGATCAGCCCGCTCGATCCGGAGCTGGTGCACATCACCGACGACCTCAACGAAGCCGTCGACATTGCGCTCAGCGGGTTGATGTAGAGCAATCGTGCCCACAGCGACATGAATATGCATGGTAATCTGATGCTATCTAACGTCAGGTTGACATTTATATTGGGTATACTGATGTAAAAGACGAGGGCGAGGAGGTCGCGTATGTCTACTGCAACGGTTAAGCCTACGACGGTTCGCATCGAAGAGGGGCTCAAGGAGCAGGCGACTGAGTTCTTGGATTCGGTCGGCCTCAGCCTCAATTCCTATCTCAATCTTGCCGTTCGGCAGCTGGTAAATCAGCGAAAGATTCCTTTTGAGATTGTAGGAAGGGCGGAGGTGCCCAACGAGGCGACGAGGCGTGCCATGGTGATCGCCGAGGCTCATGAGTTGGGGATTTTGCCGGACGATAGCCCGTCATTCAACAACGCTGATGAGCTTATGTCATTCCTCGATGAGGAATAGCGATGTTCGAGATTAAAGTCGAGGCTCAATTTAAGGCGGACTACAAACGAACGATGCGCATGCATCCGCAGCTAAAGAGTGAGTTTAAGGCGGCAGTCGCAGAGCTTGCAGCTCACGGCTCGCTTCCCGCGGAATATGGCGCCCATGAGCTTTCAAACCCGGGCGGAAACTACAACGGCCACATCGATTTCCACCTATCCGATGGCTTGGTCGACGTGGTCGTTCTCTACTTACCGCATAAGACTAATCCTGTGATCCGGCTGGTCAGAATGGGCTCGCATGAGGAGCTGTTCCAGGGCCCGCAGGGCTGATTGCCGATTTCTAAGTTGCGGTGGAATAGGGATTGATTGACAGCTAATAAGTCAAAAACAGTTCCTATTTCACCGCAACTGCTGGGGGTACCCCGTTCGTCGCCGCGGCCTCCGGTTCCACTTTTCGCTGAATTTCGCT
Source organism: uncultured Collinsella sp. (assembly GCA_902493985.1). GTDB lineage: Bacteria > Actinomycetota > Coriobacteriia > Coriobacteriales > Coriobacteriaceae > Collinsella. The sequence goes on along the minus strand of CABURR010000037.1, from coordinate 15,852 downwards.
CAAAAGCTCGGCTGCGACTTTGCTGCTTTTGAAACGAATGCTGCAGTCTTCTTTCTTTGGGAAAGCCAGCAACGGAATAGCTCCGTACCAGACAGTTTCCTCGTCAATCACTGATGCGCACAGGCGTCCTTCGGCTTTGATGAGATAGTTGACGTTCATCTCGGCAAAAATCGCTTTCACGTCATCGCGTGGAGTTGAAGCAATAGAAATCTCAAGGGCAATTCCACGGGTAGCGGCATCCGCGAGTGCAGTGGCGAGCTTTTCAAGGCATGCGGCGGACGCGTAGGGTGCGGCAATAAAAATGCTTTTCGATGCGTTCTCGATGTCATTCACTAAAGCCTCCACGGCTCTTGCCGACCTAACGAGGATGTTTCGATCGTCCTGTCTGTTGTCGTTTGCCGCAAAGACTTCATACCCCAGCTTGGCGTAGGTCTTGAGCCTCTTTTGGTACATGCGCGCGAACATGGGTATCGACAGGTCAACATAGTCGAATATCTCAACCCGCTGTTTGCCCTCGTGGCTTCTGTGTAGCCTACCTGCCTGCTGCGTTATGCTGCCGTCCCAAGATATTGGAGTGGCAATGAGCAAAGTGTCAAGGTAAGACAGGTCGAAGCCCTCGCCCAGAAGACTTTCAGTTGCGACGATGATTCGATGCTCATGCTCAAAGCTGGGAAGACTCTTCAGTATTGCTTTTCTTTCTTTGGCGTCGATTTCTCCGGTTAAGAGTATGGGTTCGTGTCCACGGCTTTGAAGTAGCCTGCATAGCTCTTCGGCATGCTTTTTTCTTTTAGATAGCACAAGCGGATGCCGGCCGTTTGATGCGGCCTCGAGGGCGTCCTCGATAATTGCTTCGTTTCTCGCGGCGTGTACACACAGGAGATCGAGAATTTGGTTAAAGGATGCTCCTGGTTCGTAGGTGGGTAATCGAATTCCGGTGAAACGCGGTCTAACAATGCGCTGAATCCCCTGCTGGATTGCTTGCGTTTTTGGATCGACGACATAGCGAACCGGGCCGCAGAGCATCGAGAGTGCCCGCGTGAGTCCGTCCGAACGCTCGGGCGTTGCGGAAAGGCCATATACATATTTGGCAGGAGCGGACTTGAGGACAAGCTCAAGCTGTGGCGCGGCCGCATGGTGGCATTCGTCACAGATGATGAGACTGTAATCGCGAACGAACTCCTTGGCTAATGACTCGCCGGTTTGGGGATCTTTGCCGGATAGCGACTGGAATGAAGCAATGTCGATGAGACGGCTTATGGCGGTCTTGCCTCCTCCGATTTGCCCAATGAGCGGAGGCTGTCTTTTGCTGATTCGTCCCTTTGGGGTTCGGACGGGCTCTCTGTTGTCCGTGATGTCGAGAAATCGTTCGAGTTGGGATTTCCATTGGGCAATGAGCGCAGTTTTAGGAACGATGACGAGCGTTGGGAGACCAATGGCAGCAATAAGATAAGCTCCGATGACGGTTTTGCCGAACCCCGTCGGTGCGGACATGATCCCGTCTTCATAGCCGAGCATCTGTTCAGCGACAATTTGCTGTTCAGGGCGAAGAGTCCCTTTAAATGCCATCACAATTGGATTGCTCGACTTGCGTTTGTCTGAATAGTGGGCAGAAACGCCGGCTTCTTGAAGCAGCCGCTCAAGTTGAACCTTGCAGCCTCTGGGAATCGCGACGTAGCCATCTCTAAGTTCGCTGAGGTCTATGAACCGCGGTTTGCCGAATACCGATTGATGCATAGATTGTGCGCGGAAGAATTCTGGGTTGGCAAATGTTGCAAGCCTGCGGACTTCCATTTGAGCTGCGGGACTCAGAGATTTTTCGGGGATATAGAGCATATCGGCCTGCGTGACGGACAGCGATGACGGGAAGTCCCGCGGTGTGAGCGGAAACCGCTTTCGCAGTCTCTGGGAATGTGGCACACCGGTGTTTGCCGCCGCAACAGCTGCTATTCCATGTGACCTATTTTCGATGCTCTCGATCAGATTTTACACCGTCACGCGCGGGATTAACTGGATTTGCGAAAGGTAAAGCCATTGATCGGGAAAGGGCTCAAATTGCTCGTCAACAAATACGCTGTTCCCTTTTCGCTGCGCTTTTCCTTGAAAAGGCAGCGCTATGAGATTTCCAAAGCCGCCCTCAGGAATGGTGGACTGCGCGGGCAGCATTCGGTCAAATGTTTTGAAGGTGATTGTCTTGTTCAGTATCGCCGCTTCGGTGATAAGGCTGCTTCCAAAATCTCGTGCGGTCTTTGCGCTGACGAGCTCTAGGAAGAAAAACCAGACATGTGCGCCGTCGCCCGATCTCGATCGCTCAACTGCGACATCGATTCCGTGGCTTTTTGCGACATGTCGAATGGCTTTCGTCGCTTCTTTCCAATCGGCTCCGTCAAAATCGATGACCAGGACTTTCGTGTTACTGTCTTTATCGAGCACATATTGGCCTATAACGTCTCGAAGCCTATCGTCATTGCCTCTGAAATGGGCGATGATCGCGGCATCGCTCAACTCGGGGAAGACGCGGCTGCTGCATTCCGTGCATTTGACTCTCTGGCGGCTTGCTTTGGGGCAAATGCCTGACTTCCACTCATTTGCGCAGGCGGGCGTATAGCCAATTCCTCCGTCTTTTCTGCGGTACCCATGAGCGTAGACATCTTTGCGGCCAGTAAAGAGATTGCGGAAGAGCTCGAGTTTGTCGCGCGCTGGGCTTGCGCTGGTGACGATATCTTCGATCTGCGCCCGTCTATCGAAAGAATCGCCAGCTTTCTCCCATTCTTCCAGCGTTGTATAACGGATGTCTGGACCGCTGCTGCAGATAACGATTTGCTTGCGCGGATCCGAAGCGTGGACGACTGTTTTATTGAATTTGAATAAGGCGCTCCCGAAAAGAGCGTATTGATGCGTGCCGTTGCTCATTTGAAAGCCATTCTTATCAGCGTTCATTGGGATGAGGGTACGTCATTTCAGCTTTATGAGATACGCGACTTCGATTTTGGTTCGGTAATAGTGGGGTACCGATCCGTGAGTGGCAATCAGCCGGTGCCAAAACGTGCGGCGGCTGTTGTTAAAGGTTTTTGACGGCTATGGGGCGGGTTGGCGGCGTGGGGAGGGGTTTTCGAATGACCCCGTGGTCAAATAACGTCAAATGTGAGTACTGCTGTTAATGCAGTCTCATAACATTTGGCAAGAATAGAATACCAATTCGACATTATTCTATATATCTAACCCACCAAACACGGCATTTTGAGCCTTGGCAAGGCGTGAAATTAATCGAAACGATCGATTCCGGCGAGATTTTGCTGCTACTAATTTGGTGGCAGTACTCATATTTGCCATTTTTTGTCCAGTGGGTACCGCGAGGGGGTCTGTTCGACTGGCCCAACGGCCCGGTGATGAGCGCCGGTATGATCAGCCCACTCGATCCGGATCTGGTACATATTACCGACGACCTCAACGAGGCCGTCGACATTGCGCTCGGCGGGTTGATGTAGGGTAGGTAAAATGGGACGGGGCTAAAAAGACTGGTCTGAAACGTTTGATATCAGTCTTTTTAGCCCCGTCCCAAATGAACTGCTTCTAAGTTGCGGTGGAATAGGGATTGATTTGCGGTTGATAAGCCAAAAACAGTCCCTATTCCACCGCAAGTGGTAAGGGTGCCCCTAGTGGATGGGCTGGTAGCGGGGGCAGTAGCTGATGGCTATGGCATCGACGCCTACATGGGTGGCGATGGTGCAGCCGATGGGGCCGGTGCCGGCGTCTACATAGTCTTGGCCTGCGAGCGCTTGGCTGACGAGTTCCTGCTCCTCGGCGGCGCCGGTCGTGAGCACGCGCACGCTGGAGCCCGGATGCTCGGCCAAAAATGCGAGGCAATCGGCCATGGTGTTGGCAACGATGCGCTTGGCGCCGCGGCCCTTTTTGATGGCCTTGATCTCGCCCGATTTCCACTCCGGCGAAACGGCTAGGCGAATGTTGAGCATCTGCGTCAGCTGGCCGGCGAGTTTGGGGGCGCGGCCGTTCTTAACGAGGTTCTCGAGCGTGCGTGGAATCAGCAGCAGGTGGGCGTCGGGCAGCGTCGCGCGGATCTGCGCCTCGGTCTCGTCCAGACTGCGGCCGTCCTCGCGCATGGCCAGCGCGAACTCTACCAGCAGACCCTCGGCGCCGGAGCCGGTGCGCGAGTCGATGCAGCGCACGTCGAGCTCGTGGGTCTCGGCGACCAGGCATGCATTGGAATAGCAGGCGGACCACTCGCTGCACAGCGAGATAAAGATCGCGCTGTCGTGGCCATCGGCGCGCACGCGGTCAAACAGCGCCTTGAACTCGCCGGCACTCGGCTGCGAGGTATGCGGCAGCTGCTCGGAGCCGGCCATGCGGGCGACGTACTCCTGGGCGGTGATCTGTACCTGGTCGAGCAGGTCCTCGCCTTCGATAATCACATGCAGCGGAATGACGTAAATGCCGAGCTCTTGGGCGCGGGCGGGGGAGATGTCCGACGTGGAGTCGGTTATGATGGCAAAAGACATAATTGCACCTTTCGTTGGGGCGCGGCAGCGCCGCCTTCTGAGAGCAAAGTGCGACAAGTATAGTGGAGTCGTTCCACATTTATAGGTTCAATTGTTGAATAGTCAACAGTTTGAAGTGTCGGTGTGGAAATCGTCAACTGGGGAAGAGGGATGCCGATGGAGGCGCTGGAGATATGCAAGCGGCCGGTCGTGCTGTTTGATTTCGATGGCACGGTGGCAGATACGGGTCGAGCGGTGATGACCTCGACGCGCAAGACGTTGGCAGCGTGCGGGTTTTCGGAGGCGCAGATGGGTGACCTGCGTCGCATGATCGGGCCTCCGCTGTGGAAGAGCTTCCACGACTTTTACGGCTTTACGCGCGAGGAGTCGCTTGTGGTGGCCGATGAGTATCGCGTCTTTTTTGATGAGCTGGGACCGGAGGAGTATCCCGTGTTTGACGGGATCCCCGAGCTGCTGGATGGGTTAGCCGCCCGGGGCAAGCGTATGGCCGTGGCGACGTCGCGCATGGAGGCAAAGTGCATCGACATGGTGGGCGAGCTGGGGCTTTCGCAGTTTGAGGCGGTGGTTGGCATGAATCCGCCGCAGGGCCGCGAGACCAAGGCGGATTCGGTCCGCGATGCGCTGGCGGCCTTGGGTGCGGCCGCGGGCGATGCCGTGATGATTGGCGATCGCTTTAACGATGTGGAGGGCGCGCACGCAATGGGCGTACCGTGCATTGGTATCTATTCGGGCGCGGCGGCGCCGGGCGAGCACGAGGCGGCGGGTGCCGATGCGGCGGTGCACTCGGTGGCCGAGCTTGCTAAACTTTTCGCTATCTAATAGACGTAATGTGAGGGGCGGGCGCACCCGTCGCTCATTGGTAAGGAGGTCGTCCATGAATCAGGTGGAGCAGAGCGTTGCCGAGTATGTTGACGAGGTCTGGGAAGATGTCGTTGCCGATATCGAGCAGCTGGTGAGCTATCCGTCCGTGGCCGTTGCTGCCGATGCGGAGCCCGGTGCGCCGTTTGGCCGCCCGGTCCGTGACGCGCTCGATTGCGCGCTCGGCATTGCGCAAAAGCTCGGCTACCAGACGAGCGATGACGAGGGCTTTGTGGGAATCGCCGATATTCCGGGCCGCGGCGACAAGCAGCTCGCGACTATCTGCCATGTGGACGTGGTACCCGCTGGCCCCGGTTGGAACACCGACCCGTTTGCGATGGAGCGTCGCGAGGGCTGGCTGCTCGGCCGCGGCGTGATCGACGACAAGGGCCCGGCGGTGCTGTCGCTCTACGCTGGCGCTTATCTGCTCAAACACGGCATTGTGCCGCGCTATACCTTCCGCGCGTTGCTGGGCTGCGATGAGGAAGTGGGCATGTCCGACGTTCACCATTATCTGGAGAACCACGTGAACCCCGACTTTCTGTTTACGCCCGATGCCGAGTTCCCGGTCTGCAATGCCGAGAAGGGCCAGTTTGGAGCGACGTTTGTTAGCTCCAAGATCGACGGCGGGCGCATCGTGTCGTGGAGCGGCGCCGAGGCGAGCAATGCCATTCCGTCGCAGTCCATCTGCGAGCTCGCGATTGCCGCTGATGAGCTGCCGGCGCCGGTCGAGAACGCCGACCGCCTGGAGATCACGGCGCTTGATAACGGGCATGCGCAGATTTTTGCCCACGGCATTGGCGGTCATGCCTCGATGCCCGAGGGAACGATCAACGCCGTCGGCCTGATCGTGGCGTATCTGCGCGAGGCCGAGGACGCGTTTGGTGCACGCGACGAGCGCCTGCTGACGCCTGCCGAGCACGAGTTCGTCAAGTTTTTGGCCTTTGTGCATGCGGACGCCTATGGCCGCGGCCTGGGTATCGATGCGACGAGCCCGGCGTTTGGCCCGCTCACCTGCAATCCCGGCGTCATCCGTGTGGTGGATGGCCACATCGAACAGGTCATCGACGTGCGCTTCCCCGATAGCACGAGTGCCGATACCATCCGCGAGCAGCTCGAGCCGCTCGTGGGGCGCTTTGACGTGACGTGTCGCTTGGGTCATGCAAAGGTGCCGTTCTCAGTGTCTGCCGACGATCCAGCCGTGAAGGCGCTTATCGATACCTATAACGAGTTTACGGGCAAGCATGCCGAGCCTTTTGCCATGGGTGGCGGCACGTACGCACGCAACTTTGCCCGCGCCGTCTCGTTTGGCCCCGAAGAGACCGGCCTGGAGCTGCCCGAGTGGGGCGGCCAGATGCACGGTCCCAACGAGTGCGCCAACGAGGAACAGCTCAAGCAGGCGCTCAAGATCTACATCGTGGCAATCCTGCGCTTGAATGAGCTAGAGCTGTAGGGCTTCCCCAGGCACCCGACCTTGCCCCTCAAACCGTCGCTTGCGTACCAAAGTACGCGGCGCTCCTCTTTCGGGGCAATCTCGGGCACCTGGGAAACCCCAACAATTTGCTTGGATACAAGTTCGAATACCGAGCCGGCGGCACTTTCGCCCAGGCTTCTAGCAAGTTGCGGTGGAATAGTTCCTAGAATCGGCTGCCTGACAGCCAAACAGGAACTATTTCACCGCAACTTTGTTTTTATTGGTGTAAAAAGCGTGCCATGCTTGGGTGGGGATTGTTATTCGTTTGTAAAGCCGAGTCTCGCTTGCGGTAAGGGTCTATCAAATGCCCGTAAGAAACCGCAGTTGGCGCGGGCGCTACCCGATCGGGGCCGTATCTTTCCAAACAGCAAAGCGGGCGGGGTGCCCGCGAGTCGCATGTATGAAAGGAAGATCATGCTCGATCAGGCTTATTCTCGTCGTCAGTTCCTCGGCCTCGCTGGTGGTCTTGCCAGCATCGTCGGCCTCGGCCTCGTTGGCTGCGGTGGCGCAGGCGCTTCCAACGCCGCCGACAAGGGCAGCGCCGCTGCCGAGTCCGTCTCCGGCGAGGTGACCTACGACGGCGCCTCCTCGTTCCAGGCTCTCGTCGAGGCCGCTGCCGAGAAGTTCATGGACGCCAACCCGGACGTCTCCGTTTCCGGCTCGAGCAACGGTTCGGGCAAGGGGCTGACCGCTGTTGCCGCCGGCACCGTTACCATCGGTAACTCCGATGTCTTCGCCGAGACCAAGCTCGAGGCCGACCAGGTCAAGAACCTCGTCGACCACGAGGTCGCCGTCGTGGGCATGGGTCCCGTCGTCTCCAAGAACGTGAAGGTCGACGACCTGTCCCTCGAACAGCTCAAGGGCATCTTCTCCGGCCAGATCACCAACTGGAAGGAGGTCGGCGGCGACGACGCCAAGATCGTCGTCCTCAACCGCAAGGCCGGCTCCGGTACCCGCGCCACCTTCGAGGCCGCCGTCTTTGGCGACGAGGCCGTCGACTTTAAGGGCGACGCCGAGCTCGACAAGTCCGGCGATGTCCAGACTCAGATGGGCAGCACCGACAACGCCATCTCCTACCTCGACTTCTCGCACTTCGATGACTCCAAGTTCAACGCCATCAAGGTTGAGGGCGTCGAGCCCAAGAGCAAGAATGTCACTGATGACTCCTTCAAGATCTGGGCTACCGAGCACATGTACTGCTCCAAGGACGCCGACGAGGCTACCAAGGCCTTCCTGGAGTTCATGCTCTCCGACGACGTCCAGGGCAAGCTCGTCGAGGAGCAGGGCTTCATCCCCGTCTCTGCCATGAAGGTCGTCAAGGACGCCAGCGGCAAGGTCTCTGCTAAATAAGTAATCGCCCCGGAAAGGTTTGCAATGGCAAAACAGCTGCCAAAGCGCGACCTTGAGAACGTGGGCCTGGGCGTCACGGGCGCGTGCGTAGCGCTCGTGACGCTTGTCGTTGCCGCGCTCATCTTTATGGTCGCCCAAAAGGGCCTCTCGGCTTTTTTCAAGGACGGCGTTTCGGTCGTCGAGTTTTTTACCGGCACCAAGTGGGACCTGGCCAACACAGCCGAAAACGGCCTGCCCTATACCGGCGCCCTGCCCCTGATCGTCACCTCGTTTGCGGTCATGGTGCTCTCCACGCTTATCGCGCTGCCCATCGCTATCGGCTCTGCCATCTTTGCAGTCGAGATCCAGCCTAAGTTTGGTTCCAAGGTCTTTCAGCCGCTTATTGAGCTTTTGACTGGCATTCCTTCGGTCGTCTTTGGCCTGATCGGTTTTCACGTGGTCGTCGGCCTTATGAAGAGCGTTTTCCACGTAAGCACGGGTCTGGGCATCTTGCCCGGCGCCATCGTGCTGGCCGTCATGATCCTGCCGACGATGACCACGCTTTCGGTCGACGGCTTGCGTGCCGTGCCCGACAGCTACCGCCAGGGTTCGCTCGCGCTGGGCTACACCCGCTGGCAGACCATCTGGCACGTGGTGCTCAAGTCCGCCATGCCGTCGCTCATGACCGCGGTCATCCTCGGCATGACGCGCGCCTTTGGCGAGACGCTCGCCGTGCGCATGGTTATTGGCGGCATCGAGGCCATGCCGACGTCGCTGCTGTCGCCGGCTTCGACCATCACCACCACGCTCACCACGTCCATGGCGGTCTATGCCGAGGGCTCGGCCCAGGACGATGTTCTGTGGGCACTCGGTCTGCTGCTGATGGGCATGAGCCTCATCTTCATCCTGATCATCCACCTTATCGGCCGCAAGGGGGCGAAGGCTCGTGGCTAGCACGCGCATCCATATCGACGAGGCGAGACTCGGGCGTGTCCAAAAGCAGGACCGCATCGCCACGGGTGTGCTGACGGCGATTGTCGCCATCGTCATGCTCATCGTCATCTCCATGGTGGCCTATATCCTGTTCGAGGGCATCTCGACGCTGTTCCAGCCGGGCTTCCTCACGGAGCCCGCGCGCGCCAACGGAACCCAAGGCGGCGTGCTCTATCAGCTGTTCGACTCGTTCTACCTGCTGCTGATCACTCTGGTCATCTCGGTGCCCATCAGCCTGGGCGGAGCGGTCTTCCTGGTTGAGTACGCGCCGAACGGCCCCATCCGCGACATCGCCTCGACCGCCATCGAGACGCTGTCCTCGCTGCCTTCCATCGTCGTCGGCATGTTCGGTTTTCTGGTGTTCTCGGTGCAGCTGGGCTGGAAGTACTCCATCATTTCCGGCGCTGTCGCGCTCACCATGTTCAATATCCCCATCCTGGTGCGCGTGATCCAACAGGCGCTCGAGGACGTGCCGCAGGCCCAGCGCGATGCGTGCCTGGCCATGGGCCTCACCCGCTGGGAGGCCACGCTGCACATCCTGATCCCCGAGGCCATGCCCGCTATCGTGACTGGCATCGTGCTTTCGGCCGGCCGTGTGTTTGGCGAGGCCGCAGCACTGCTCTTTACCTCGGGCATGAGCTCGCCGGTGCGTCTGAACTTCTTGAGCTTTAACCTGTCGAGCCCCACCTGCGCCTGGAACGTGTTCCGCCCCGGCGAGTCGCTCGCCGTGCACATCTACAAGATCTATGGCGAGGGCAGCCCCGAGGCCCAGCAGATCGTCTGGGGCACCGCTGCACTGCTGATGATTTGCGTGCTGCTGTTTAACGTAATCGCCCGCATTGTGGGCAAGCAACTGGCAAGGAAGATGACGGCCGAATGAGCGAGATGAATGCAACGCCCGCAACCGAAGCGGCATCGTCCGAGACTCAGGACTTCCTGTCGAGCGTGGGGGAAAGCGAGAAGCGCGTGCGCGTGAGCGGCAAGGCCGTGAGCGACGAGGTCGTGCTCTCCACCAAGGACGTCAACGTGTACTATGGCGACCACCATGCACTGCACAATACGTCGCTCGACTTTCACAAGGGCGAGATCACGGCGCTCATCGGGCCTTCGGGCTGCGGTAAGTCGACCTTCTTGCGTAGCCTCAACCTCATGAATCGCGAGATTCGCGGCTGCCGCGTGGAGGGCGAGATCAACTATCGCGGGCGCAACGTGAACACCAAGACCGAAAACACCTACGAGCTGCGCCGTTCCATTGGCATGGTGTTCCAGCAGCCCAACCCGTTCCGCAAGTCCATTCGCGACAACATCACGTTTGCGCCTAAGCGCCACGGCATCACCGACCGCGACGAGCTTGATCGTATGGTCGAGGAAAGCCTGCGCGGTGCGGCGCTTTGGGACGAGGTCAAGGATAAGCTCGACAAGAGCGCCTACGCGCTTTCGGGCGGCCAGCAGCAGCGTCTGTGCATTGCGCGCACGCTGGCGCTCAACCCCGACGTGATCCTGTTTGACGAGCCCTGCTCGGCGCTCGACCCCATCTCGACGCTGGCGATCGAGGACCTTATGTCGTCGATTGTGGCCGACCGCGCCATCGTCATCGTGACGCACAACATGGAGCAGGCGTCGCGTGTGTCCAACCGCACGGCGTTCTTCTACATGGGCGATATGGTCGAGTACGACGAGACCGACGAGATTTTCCAGCGGCCCAAGGATAAGCGGCTGAACGATTACCTCACCGGCATGTTCTCCTAGTCCGGGACATGCTTGAGGCCCGCGGCGGCCACGGTTGCTGCGGGACTGATTGGAGAGGCGGGTCATCTCTTGCGGGAGATGGCCCGCCTTTTTGTGTCGCGTGCGGCCCGCCTTTTCGCTGCTATCATGGACAACGTTGAATTTCTACGAAGGAGCAGGGCATATGGCGATTCTTTTGGGATGCGATTCCGTCAGCCTAGAGTTTCCCACCAAGCATATTTTCGATAGCGTAACGCTCGGCGTGGGCGAGGGCGACCGCATTGGTATTGTCGGTAAAAACGGCGACGGCAAGTCGACGCTGCTGAGTGTACTCGCGGGCACGCTGGAGCCCGACGATGGCCGCGTGACGCATCGCCGCGGCACCACGATCGGTCTGCTCGGCCAAAAGGACCAGCTTGTCGACACCGATACCGTGCATCATGCCGTTGTGGGCGACACGCCCGAGTACGAGTGGGCGTCGAGCCCTCGCACGCGCCAGATCCTCGCCGGCCTCATTAGCGATGTGCCTTGGGAGGGCACGGTGGGCGAGCTTTCGGGCGGTCAGCGCCGCCGTGTGGACCTCGCGCGCCTGCTGATCGGCGACTATGACGTGCTCATGCTCGACGAGCCCACCAACCACCTGGACATGCGCACCATCAACTGGCTTGCACGCCATCTTAAGGCTCGCTGGCAGCGTGGTCAGGGCGCCATGCTCGTGGTCACGCACGATCGCTGGTTCTTGGACGAGGTTTGCACCAGCATGTGGGAGGTCCACGACGGCCAGGTCGATCCCTTCGAGGGCGGCTACTCGGCATACATCCTGCAGCGCGTGGAGCGCGACCGCATGGCCGCCGTCACCGAGGAGCGTCGTCGCAACATGGCGCGCAAGGAGCTCGCGTGGCTGAGCCGTGGCGCCCAAGCACGCTCCACCAAGCCCAAGTTTCGCGTTGATGCCGCTCGCGAGCTCATCGCCGACGTGCCGCCCGTGCGTGACGAGCTGGAGCTCAAGCGCCTCGCCGTGAGCCGCCTAGGCAAGCAGGTTATCGACGTGGTCGACGTGGACGCCGGCTATGCGGATGCCGGCGGCGCGCCCAAGCAGGTGCTCTCCAATGTGACCTGGCTCATTGGTGCGGGCGACCGCTATGGTCTGCTGGGTGAGAACGGCGCCGGCAAGTCGACGCTGCTCGACGTGATTCAGGGCAAGATCGCGCCCCTGCGCGGCCGCGTGAAGATTGGCCAGACGGTACGCTTTGGCGTGCTGTCGCAGCAGCTCGAGGAGCTCAAGCCCTACATGGGCGACACGATCCGCGAGGTGCTCGGCAACTATAAGAAGTACTACGTCATCGACGGCAAGGAGACTTCGCCCGAGAAGCTCTGCGAGCGCCTGGGCTTTACGACGCAGCAGCTCTGGAGCCGCATCGGCGATCTTTCGGGCGGCCAGCGCCGTCGCCTGTCGCTGTTGCTGACGATTCTGGACGAGCCCAACGTGCTCATCCTGGACGAGCCGGGCAACGACCTGGATACCGACATGCTCGCGATTGTCGAGGACCTGCTGGACGGCTGGCCCGGCACGTTGATTCTGGTGACGCACGACCGCTTTTTGATGGAGCGCGTGACCGACCAGCAGTGGGCGCTGCTCGACGGCCACCTGACGCATATGCCCGGTGGCGTGGACCAGTACCTGCGCCTGTGCAACGCCACCGCCGAGGGCGAGCCCGTGGGTGCACCGAGCGCCAAGACCGGCACGTTCGACACCGGTATGGCGGCGGCTGCTGCCGACAAGCCCAAGTCGAGCGGTCAGCCCAACGGCCTGTCCAACGCCGAGCGTCAGAAACTCCGCCGCGAGGTGAGCTCGCTCGAGCGCAAGATGGAGACGCAGCGCGCCCGCGTGGAGGAGGCCGAGGCAGCAATGGCCCAGGTCGATCCCACCAACTACACGGCGCTCGGCGAGCAGCAGGCAAAGATCGACGAGGCTCACGCCGCCATGGACGAGCTGGAGATGGCGTGGCTCGAGGCGAGCGAAAAGCTCGAGAGCGAGGAGTAGACGAGGATGATCAAAGCCGCGTTTTTCGATATCGACGGCACGCTGCTGAGCTTTAAGACCCACCGGATTCCGGCGTCGGCGCAGCAGGTGCTTGACTGCTTTCACGAGCAGGGGATCGCGTGCGTGATCGCCACGGGCCGTCCGACCTACCAGATGCCGGACTGGCTGCTCGATCTTGGTTGGGATGCGTACATTACGCTTTCGGGCCAGCACTGCTTTGATGCCGAGGGGGTTTACCGCAGCTGCCCGATCGATCCGGACGACGTCGCGGTGATTGTGGACCAGGTGGCGCAGGGGCGCTACGACTCGCTGTGCATGCAGGGCGAGAATTCGTTTGTGAACCGCCTGTCCGAGCGCGTGGTGACGGCCGGCAGCAACGCGGGAATCGTCTACCACGAGGAGGCGTTTGAGCACGCCTTTGACGCGCCGGTCTACCAGTTTTGCGCCTTTGTGGACCCTGACGACGAGCATATCGTGACCGATGCCGTGTCGCATTCGCTCACCACGCGCTGGTGCGACCTGTTCTGTGACATTATTCCCGCTAACGGCGGCAAGGACCTGGGCGTGGCGGCGACGCTGGAGCGCCTTGGTGTCGATGCGAGCGAGGCGATCGCCTTTGGTGATGGCGAGAACGATCTGTCGATGTTTGCCGCCGTGGGCACGAGCGTGGCCATGGGCAACGCGCAGGAGACTGTGAAGGCCGCAGCGACCTATGTGACGACTGCCGTGGACGACGACGGCATCTACAACGCCGCCAAGCACTTTGGACTGATGTAACTGCGGGCCGGCACCCGGCACCTGGGGACACTCCTTGAGGAGCGTCCCCATTTTGTTTTCGTCCCGCACGTTTTGTGAAACACGGCTAACTTCTAGGCAAAGTAGTAAGACATGGGCAACTTTTGCGGTAAAGTTAGCCGTGGAAAGTATCCAAAGGCTAACTAGAAGCCATCGCGAAAGGCGGCCCATGGCCCTACGTGAATCCGGAGAAGACTATCTCGAATCGATCTACGTTCTGTCGGAACGCCAGGGCATCGTGCGCTCGATCGACGTTGCAGAGTACCTTGGCGTAACTAAGGCAAGCGTTTCCAAAGCTATGGCGACGTTGGAGAACAACGGCTACGTCGAAATGGGCAAACGCGATGTGCATCTGACAGAGCGCGGGCTAGAGGTCGCCCGTCAAATGTGGGAGCGCCACTGCTTTTTCGTGGGCCTGCTGGAGGATGCGGGTGTTTCGGCTGAGGTCGCGTCGCTAGAGGGCTGCCACATGGAGCACTGCCTGAGCGAGGAAAGCTTCGAGAAGCTACGGGCGATGTTGGGTCGGGAAGATGTAGCGGGTCCAACAACAGAAGCCTAACTGTCCCACAGTAGCGCGGAGTTCACGCAAAGCGCGAACCAGCGACTGGGACCAGCGGCCCTTTCGGCCAAGTCCATTTTAGCAAAGGAACCCTGCCAGCAAGCGATGCTCAAGAACCGTCTGCGATGTTACCGCAGGCCGGGACCGGGCTTGGTTTTGAAAACATTCCGCAGCGCGAGGCCCGCCTTTCCGTTGCTCCGCAGGAGCAGGAAAGACGGGCCTCATGCGCGAGGACGTTTTCAAAACCAAGCCCGGTCCCGACCGGACAGCCCACGAACGCTACAGGTTCTTGACACCCATCGCGCGCATGGCGTTCAGGATGGCGATGATCGCCACGCCTACGTCGCCGAACACGGCAAGCCACATGTTGGCGATGCCCAGTGCCGCAAGCACCAGAATCAGCAACTTAACGCCCAGCGCAAAGATGATGTTCTGCCAAACAATCGACATGGTCTTGCGCGCCACACGGATGGCGTGGGCGATGTTGGACGGCTTGTCATCCATGAGCACGACGTCGGCGGCCTCGATCGCAGCGTCGGAACCCATAGCGCCCATGGCAATGCCAACGTCTGCGCGGGTGAGCACGGGCGCATCGTTGATGCCGTCGCCGACAAAGGCGAGCTTGCCCTTGCCCGATTCGGCTGCCAGCAATGCCTCGACGCGCTCGACCTTGTCGCCCGGCAGCAGCTGCGCGTGGAACTCGTCGAGACTGAGTTGCTTGGCCACAGACGCCGCAACCTCCTCGCGGTCGCCCGTGAGCATGACGGTGCGCTTGACGCCGGCGGCGTGCAGGTCGCTGATCGTCTGCTCGGCATCGGCCTTGACGGTGTCTGCAATCACGATGTGACCAGCGTACGTGTCATCGACCAGTACATGGAGGATCGTGCCGACGACCTCGCAATTGGGCGCTTCGACGCCGGATGCGTCGAGCATCTTAGCGTTGCCGACGACGACGTGCCTGCCGTCGATGTTCGCCGTCACGCCATGGCCTGCGTCGTTGGTGGAGTCGCTTACGCGCTTGGGGTCGAGTTCGCCCTGGAAGGCGGCGCGCACCGACTGCGCGATGGGGTGATCGGAGAACGACTCCGCAAGGGCTGCGACCTCGAGCAACGACTGCTCGGTATAGCCAGCCTTGGGGTGCACCGCGACCACCGAGAACGTGCCGTTGGTGAGCGTGCCCGTCTTGTCGAAGACGACGGTGTCCACGTCGGCGAGCGTCTCGAGGTAGTTAGAGCCCTTGATGAGAACGCCCAGCTTGGAGGCGCCGCCAATGCCGCCAAAGAAGCTGAGCGGGACGCTGATCACCAACGCGCACGGGCAGCTGACGACCAGGAAAGTCAGGCCGCGCAGGATCCAGTCGGACCAGGCGCCGGTGATTAGGCCGCCGCCGAGCGCGAGCACCGCGGCGGCGCCGGTGACGGCAGGTGTGTAGACGCGGGCGAAGCGCGTGATGAAGTTCTCGGTGCGCGCCTTCTTTTCGCTGGCATTCTCCACGAGCTCCAGGACGCGCGCGACGGTGGACTCACCAAACGGCTTGGTGGTGCGCACGTGGATGAGG
>CABURR010000036.1 GCA_902493985.1 uncultured Collinsella sp. | reverse complement strand
CTCTATTACAATAGGGTGCGCATGCATTCCACCCTGGGCTACATGTCTCCAGTGGAATACGAGCGGCAATACGCTTGAGGATCCTTAAAAGAAAGTCCAGTTTATCCTTCCCACTCCACTCCAAACCGGACCTGATGGTCCAACTTTTTGTCCGCAGTCCCCCTGCCCATCCGGAAAGCCCGTCCCACTTTGGACGCATCCGGGCACGGAACCATCGACCTATCAGGCCTCCCATCAATAAAGAGGCGTCCTCCCGGACGGCGGGGCACGAAGTTCATCGCGAGTTCCGCACGCAAAGAAGGCCACTTAATGTGGCCTTCGTCTTGCGCAGGACTGTAGAGCAGGGAACCTAATATTCCGCCGCCGGGCGGGCGAAACATTTTGAAGATAGACCTAGCGTTTATTCCTTCGGGACAAGATCAGCGCAGCCATGAAAACGATAATCGCTAGCGTTAGCAGCGTCAAAAGCAGAGCGAGCGAGTTGTCGCCCGTCGCAGCCAGGCCAAACAGGCTGGGCTTTTTGGAGCCAGCGGGCTGCGCAGGAATTGTTTCGCCATCGTCCTCGGCGGTGATCTCCCAGCGGACAGTCTTGCTCGCGTCGGCAAGCTCGTTACCCACCGACGTCGGGACACTCAGCTGCAGATTGAGCACCGTGCTGCCATCGCTCGTGAACGTGGCGACCTGCGTGGGATAAGCGAACACGCTGCCCGGCGTTCCCGTCTGGAGCCAACCGTCAGACGCATCGCCAGCCGACGCCGTTAAGGTAATGGGCGACAGCAGGTGTGCCGTCTCGCGATCGACAACGGCCCGCACAAACACGCGTACCTGGGACTTTACGCCCGTGGCACGAACCTCGATCTGCTGCTCGCGCGCATCGCCGGGCATTAGATCTTTAAAGGCGGGAAACAGATCGGGCTCCCCCGAGGAGCCCGTCGCCCCCGTTACCGTCAGCTGGCGCGCATTTCCGTCATAGGCAATCGCGGGAGTCTCGGCAAATGCGCGGGCGGGAACGGCGAGCGCGACCATGCAGAGAATGGCCGCGACCACGCAACGCACGGAGCGCGCAACGCCTTTGCGAATCGGGAACGCCATACTCACGCACCTCCGTGCGGCGGCACCAGCACGCCATCTTTGACCGTACAGTTCCATGCCTCGGTGACCGCATCGTCGGGCGTGGACTGAATCGCCTGGGTCGAAATGTCGACGACTAGGTTTTTACCATCTGCCTTCTTCTCGGACACGCTCTTGATGAGCACGCCCGTCTTGTCGAGCGGCTTAACAGAAGACGTCCAGTAGTAGAACCCGTCGCTCGCAAGAACCCAAGACGAAGGGCTGTTAGTGGCGGCGGCATCGCCTTTATCGCCCCACTCAATGGTGTAGTCGGTGCCGGCAGCCGGCTCATCCCACAGGCGCGCGCCATCCTTATCCTGCCAGTAGATATCCACCGCGACACGCAGGTATGCCGGAGCCGAGCCCGTGTTTTTTACCGAGACATCCCTTTTCACGTTGTCCTTGAGCGTCTCGTCCACCGAAGGCGCCACCGAGCCAAAGCCAAACTCGTTGACCAGCACGCCCGTAACCGAAAGCCACGCAAAGGTGCCGGCGGCGCCGGCCAAAAGGAGGACGCCGACAAGGAGGGCGACGATCCGCTTGCGCTTAGTCATCCTTGTCCTCCCTCCTCAGCGCTCAGCGTGCCGTTTTCCCAAACATTCTTGGCACGCGAGCCGCCATCGACCCACTTGTCCTTCGAGCGCGTGTTGACGCACGTCACCACGGTGTCGCCCGCGCTCGAGGCGGACGAGATGGTCAGCTCGGCAGATTTACCGGGCGCCTTGCCCGGCGTGCTCAGCTCGCCCTCGTAGCGCCATGCCCAAGCCGTATCTTCCTCGACGGTATAGACGCCCGTCGGCGCGGCAAATTGCACGCTGCCGACATACCAGGTCTCACCGTTTTCCTGCTGCCGCTTATCGACCTTCACCTCGGCCACGCGCGTCTCGGGAGAGGCTCCCTCCGCCGTCTTCGTCACCTTAAAGCGGAACGTCTGTCCCATGGCGCTGGCATCGGTGGTCTTTTTGACGATTGTCAGCGCATGGGTCTTGGCGAAGTCGAACACGGCATTGCCGTCGCCTTGCTTGCCTTCGCCCGTCTTCTTGGACTCCAGGCGGTTGGCCAAGTCGAACGAACCGTTACCCGAGCCCAAGCTGTAGAGCGAGACTAACCTGCCGTTTACGGGCTTTTCCTCCGCGGTAACGCCCTCTGCACCAGGACCGTAGCTCGCCTGCGTCACCGTAACGGTCAGCTGCGTTCCCATAAACGGCTCAGCAAAGCAGACCTTAAAGGGTGCTTTGTCGGCGCTATTGTCGACTGTGTTGGCGGCGTTGGGATCGAGCAGCCATTTAAGCTGCGCGGTGGTCATGGTTACGTGGTTCTCGGGGTCGGATGTATCCTTGGCGACCACGCGATACGTCACGGGATACAGGTCCATGTCGCCCTTAACCGGCTCGCCCTTAAACTCATCCCAAGACTTCGCAGCACCATTGGCAGGCACATATCGCCATTCCAGGAAGAGTTCGCGCACGCCACCGCTAGTAGCCGCCCGCTCATCGAGCAGCGCGACGATCTTGGAGTGGGCGTCCGGGTCGTATGCCACGGACTTTTTCTCCATCTCGGGATTGCCGTTGTCGTCATAGACCGGGTTGCCGCTCTCATCCACCTTGGGAACATCGACGTTATGAACAAAGCCGGCACCCGTCGCGCGCTCGCCGTCCGAGTCGACCGTCGCCGTAAAGACGACCGACCCGTCGACACCGTGATAGCGAACCTTATACGGCGCGATCTTGTACACCGCGGTGTAGGTCACGCTCTCAAAGGGCTCGCTGCCCTCGAGGGGATACTTCTCGTCATCGGTCAACAGGGTGTATTTGCCATCGGGTTCGTAGTCGCGCGACCAGCTGACAAAGTCGTACTTGGTGCCGTCAATGCCCACAACCTCCTTGACAGCCTTGACCTCAAGAGAAATCTGGTCGCCGGAATCAGTTCGGCCGAGACCGCGGACAAGAGCAGGATTCGCGAGATTTAAGTCGATGTTCGATCGAACGGTAACCAGGCTGGGACGGTAGACCGGGTACAGCTCCATGGGGGCCTTGACCACGGTAGAAGCACTCACCATACGGATGCCCTCCGACCAAGCGACATAGCCCTTGCCAGGTGCCGGCTGGGCTTCCGTCCAGCCCACGAAGGCGTTGAACGCACCTGTATCCGCATCGATAGTGCTGACGTCATAAGTAGGTTTCGGGATGCCGCCATCAAGGTTGCCGAGCATATCGCCTTGCTGAGCAACTTTGCCGTCCACTTTCGAGGCATTGAGATGATACACGACCGCCAACGGAGAATAGTACGCCACAAATGTATAGACCCCGCCGGGTTCCACCTGATAGGAATACGAGTTATCGCCGTTAGGTTCGAGCTTTTTAACTTCGCCATTCGGAAGCTCGATCTCAACCTTCTGCAACTTATACAGCTCACCGCCTGCTTTATAAACCGGCGTCGTGACGTCAGGGGTCACCGTTGCCGTAGCAGGATCGGTGTCCGCGTTGATAACGGGATCGATGTCGTACCTAGGCACATTGACCTTGTCCGTGCCCTTAAAACCGGCGCGATACAGGTTGGTGGTGTAGTTGACGTCGTACTTCGCGTACACCGGATAGGCATCCTGGCACTGGGTGACCTTGGAGTCAGGTGTCGCCAAGTATGGCGTCGCCTTCTCCGGATCACTCGTCACATAGGGGTCGCCGGCAACATCATAGATATATTTCCAGACGGGAGAATCCTGCTGGACCTCGGCGGTCGAAATCCAGCCCAGGAACTTATAGCCCGGCACCGCCATCTCCGCATCGGTCGGGGAAGCTTCGAGGGTCAGGGGACTCTCATACGATCCCTTCTCACCATCTTCTGGCTTTTCTGCCACTTTAACCGACGTATTAACATGCGGGTAGTAATACGTGAACGTCGGATCAACCCCGTTCACCTTGGCCTGCAGCAAGTTACTCTCATAGCGCCGCGTGGCAGTCCTCACGACCTTATCGCCCTTGTTGTAGAAATTAACGTCCGTGGTAATCATCGCGCGAACGTAGTACTTCTTATCTGTACGCACCATGCTCTCGATGGGATTTTTCACATATGTCCAATATTCACCATCGCGCTCAAGCGTCCAGAAATTCAGGCGATAGCGATCATTCACCGGTTTGACCGTTACGTTCAGCGAAGCCGAAGTCCAAGTATCGCTTAGCGTTGCAGCGCCTGGAAAATCGGTATCGGCATAGAGGTTTTTCAGAGTATCGGCTCCCGTATCGTTTTTAACGTTGTGCGAGTACGCATTAAGGGGACTCACGACAAGGGTATTCGCCGTGAAGCGCGTGCCACACGTTTCGTCATACCTATCCTTTATACCGTGGTCAACATGCTCCGGACCCCAGTGGACGACGTTTTCACGCACGAAGGTACTACCGACGTTTTCCTCAAAGGGCGTTCGATAGCGATTCCAAACGGAACAAAGTAGCTTGCTGTCCGTAAACTCATGGTTGGTATAAGCCCGAACGTAATAATCCACTCGGTACTCAAAGCGGGCGATGTAGGTGTGTCGCACGGTTAGATCGACATCGGCAGGGAGTGTATAGCTGGGGTCGCGGCTTACGCGCACCTCTAGCGGGGCATCTTCGGTCCCCTTGTTTTCATACCAACCCAAGAAGCGATAGCCATCGGGCAGCTTGCCGTCCTCGGACAGAGGCTTATTGTCCTTATCTCGTACCTGCACGGTATAGGAGCTCGTTCCATTCTCGCCCGGCTGCACGTCCACATGAGTATTACCCACGCCAACGCGCTGGGTCACATCACCGAGTTCATCCTGCTCATTGCCTTCGAACACCGTCATGATGTTCGAAACATAGTCGCTGTACACGGGATAGAAATCGGTGGGGCCGACCACGACAATCTCGCTGCCCACGGGATAGAATGCTCCCTTGTTTTTCAGATCAGCCAGCTGATCTGAGGTAATGGCAGCATAGGCGCCATTCATGCTCTTATCGGCGTTCGGCTGCGTGGTCCATCCAATAAACGTCGCGGTAGGCGGCAAGCCGCCGCGATCCGCGGGGGCAGCCGGCGTCAAACCGACGCCATAGCGGTACCAGTCCGTGGACGGATCGTGTGCCTTGCCGTCTTTCCAATCAAGCGTCTCGCCCTTAACGTTATAGAGCAGCACCTGCGCCTCGTATGAAGCGATAAAGAGGTCATTGCCCTTGAAGCCCTCACTCTCGGCATGATCCTTGCCGTTGTCGGCAGTGTAGATAGAGGTCGCCTCGTGCTTCGTGTTGTCCTGAACGCGCTTGCCATCCCTCACAGCAGCACCATCGGTCTTGCCGTCAAACCAGCTGTTGTCTTGGCCAATGTGGTTCACACGCACATCGGGTTCGCGGAACCAACCCATAAAGCGGTAACCGTCGTTCGCCTCGCTCAGCCCCTCAGGCTTTGCAGAGGTCTCCTGCTTAAACGTTACCGACGTATCGCCTTGGGCCAAGCCCTGTGCCGTTCCGGCTAGCACGGCGCTCACCGCAAAGGTGTACGGATCGCTGGTGGACTGGTCTTTGCCCAACATGGTTGCCAGAACAGTTGCCGTGCCCGCACCGGGAAAATCAATCGTCGCCTTAACGCTCTGGCCATGCACGGGGATATTCAGCTTGTAATCCATCGCCCACTCATTGGTGTGCTGACCACCCAGAGCCTTGTCGTTATCAGTCGAGCGCTTGGTGCCGGCGCAAAAGTCATAGTCGTGCTCTTCCCACAGCTCGCGCGTGGTGTAGCGCTCGTCATCCCACGGGCCGTAGCCGTCGCCCTTGGTGGTACCGTCACCGCCAAACGAGGGGATCTTCTTTTTGGCAGGATTGCCCTGGCTATTGCCAGACAGGCTCACGCTCGGCTTAAAGTAGCACTCGGTAACCGTGGCGTCGCCCTTGTTGGCGCGCGCGGCAATACCGCCCAAGTTCACGTCGTTTTGAATAATGGGGATCACGGCGATGGGATTGTACTGACGCGAGCTCAAATCGCCGGCGAAATGGCTGCGAGTGATTTCATTACCGCTCTTAGACAAGATGCGGCCTGCAAGACCGCCCGTCCAAGCGCGCGTTACGGAGACAACGCCCACGTAAGAAGCAGCATAGCTATAGCATTTCGCCGTTGAAAAGCAATCGATGACTTTAGCGCCTTCCGCCATGCAACCGACGAAGCCCGAAGCGTACACGTTGTTGCCGCCCAGGGCGCCGATGGCCACATCGTACTTATTGGTAACGTCGGTCATGTCCATCGAGGAGCCATCCTCGCTTCGCGTGGGCGTAACGCGGCAGTACTCGATGGTCGAGTTCTTGACGTAGCCGGCAAATGCCGCCATGTACAGGCCCTCGCCACCGATCGCCTGCACACCTGCAGTGGTGTTATGGACGGCTCGACCGCCGCGCACCTCGCAGTTGTACAGATTGCAGCCCTCCAGCTCGCCTGCGATCATGCCGCCTTCGAAGCCGGCGTTCGTGATAACGTTGAGCATGTTGTTGGCGCACGTAACGTGCAGGGTGCTCTCCATGACCATGACGTTTTCGAAGTGAGTCTTAACCGCCTTGCCCACGATGATGCCGCCGCGGAAGTCCGCCCAGATATTGGCGTCCTCGACAAGGAAGTTCTTGATGGTGGCGCCGTCGGTCTCGGCAAAGAAGCCCGTGTCGCGCTCGGGGTCCAAGACCTTATTCTCGTAGTTCAGGCCCTTCACGGTATGGTTTTGACCGTCAAAGACGCCCTTAAAGGGATGTTCTTTGTTGCCAAAGGAGAGGTGCTTGACCGTATCCGCAACAATGGCGTTCATATCATCATCGTTAAGAACGATATCGTTATCGAGATAGACGCGCCACTGCGACGTGTCGCGCTGACGCGACAGCGCGACGCACGCCAGGAAGTCGTTCCTGTTTGTGATATGGAATTCGGTCTGATCCTCGGCATGCGCTGCCGCCGGCAGCGCCATAACGCAGCAAAGGGCGATTGCCGCCACGGCGATCAGCCTGCCGAGCACACCTCGGTTCATGTTCTTAATCTCCATGGGCTAGTTCGCCTCCGGCCAGCCCGCGGCGTCGAGCACGTCGAGGACGGTATCGTTTGCCTGCTGGTTTTTGGCCTGCACGGCCTGGACGTCGATATCGAGCCTGAACGAACCGTCACGCGCGGCATCGTGGTAGTCGCCTACGAAGCGCAGCGAGTCCATGAGGCTCTCCGTCATGGCGCCGGAATCGAGCACGCCCCCGCGTCCAGCCAATCCGCGGTAGTAGTACCACCCATCGCCGCCATCGATCCACGGGGACCCCTCGCCCGCGTTCACGTGAAAGGCGACGTTGCCCGAGGCGTCCGCACTCGTACCGTCGGGCGCCACTGACGTCATGCGCAGACGAGCGCGAACGTACTCAGGCTGCGCGCCGGCGTTCTCCACGCGCACGATGCGACTGATGTCAGAGCCCCCGGCCTCGGTGTCGGGATAGTCCCCGTGCTCGTCGGCCTCAAACGGAATCTCCTCGCCCTGCTCGTTTAGGGTGTATTCGCAGACTCGTACCTTCACGCTGCCAAACGATAGGACGTTGTTCGCCGGAACCATATCAACGGTGAAAGCCAGCGTGCCACACAGGCACGCCAGGGCCAACAGCGCCATCGCGGCAAGCGCCAAGGTGCGTTTCTGATTGTCGGAAAGATTGTTGAGCATTACGTTCGCCAATCGTCAATCAAAGGGGGACCGAGATCCCGACCCGAAAATGGGGATGGGGAGCGGGCCGGAATCTCGGTGGAGGGGATGGGATTACTTCAGGTGGTTATTCGGGTCGTTAACCCAAGCCTTGGCCTGCTCGATGGCGTTCTGGGCATCACCCTGATCAGCGCCGAAAATGTAGCAGGAGACCGTCATAGCGGGATCGGTGACGACATCCGTGCTGTTCATAGCAGCCGGGATATGCACGGTGCTGAACAGCTCACCGGTGTAAGCGGCCTTGCCATCAGCGGGAGTAAGCTGGGCGGGCTGGCCGGTGCCACCAGCGGTATACATAAACAGACCGCTCACGTACTGGCCACCGGTGCCGTTGGTCGTCACCTGGTCATCAGCAACCGGCTTCCAGTTATTGTTAAGCGTGAAGTACGGGGTCTTGGCAAGCGCGCCTTCACCGTCCTTCACGATGGCGTTCTTGACGTAGATGAACACATAGGATGCGTCAGAGTCCTTGCCGATACCGACGTTCGGGTTCTTATCCATCGAAGAGCCGGGAACCATCTTGTGCTCTTCGTTCTCATTCCACTTGGTCTCGAACAGATAACCATCCACTGAGGGGTTCGTGGGATCAGTGCCGGGCTTGTCAGGATGATCAGGGTCGGGCTTCACTTCAGGCTTGCCGATGCTGCCAACCGTGAACTCGTTCGTCTTGGAGTCGGTTGCCGACAGCCATGCATACGTTCCCACGCCGGCCGCCAGTACGAGCAGCAGCAGGGCGGCAACGATGCCGTAGCGCTTTTTCTTTTTGTTTTCCATCGTTCTCTTCCTTTCGAGAATCGTCTTCCCCAGCAACGGCCCTTGCCGTTGCCGACACCTCTCCCCTGCCGCTATGAACGCCGCTCCTTCGCATGCGCGCTGACATGTTTGTCAGCAGGCTCGTCGGGAACTATCCGATCGAGCACAATCGACGCCGCGACCAGCAGCGCCAGAACGGCCACCACAACAAGCAAACCGGGCATCGTCGTGCAATATGCGTTAACGAAGCCCAGGTAAGGGACACAAAAAGAAACGACGCCGATCACGCGTGAAAAAGGCGTCTGCTCGGCGTCGTGCACGATGGTTCCATCTGCATTTTTGTTTGCGATTCCCTGCGTGCTGATCGTCTGCGCCACAGGGTCGACCTCGTACACCTAGTGGGTCACTACGGCGCCGTCCGACCGGTAAAAAGTTGCATTGTCGCCCACGGCGATATTCGTTGGGTCAACCTTGTGAACAAACACCATGGAGCCGACGGGAAGCTCAGGTTCCATAGATCCCGAGAGCACGGCAAAGGGCATGTAACCAAATGCGCGGGGAGCAAAAGAAACAACGGCAAGGGCTATGACAAGCGCAAGCGCCATGCCACTAAGAAGTGAAATAAATCGTCTGAATCCGCGCGTTGCCAACGTGATTATTTCATCCCCATCGAGGCTATATTCGATCCCATCAAGGATTAGCCACTTTTCTAAGACGTTTAATAGATGAGTTCGAAAAAGCCAATCTGAAATCTATTTCTAACAATCACCGTAGCTGCTTCCGCGTTTTTATCAACGTCTTTCCGCCAAATGCTACTATTTTTGCCGTAAGTGGTTATTTGTCCCCACACTTGTCTGCTTTATCCAACAACTGCGGCTAACCCCTACACAACTTTTCAATAGAGGGTCTGATATTTTGTACGGCTCAGATATCGTACCCCCCCATTAAATATAGGCTTATAGGACAAAATGTGTGTCCCGATAGAACATCCGTTTCCATCCATTAATCCAGCCAGAACGGGTACGGGTCCCTGTGGTGGAGGTCCTCCCACACGGCCCTGTCGCCCCACTCCGGCCCTCCGTCCTCGCGCGACGGCGAGGCGGAGTAGACGCTGAACAGGAAGTCGATGTCCGCGTCGGTCGGCATCGCGGCGAGCTTCTCGCGCGCCGTCCTCGCGTCCCCCGAGTGCGCGTGGCACCACCAGAATACCGCCTTCACGCGCTTGACCGACGTCAGCCCCCGGTGGTTGCGCAGGACGGCCCTCAGCTGCGAGTTCACCCCTCCCTCGATCATGTTGTTGGTCGACGGCAGCGGACCGGCCTTGGCCAGGGCGGGGTCGAGGTAGGTGAACAGCGTCCCCGCCGACACCAGCGACGACAGCGACGAGCGCGCCCGCCTCGGCCTCTCGTGGGTGCAGGCCCTCCTGCCGTCCACCACGGTCCTGTCCTCCAGGAAGTCGGCCCAGAACCCGCACCAGTCGAGGTAGCGCTCGACCCAGAGCTCGGCCTGGTGCAGCGTCTCGATGCCCATGAGGTCGCGCGCGATGAGGTAGAGCTCGCGCCCCGCCTGGAGCTTCGGCCGCGTCGTCGTGTAGCGCTTGACCTGCGAGAAGGCGTGGAAGGTGCACCTCTGGACCCTGGTGCGCGGCCAGGTCTCGCGCACGGCCTTGGCGAACCCGCTCCCACCGTCGGTGACGACCACCTCGGGCGCCGGGATCGGCGCCATGAGGGCCGACCACGCCCTCGAGTTCTCCGACCTGGCCATGTACCAGGAGACCACCCTCTCGCCGCTGCAGCATATGAGCACCACGAGGTCGCGCGCGACCCAGATCCCGTCCACGTAGAGCACGCGGTGCAGCTCGCCGTCGGGGACGGGCATCGGCCAGACCTCCCAGAACTCGGCCGTCCTGCGCCTGAAGGACCGCCCGCCGCCCGGCATCGCCGCCTGGGAGTCCTTGGAGAGGAGCCACCCGAGGAACTCGTCCAGCCTTGTCACCGTGTCGTCGTACCTTACCGTCGTCGACGCGCCGCAGGCCGTGCACCTCCACCGCTGGGACCCCGATGAGGTCCTGCCGTTGCGCTTGGTCCGACCGCCGCAGTAGGGGCAATAAACGGCCTTCATGGGCACCTCTTCCGAAAGGATATTTAACGGTTCCGGAAAAGGTTATCTACCAGCGGGAACGATAGGCAACCGGACACACATTCTGTCCGAGCGGTTAAAAGCTGGCACGGAATTTAAACGGCTGAAAAAGGGGCATCGACCTGCGCCGATGCCCCCAAAATGGACACACATTTTGTCCTATAAGCCTAAATATATACTGCATTTAGTATCGTTTATTTTCAACCCCCTTATTCATGCCTCTACGGCTACCCCGCGTAGCTCTTAGCCCATACCTTCTGGAAACCGTGTCCATCCGGAAAGCCCGTCCCACTCTGAATACATCCAGCGAACGCATGCGAGCGTGTTGTCCAGAACGGTCTCGTCATCGGGGTGATGGAAAATGTCACCCCAAACGCTTGCCACGGTTGCGCCTATGAGTGTCAAGAAAAAAGCCTCGAGAATTTCGAGGCTTTCACATTTGTATTGTTTTGCACGAAGGACCGCGAGCAGCGAGCTACTCGCCCAGCACGGCCTTCTTGGCCGCCGCCGCCATGTTGTCCAGATCATCCTTGGTGGGGTGATCCTTTGCGGCAACCCAGTTGTCGAGCAGCAACTTAGCGCGGGCGTTGTCGGGATCTTGCTCGAGCATGGCCTCGTAGCGCTGCTTGACCGCGGGACCCATCTTGCCCTGGCACATCGCCCAGCCTACAAGCTCGGCATCATTGGCCAAATTGGAGGTCACGCGATCGATAATCTGCCTAAAGTACTCCTCGCTGGCCCCAAAGCCGCAGGTGCCAAACAGGAAGACGCGCTTGCCGTGCAAGGCTGAGAGCAACGTCGCGACCGAAGGCGTGCTCGCGCCCTTGTCGCACCAAAAACCGACGAGCACCGTGTCGGCCGCGCAGGCGCCCTGCGCCTCGAGCGCAACCTGATCTGCATCCGCATCGTCGCTCAACGCCGCGGCATGGACAAACTCAACGCCCGCAGCCTGCAGAGTGCGCTTGATCGCACCCGAAACCATCCTGGTATTACCGCTCTTGCTGTTGACCACCAAAGAGCATGTCATAGTCACGTTGCTCGTTTCCCCCAAAACTAAAGCCACTAATGCAATTTATTAGATGAATATCTTAGTACTAACGTGACAGATGTAAACCACCGTCTGTCGATTGATTAATTTGCACCACGGGCTTGCTCACTGGGCAAACTGGCTGCGGTAGAGTTCGGCGTAGAAGCCGCCTGCCGCTAGCAGCTCGTCGTGCGTGCCGCGCTCGATAATCTGGCCGTCGCGCATGACCAGAATGCAATCGGCGTTGCGGATGGTGCTCAGGCGGTGCGCCACGACAAAGCTTGTGCGGCCGGCCATGAGCTCGTCGAATGCCGCCTGAACCTGCAGCTCGGTGCGGGTATCGATGCTCGAGGTCGCCTCGTCCAGTAGCAGAATCGCCGGGTCGGTGAGCATGACGCGCGCGATGCACAGCAGCTGCTTTTGGCCCTGACTAAACGTGCCGCCGTCCTCGCCAATCACCGTGTCGTAGCCGCCTGGCAGCTGCACGATAAACTTGTGCGCGTGCGCGCGCTTGGCGGCTTCGATAACCTGCTCGCGCGTGGCGCCTGGGCAACCGTAAGCAATGTTGTCCGCCACCGTGCCCTCGAACAGCCACGTATCCTGCAACACCATGCCAAAGGCGCGGCGTAGGCTCGCGCGCGTGTAGTCACGCGAAGACCGACCATCGACCATGATGCGGCCGGCATCGATATCGTAAAAACGCAGCAGCAGATTGATGAGCGTTGTCTTTCCGCAGCCCGTGGGACCGACCAGGGCAAAGCGCATGCCGGGCTTGGCCTCGATGCAGATATCCTGCAGCAGCTTGCGGTCGGGCACATAGCTAAAGTCCACATGCTCAAAGGTCACCTCACCCTGCGGGGCGGCAAGCTCTACGGCGTCCGATGCGTCGGGCTCCTGCTCGCGTGCATCGAGCAGCGCGAACATGCGACGCGCCGAGGCGTACGCGGTCTGGATCTGCGTAATGACGTTGGTAACCTCGTTGAACGGCTTGGTGTACTGGTTGGCATAGGACAGGAAAATCTGCACGCCGCCCACCGTAAGCGCCGCCGGCACGCCCGTGATCACGCCCACGCAGCCGATCACAGCGACCACGGCATAGATGATGTTATTGATAAAGCGCGTGCCGGGGTTTGAAAGCGAGCCCATAAACTGTGCGCGCTCGCCTGCCGTATAGAGCTCGGCGTTGAGGGCGTCGAAGCACTGTTGAGCGTGCGGGCCGTAGGCGAAGGCGTCCACGAGCTTTTGCTCACCCACATACTCCTCGATATGACCGCCGAGTTGGCCCTGGATGCGCTGCTGTGCCGTAAAGCTTTTGTTAGAAAGCTTGGCAATAGCACCGGCTGCAAAAATGGAAAGCGGCGTGACGAGCACCACCACGAGCGTCATGGTCAGGTTGATGGAGAGCATAAACGCGAGCGTGCCAACGATGGTGATAACGCCGGTGAAAAGCTGGGTAAAGCCCTGCAGCAGACCGTCGCCCACCTGGTCGACGTCGTTGACCACACGGCTCATAAGGTCGCCGTGGGCATGGCTGTCGATGAAGCTGAGCGGCATGCGGCTGAGCTTGTCGCTTGCCTCCACGCGCATGTCGCGCACCGTCTCGTAGGACAGACGGTTGACGCAATAGCCCTGCAGCCACTGAAAGGCCGCCGCGCCCACCACGACGATCGCGAGCTTGGTGACAAGCGGCAACAGCGCATCGAAATCCACCTGCCCGGCGGCGACGATAAGATCGATGCCCTCGCCAATGAGGATGGGCGTATAGAGTTGCAAGATCACCGAGACGGCGGCACTCACAAACGACGCCGTAAACGAGACGCGATGCGGGCGAACATAGCCCAGCAAGCGGCGGGTCACCGCGCCGGCGGGATAGCGCTCGGGATCGCCGGGCTGGCGCGGACCGTCGCCCAGGTCGTTAAGGTTATCGTTGCCGGACACGTTGGCCGTCATCGTGGCGACCGAACCGGAAGAAGTATACGGATTCATTTAGCAGCCCTCCTTTGCGCAGACGGATGCGGGGGCTGTCGGGGCAGACGCGGGCGCCGCGCTCCCCTGCTGACCCTCGAGCTCCTCGCGGCGAAGCTGCGACTGACAGATCTCTCGGTAGAGCTGGCAGCTTGCATACAGCTCGTCATGCGTGCCCAGGCCCGCAACCGAACCGTGGTCGAGTACGCAGATCATGTCGGCGTCGCGCACGGTCGAGACGCGCTGGCTCACAATCACCGTGGTCAGCGGCAGCCCGCCCTCGGCGGCACCGCGCATGCTGCGCTCGCGAATGGCGTGGCGAAGCGCGGCATCGGTCTTAAAGTCGAGCGCCGAGGCGGAGTCATCCATAATCAGAATCTGCGGCGAGCCCACCAGGGCACGCGCAATGGTCAGGCGCTGGCGCTGACCGCCGCTGAAGTTCTTGCCTTCCGCCTCGACCGGGGCGTCGAGCCCCTGCGGCTTGTTGCGCACGAACTCGCTCGCTTGCGCCATATCGAGCGCCGCCCAGAGCTCCTCGTCGGTCGCCGACTCGTCACGCCAGGTCAGGTTGCTGCGGATGGTGCCGCTCACGAGCGACGCGCGCTGTGGAACAGTCGCGACCACATGGCGCAGCTGATCGAGCGGCCAGGCGCGCACATCGGCACCCATTACGCTCACGCTGCCGGCGCCCGTGTCGTACAGGCGCGGGATAAGCGAGATAAGCGTCGACTTACCGCTACCCGTGCCGCCGATAATGCCGAGCGTTTTGCCCAGCGGCAGCTCCAGGGTCACGTCATTGACGGCGTTGGCGGCGCCCGCGCCAAAGGAGAAGCCCGCATGGCTCAAGCTCAGCGCGGGGACCGGAACAGCGTTGCCCATCGCGGTCGGCTCGGGCAGCGCAATCGGCTGGTTGCCCTCGTCGGTAATGCTCGGTACGCAATTGAGCACCTCGTTGAGACGCGACGCACTGGCGCTCGCCTTGGTAAAGACCACGACCAGGTTGGCGACATACACGATGGAGGTCAGGGTCTGCGTCATGTAGTTGACGAACGCCATGACCTGGCCCTGCGTGAGCTCGCCCACGTTGACCTGGACGCCACCCACCCACAGGATGGCGCACACGCCCAGGTTCATCACCAAAAATGTGACGGGGTTGAGAATCGACGAGAGCTTGCCCACCGCGATTGCGACCCGCGCCTGGTCATCGGCCGCCTGGGCAAAACGCCCACGTTCGTGACCCTCGCGCACAAACGCCCGGACCACGCGGGCGCCCGAAAGTCCCTCGCGGCAAATAAGCGCGATGCGATCGAGCTTTGCCTGCAGCTGTTTGTAGTACGGGATGCAGCGCGCCATGACAAACCAAAACACCAGGCCGATGGCGGGCGTGCAAATCAAAAAGATCATGCCGAGGTTAAGGTCGATGGCAAGGGCCGCGACCATGGAGCCCACCGCCAGGAAAGGCCAGCGGATGAGCATACGTACGCCCAGCGCCACGGCAAGCTGCACCTGGTTGACGTCGTTGGTAATGCGCGTGATGAGCGACGGCGTGCCAAAGCGATCGAGCTCAGCATAGCTCAGCTTGTTGATGTGCTTGTAGAGAGCGCCGCGAATGTCGGTGCCCATGCCCTGCGAGGTGAGCGCCGCCATCTTTTGGCAGACGAGCGTAAACGAGATGCCGATCACGGCCATGGCGGCGAGCACCATGCCGTAGTGGACGACGGCACTCACGTCGTGCGCACCGATACCTTTATCGATCATCTGGGCAATCACCAGCGGCGTAAGCAGGTCGAAGATCACTTCGATCAGCTTGCACGCAGGGCCAATCACCATATACCGGCGATACTTACCACCAAAACGCCTGAGCAGCTCAATCATAAAAAGGCGCTCCCTATCATCATCTCTCTTCAATCTGATTCATGATAGTACGGAGAACCCTGGAGATGCGTAAGCAACTCGTTACAGAAGAATCTTGAATGGCGGTAAAAACCGCCTATGTTTAGGCGCGGTCAGCGAGCGCTACCCGGAGCGAACAAGTTGGCATGAAAAAGGCAAGGCATAGACCTTCTGGTCATGCCTTGCCTTTTGAATGAAAAATTGCCGCTTTGGATGGCGCGCAGCGTCGAGCATTGCGCGGTTTGGTAAAACCGCGCAAAAAGAAAGCCCGTGCGCTCGATGGATTCGGATGCCCGACAGAGGCTCCTTATGGCTGCTTCCTTCCGGACCTGACCAGATTCGGAACATGTCGTCATCCGAACCCATCGAACGCGCTAAGCGCTCGATATATATTACCCGCTCCCGCCCTCCACGGCAAGGCAGCTAATTTAGGACGGGACTATTTTGGCTATTTGGGCAATCAGATTGACAGGCAATCAAATAAGCCCCATCCAAATTAGACTGGTCTGACGCCGTGCCACGAAAAGGGCCTATCTACTACGTTTAGGCCGCAGGGGTCAACCATAGCCGGCTTTTTCGAAAATCGGCCAGCTTTCTACCTGCGGTTTTAATTTCGCAAAATTCGGGATGATCGAGGGTACTCGGTTAAACGTAGTAGATGGCCGCATTTCGTGGCGGACGGTCCGACCCAAGGCACAAGGCGGCCAGCCTCGGATAGCCATTCTCGAAGTTGCGGTGGAATAGTTCCTGTTTTTGCTGTCTGAGCCGCCAAACAGGAACTATTTCACCGCAACTTATCGAGGGGATTGGTTTTAGGGGCGAGCGAGGTCATAGGCTCGAGCGGCTGCTTCACCGGCGCAGATGAGGTTGGTTGTGGCTTCTTGGGGATCGAGCGCCAGCTCAAGGCCCATGGGCTTGCGGCAGACCGGCAAAACCAGGTCGATGCCCCGCTCGTACACCGCGTCCAGGTTGTCGGCACGACCGCCCACGACGGCAACAACCGGCTTGCCATAGCGCTTGGCACGGCGGGCCACGCCCACCGGCGCCTTGCCGGCAGCGGATTGCTCGTCCATATTGCCCTCGCCCGTTATGACCAGGTCGACATCGCGCACGTGCCCGTCAAACCCAATCAGATCAAGTACCGTCTCCACGCCCGAGCGTAGCTCCGCACCGAGCGCCAGCAGCGCGGCGCCCAGACCGCCAGCGGCACCGGCGCCGGGCACGCCGAGCACCGAGCCAAACGTCCGCGCGCCCTCGGGCACGCGCAGTAACCCCTGAGCCCGTGCCTCGGCAATCGCCGTATCGAGCAGGCGACCGTAACCGACCATCCAGCCATCGTACCTGCCCAGCGCTTCGATATCATCTGTCGGCAGGCCCTTTTGCCCGCCAAACACCGCCAGTGCCCCGCGACGCCCCACGAGCGGATTCTCGACATCCGAAAGCACAACGATACGAGCGTCATCCAAAGCCTGCAGCGCTGGCGCCAAATCAACGCTCGCCACCTGCTCAAGGCCCGCAAGACCGGGAGCGATATTGCAGCCACACTCATCGACCAGGCGGGCGCCCAGCGCCTGCAGCATACCGGCGCCACCGTCGTTGGTGGCACTGCCGCCCAGACCAATATAGAGTGTCTTTGCGCCCGTGCGAACCGCGCGAAGCATGAGCTCGCCCACGCCATAGGTTGTGGCCGCCAACGCCGCCGACTCCGTGCAAGGCGAGTACCCGATGCCCGCGGCTTCGGCCATCTCAATGACAGCCGACTCATGCTCGCCGTCCACCAGCATCCGGGCAGCCACGCGCTTGCCCAAGGGACCTGCCACCTCGCAGGTTACAATCTCACCGCCGCACGCGGCAACGGCATCGAGCGTTCCCTCGCCGCCATCCGCCAGCGGCAGCGCGCTTACCTGGGCATCGGGCCACACGCGGCGCACGCCCCCGGCAACTGCCGACTCTGCCTGCGAGCTCGACACGCTGCCTTTAAAGGAGTCGATCGCCAGCAGCACACGGCGGGGCCGCCGCTGCACGGAACCAAAGTCGACCGTCTCGTCGGCAAAATCCCCAACACCCGCGAGCGCCTCGGCATGAGCGGCGTGCGCCTCAAGGTTCAGACCGCAGCCGATGCCGTCGACACCGCGCAAACCGGCAAAATAACCACTCAGCACCGCGCGGCACTCGTCTGCCAGCACGCCAGCCGTCACATTAAACCGATGATTCAGGCGCGAATCGGCATTGAGGTCGTATAGCGACCCCAGAGCGCCCGCCTTAGCATCGGCCGCGCCGTACACGCAGCGCCCCACGCGCGCGTTAACCATAAGCCCCGCGCACATGCAGCAGGGCTCGAGCGTCACGTAGACCGCACAATCGAAAAGGCGCCAGCGTCCAAGCGACTGAGCGGCGGCGCATAGGGCCGCAAACTCGGCATGCGCCGAAGGGTCTTGGTCGAGCTCGCGGCGATTATGCGCCCGCGCGACGATCTCTCCCGCACGCACCACTACGGCACCGATCGGCACCTCGCCCACCGCCGCGGCAGCTCGCGCCTCCGCCAGCGCCTCGCGCATGAACTTCTCATCGATTCCGGTGCCCGTCATCGTTCGCCTCCCCTGTTGCAAATCCAAAACGATGCTATCATTACGACTCACGGAGAGATGGCAGAGCGGTTGAATGCGGCGGTCTTGAAAACCGTTGAGCGCGAGAGCGTTCCGGGGGTTCGAATCCCCCTCTCTCCGCCACTCTTAGTGACTCACCGGCGTCATGGTCCGCTCGAATAGCGCGTCGACCACGTCGGCGATTTCGGATCGGCGCTCTAATACGTGGCCCGATTTCCACCACATGGTAAAGAGCCGAATAATGCCGCCGGCGACAAACTCAGACGTCGTCTCGAGCGATACGGGCGCGAGCGCGTCCTCGTCAAGCGCGCTCATCACGCGCCCGCGTATGGAGCGCGCGATGCGGTCGCAAATCATGCTGGTCAGCATACCCGACATACTGCTCGCCAAAATGTTATCCATGAGCTGCTCATGCGCCAGAATCAGATCCATGGCATCGGCGAACACTTCGTGGCGAAGCGCTCGC
Source organism: uncultured Collinsella sp. (assembly GCA_902493985.1). Lineage (GTDB taxonomy): Bacteria > Actinomycetota > Coriobacteriia > Coriobacteriales > Coriobacteriaceae > Collinsella. The sequence continues at coordinate 3,845 of CABURR010000036.1, read as the reverse complement.
ACGTCCTCGGCGCCCTCCGCGCCATCTGCATCGGCCCGCTTTTGCGGCAGGCCCGACATAAGTTCATCGATATAGAAGGCAAAGTAATCGTTTTTGTCGCGGAAGTGCTTGTAGAACGTCGTCCGACGAATCATAGCGCGGTCGCACAGCATGGCAACCGTCACGTCCTCAAACCGATGCTCTTCGAGCAGCTCGGTAAAGGCCTCGAACAGGGCCCGATAGGTTTTTTTGATGCGAAGGTCCATACGCATCGCCCTCCTCAAGGAAAAGACAGCACTCACCAATCTGTCGCATATCTTACACCTGTATCGCCCGCCCCCTGGCGAATGGCCTCACCTTGGTGGAAACATAACGCTTACCGGAAAGTTCGGTATCGCCAAAGGTTGCGGGTATACTAGTAGCGTTACACCAACGGCAGCCGGCGGAAGACGCCGCGGCCATTCGAAACGGAGACACCATGATTCCCGTCATCATCGGTATCGTTGTTGTCGTTGTGATTGTCTGCGCCATCGCCGGCATCTACAACAACATGGTCACCAAGCGCAATCGCATTGATAACGCCTGGCAAAACATCGACACGCAGCTGCAGCGCCGCAACGACCTGATCCCTAACCTGGTCGAGACCGTCAAGGGCTACACCAAACACGAGCAGGACACGCTTGCCGCCGTTGTCAACGCGCGCAACGCCGCCGTGAGCGCCACCACGCCCGAAGCCAAGATGGAAGCCGACAACGTGCTGACCGGCGCCCTGCGCCAGCTCTTCGCCGTGGCCGAGGCTTACCCCGATCTTAAGGCGAACACCAACTTTACGCAGCTCCAAGCCACGCTCGAAGACACCGAGAACAAGGTGAGCTACGCGCGCCAGAGCTACAACGACTGCGTGCTCAGCTACAACAACGCCATCCAGACCTTCCCGGCCGTCATCTTTGCCGGCATCTTTCAGTTTAAGGAGCGTCAGGGCTTCGAGGCCGCCGAAGCAGCCCGCCAGGCACCGGCCGTCAAGTTCTAACAGATCCGCAGCGTATCCTTGATCGGGTATATGCATAAACCGCCCCATCGAATGCATATTTCGGCGGGGCGGTTTCCTTTGTCGCGAAGGCCCCCCCTCAAGGCGCACTCCGCAGGACGCAAGAAGCCCTCGCCGCACGAAGTGCGCAGCGAGGGCTTCTTGCATGTCCGAGGACGCGCCGGGAGGGAACTTGCTCTCCGCCCGGACGGGTAAGACAAATTACGCGACGGTGTAAACCCAGTCGTGCTTATCCTCGATAGCACCAGACTGGATGCCCGTCAGGGTCTCGCGGAGCTTCTTCATCACAGGGCCGATCTCGGTGTAGCCAGCCGGGAAGGTCACGGTCTCATCGGCACCGTAGACCTTGTTGTCGATCTCGCCCACCGGGGAGATGACGGCAGCAGTGCCGCACAGGCCGCACTCGACAAAGGTACCGGCCTTGACCTCAGCCCACTCGACGGGACGCTGGTCAACGGTCATGCCCAGGTCCTGAGCAACCTGAACGAGCGAACGACGGGTGATGGAGGGCAGGATGGAGTCGGTGTGCGACTGGGGAACGACGAGGGTGCCGTCCTCCTTCACGAACAGGACGTTGGCGCCACCGGTCTCCTCGACATAGGTGCGGGACTCGGAGTCGAGATACAGGTTCTCGGCATAGCCCTCGCGGTGAGCCTCCATCGTGGGCTTCAGGGACATGGCGTAGTTGAGGCCGGCCTTGATGTTGCCAGTGCCGTGCGGTGCGGCGCGGTCGTACTCGGAAACGCGCAGCTTGACAGGCTTGAGGCCACCCTTAAAGTACGGACCGACCGGGGTCACGAGAATACGGAACGTGTACTCAGGAGCGGGAGCCACGCCAATCACGTCACCGGAGCCGATCATAAACGGACGCACATACAGGGTTGCACCAGAACCGAAGGGCGGAACCCATGCGGCGTTGGCAGAGACAACCTGCTTGACGGCCTCGACAAACTTGTCCTTGGGGAACGGGGGCATCTCCAGACGCTGGGCGGAGTTGTACATACGCTCGGCGTTCATATCGGGACGGAAGCAGACGATGCTGCCATCCTCGGCGGTGTAGGCTTTCAGGCCCTCAAAGACCTCCTGGCAGTAGTGGAAGATGCCGCCGCACTCGGAGACGTGCATGGTGTGGTCGGTGGTCAGGCCGCCCTCGTCCCACTCGCCGTCCTTCCAATGGGCCTCGTAGCTGTAATCGGTCTTCATGTAGCTAAAGCCGAGGCTACCCCAATCGATATCCTTCTTCTCGACAGTCATATGTCGCTCCTTACATACACGGTTGCATACTCGCGAACCCGCACGCAAGGACCGAAGCCGGCCGCGTCGCAACGTCGCATACCCGGAGCGTAGAGCCGGGCAGGACACGCGGGCAGCATCAAAGCCGATGGCGCGTCGATTCGCATGCAGGTGATTGTACTCCCCGTACGCCTTAGATAAAACGATTTTCTTTAACTAAGTAAAGTATTTTCATTTGCCTTCAACACAAAAGGCCCGCCATCGAATCCGATGACGGGCCTTGGAATTAACGTCCGAAAACAAGCTCGGACTAGGCGTTCTTTTTACCGAGCTTAGCCTTAACCAGACCGACCACGGTCGGGATGATCGACACGGCGACAATGCCCACGATCAGCAGCTCAAAGTGCTCCTGCACAAACGGAATGCCACCAAAGAAGTAACCCAGCAGCGTAAAGACCGTCGACCAGGTAATGCCACCCAACACGTTAAAGACGACAAAGTTGCGCCAATGCATGCCGCCCATGCCAGCGATAAAAGGCACAAAGGTGCGGATGAACGGGAAGAAGCGACCGAGGAAGATGGCCAGATGGCCCCACTTATCCAGGAAATCCTCGGACTTTTTGATGCGCTCGGGCGTCATGGCCTTTACCTTGCCCGAGGCGATGATCTTGCGGCCAAAGAAGTGGCCGATCATAAAGTTGCACTGATCGCCCAGGATGGCTGCGGCCCATGCGGTGGCCAGAAGCGCCACGATGTTAAAGCCGCCGTTATGGGCAAAGAAGCCCGAGGCAAACAGCAGCGAGTCGCCGGGAAGGAACGGGAAGAACACCACGCCCGTCTCGATAAAGATGATCAGGAACACGCAGCCGTAGGCCATGAGCGGGCCGGCGGCGATCCAGCTGGCAATCGCAGTGCGCGGATCCTTAAGCAGCTCGGCGATAAAATTGATGAAACCCATGAAGTAAAACCTCTCAGTTGTGGGCGCGGACACGTCCAAGTTGACCAGTATACGGTTGCGGCGCGAGCACGGGCCAAACCCCTCAAAAGTCTTACTTCATTACCAGCAAGTTTGCATAACTGACACCTGTCGCGCAAAGCCGCCAAGATTACCCTTCCTAATCCCTAGCGAATCGCTATACTTTATTGAATCGCATTGTCACGGCGCTAAGGGAGGGCGGCCGGTGAGCTTTATCAACACCATTCGCGAGGACATCAAGACCGTCCAGGCGCAGGACCCTGCCGCGCAAAATGGCCTAGTCATCTTCCTGTCCTACCCCGGCCTGCACGCCAAGTGGAATCATGTGCCCGAGCACTGGCTGTGGGAACACGGTCATCGATCGCTTGCCCGTGTGCTCTCGCAGTTAACCCGCCACATCACCGGCGTCGAGATTCATCCCGCCGCGCAGATCGGCAAGCACTTCTTTATCGACCACGCCATGGGCGTCGTTATTGGCGAGACTACCATCGTGGGCGACAACTGTGTGCTCTACCAGGGCGTCACGCTCGGCGGCACCGGCAACGAGACCGGCAAGCGTCACCCCACCCTGGGCAACAATGTCACGGTGGGCACGGGCGCCAAGGTGCT
>CABURR010000035.1 GCA_902493985.1 uncultured Collinsella sp. | reverse complement strand
CTCGGGCCCAATCCACGCGCAACACAGCAGCGCAAACAAGATAATGCTGCAGCACACGACGCTACCCGCGGGGCCAATACGCTTCTCGCCAAGGGCGTCCTCCGAGTACCAATTGCGCTTTTCGGCCTTCACCTCGTGTCCCATCGAGCCACGGAAATGGCGGTAATTGTCGGTTCCCACACCCGAAAGATATACGTTTACATGCGGTTTGTTGCTCACGCGGAACGACGTCAGCAGCACCACGGCGATAAACGCCACGATAACCACCATCAGGTACATGGCGTCCTTGCCAATAACGTACGGCACGCGGCCAAACACCATGGCCAAGTAAGGCGACACCAGACCGCTCGAGATAACCGGGAACGCCACGCAGCACAGAATCAGCAGCGCGGCGATGGTGTTGAGGGCCATCCATTCGGTCTTATGGACATTGACCTCAACGTTTTGAGCCGTGGGGTCGACGCCCGAAAGCTTGGCAAGCCACTTGCCCCAGAAGAAAAACGTCGCGGCCGAGCCAAAGGCAAGCACCATGATCATGAGCACGTTGCCGGTCTGCGCGAACGCCACCAGAGCGCCCCACTTGGACACGAGCATGCCAAACGGCGCCACAAACATGCCCATGATGCCCAGCATCATCAGGCGCGTCAGGTGCGGCATGCGGCTGAACATACCGTCCATGTCCTCGATATTGCGGCTGCCGATATGATGCTCGGCCGTGCCCACGCACAGGAACAGCAGCGACTTTGCCACCGTGTGGAACAGGATCAGGAAGATGGCCGCCCATACGGCCTCGGGCGCGCCGACACCCAAGCAAGCACTGATGAGGCCCAAGTTGGAAATGGTGGAGTACGCGAGCACGCGCTTGGCATTGCTCTGCGAGATGGCCATAAGGGCAGCGAGCAAAAACGTGATGGCGCCCACGCTCGTGACCATAAAGCCGGTCACGGGATAGATGGCATAGAGCGGGCTCAGCTTGACCATCAGGAACACGCCGGCCTTGACCATGGTGGACGAGTGCAGCAGGGCGCTCGTGGGCGTGGGGGCAACCATGGCACCCAACAGCCAAGTGTGGAACGGCATCTGTGCGGCCTTGGTGAGCGCGGCGAGCGACAACAGGATGACCGGCATCACCAGCAGCGCGGACTGCGCGGTTCCGGCGCCGGAAAGCTCAATCATGCCCGAGATGGTCAGCGGCATGCCGTTAACGTGCAGGTACATGAGTCCGGCCAAAAACGCGATGCCGCCCAGCATGTTGAGGATGATCTGGTTAAAGGCGTTCTTGATGGCCTCGGGCGTGCGCGTATAGCCAATCATAAGGAACGAGCACACGGTGGTGATTTCCCAGCCGCAGAACAGCCACTCAAGGTTGTCGCTCGTCACGATGACGAACATGGCCGAGAGGAACAGGAACATAAGCGCCAGGAACTGCGGACGACGGTCGGGCGCGGTCTGCCCGCGCAGCGCGGCCTCGTGCTCATCATGGGCCTGGAAGTCCTTCATGTAGCCCAAAGCGTAGATACAGATAAGGCTGCCGACGATGCCGACGGCGAGGACCATGATCACGCTCATGTAGTCTAGGTAGAGCGGCGTCGCCGTGACGGCTTCGGCCGCAGGCAGCGTCATGGCCGCAAAGACGAGCGAGCCCACCAGCTGGACTATGCCGAGCACCGTGGTAAGCACGCTCTTATATTTGTGCGCGTTGTACAGGATGACGGCGCACAGAATTACGTCGATGACGGAGCTGATGATCGAGAGCGCATGCGAGGTACCGGGGGCAATCTCAAAGCTCTGCGGACCCGTGCAAAAAAACATGACGGCGACTACAACTGTCACCGCCATGATAATGCCGGAGCCTATGAGTCCCACCGCATCGCGGGCGCGGTCACCGCGCGCGAGCAGCATGCCCAGCGCCGGTACCAGCGGAAACAGGGTAAGGAAATACAGTAGCGTCATACCATCACTCCCCCATGCAAAAACGCTGCAATTGTTTAACGTTATAGCTCAATTGATGAGTAGCGGCGGCGGGTTTTCGGTCAACTGGGGAGTTTTAGGCGTACGGGGCAAGGGCACGTCCGCTTTGGAGCAGAGAGGCGACGCTCCCCTATCGCAGCGACAGGCGCGCGGGCCACTGCGCGCGGTTTATTGGCCACTTTGGAGGATGTCCCGACAGGCTCGCACCGGTCCAAAAAGTTGGCGCGGCAAGAAAAATGCGCCCCCGTGGGCGCACCATCCCGTTCGCTATTCCGCCTTTTTAACGCGCGGCTTGCGGCCGCGCGGCTTATCGACCAGTGCGGACTCACCGCTCTCGCGGTACTGACGGCACCAAGCCTTGACCGAAGACTCGCTGGGAATCTTGTGCTTGATCATGGCCTCGCGAACCGTCAAGCCGTTTTCCAGACGGTCCTTAACCACAGCGAGCTTTACGTCGTACGAATAGGTATGATGATGCGAACCGGCATTGAGAACGGCGTCGGCACCGCCCACGGCATACGCGCGGGCCCACTGACGAGCCGTGGCCTGGGGAATGCCAAGCTCCGCGGCGAGAGCGCGATGACCGACCCCCTCTTGGAGGATCTCGACGGCGCGCTGCCTAACCTCGGGCGCATGCGTGCGAGTCCTAGTTGCTTCCGACATACCTGCCACTTCTTAGCCTTAGCCGTTAATCTGCTTTCTTACGTGCAAGTTAGATAGTAGCATTTTACTGTTTGCTCAAAGCAGTTAATTAAAATAGACGCGGCGTTATCTGGGCATTTGGCACCAAATTACGACATTTCTTTATCGATTATTTACGCTGGTAGCTGACTCGCAGCTAATCGTCATTCGCTTGTCAACAAAATTGGCATCTCTTTATGTCCTTTGGTATAGAGGATATAGTTATTAACCCCTCCCCCAATATTTTTGAGTGATCTGCAAGGCAGCAGACGTCCTCACTCCTCATGATTACCGCGCATTGCCATCCACCGGAGCAAAACAAAAAGGGCGGGACCTGCTGCGCTTGCAGGCCCCGCACCGGTTGACACCCGACGGGACACAGCCGGGCGAGACGGATCCGTGCCACCGCCCCGCTTGGCCGCGATGTTCAACTACAGCTCGTTGGCCGCGTGATATGCCGTGCGAATGGCGCTCGCGATGTCGGCGGTGTGCTCGCCCGAGCAGTCTCCCACGTAGGTCACGGGCACCGTCACGCCATCCAGGTCAAACGCGTTGGCCTTGGAGCCCACGGCCATCACCACGTAATCGCAGGCGATCTTCACCGGCTCCTCGACGCCGTCCTCGGTGGTGCGAACAGCCTCCACGCCCTCGTCGGTAATGGCGGTCAGGCGGGTCTTCACGTGCTGCTCCACGTTGTGCTCGGCAAAGTCGCTCATAATCAGCGGCAGAATGGTCTCGGACTCGCCCGCGGCAATCTTGTCGAGCATCTCCACGATCGCCACCTCGCAGCCGTGCTGCAGCAGGTACTCGGCAGTCTCGGTGCCCACCAGGCCACCGCCAATGACGGCGACGCGGCCCGTAAGCTCCACCTTGCCGGCCAGCACGTCCCAGCTCGAGACGACCTTGTCCGAATCGGCACCCGGAACGGGGATGACCACGTCGTGCGCGCCCACAGCCACAATCGCAGCGTCGGCGGCGTTGAGGTCCTCAGCGGTAGCGGCATGGCTGAGCTCAACCTTCACGCCCAGGCCAGGCAGAATCTTCTCGTAGTACTCGACCGAGCGCATGATCTCGTCCTTGCGCGGAGGCGCAGCCGCCAGCACAATCTGGCCGCCCAAGTGATCGCTCGCCTCGTAGATGGTCACGTCGTAGCCGCGCTTGGCCGCCACGCGTGCGGCCTCCAGGCCGGCGATGCCGCCGCCCACCACGGCGATCTTCTTGTCGCCCTCGCCCGGCTTAATGGCGATGGTCGCCTCGTCGCCGTTCTCCGCGTTGAGCACGCACGAAATGTACTTGCGGTTTTGAATCGCGTCGACACAGCCCTTGTTGCAGTTGAGGCACTCGCGGATGGGCTCACCCGTGGCGGCCTTCAGCGCAATGTCGGGGTCGCACATGAGCGAGCGGCCATAGGCGATGATGTCGGCGGCGCCGTCTTCCAGAATCTTCTCGCCGGCCTCGACCGAGACAACACGGCCGACGGTTGCCACCGGCACGGAGACCAGGGCCTTGACGCGCTCGGCCACGGGCAGCGTCCAGTTGTAGGGCATGGCGCCCATGGGCGGAATGGTGTCGCCCATGTTGCCGGTGTGGTTGGCCTGCGCGACCTGGATCATGTCGATGCCCGCGCCCTCAAGCAGCTTGGCAAACTCGCAGGCCTCGTCGGGCTGCAGGCCGCCCTTGCCGCGCGGCGTGCCGTCGGGGTTCTCCATAATCACGGGGAGCTTGTACTCCACCATCAGCTGCGGCGCAGCTTCCTTAATGGCAGCGACGACCTCCAGCGCGTAGCGAACGCGGTTCTCGAACGAACCACCGTACTCGTCGGTGCGCTGGTTGAGGATGGCCGAGCACAGCGAACCCACCAGGCGGTCGCCGTGGACCTCGATGGCATCGATCCCGGCCTGCTGCGCGAGAGCGGCCGAGGCAGCGATGGCCTCCTTGATCTGGGTAAGCTGCTCTACGCTCGCCTCGTTCACAAAGTGCTGCATGTCGTGGTGCAGCTTGGCGTAGGCCTGATTGCGGATCTCGTTGGACTCGGCCATCTTGGCGGCAAAGGTCTCCTCGTCGCCGGCGGCCTTGGCCTCCTGCGCGGCCTTGGCGGCGGCCATGGATCCCATGACCATGCGGCCGACACCGGGCACATCGTACTCGGGGTGGAACAGCTGCAGCGCGACCTTGGCGCCGTGCTTGTGGACGGCATCGGCCAGGGCCTTAAACGTGGGGATCTGAGCGTCGGTCGCCAGCTTGGGCGTGGGGCTTGCGGTCATAACGGGAGCGACGTCGCCGATGACGATGTAGCTCACGCCGCCACGGGCCAGGCGCTCGTAAAAAGCCAGGCTGCGCTCGCCAATGGAGCCGTCACGCTCCTCGTAGCCGGTGGTCAGCGGCGGAAACATAATGCGGTTCTTGAGCTCAAGGGGGCCAACCGTAATGGGCTGGAGCAGCTTGGATGCAGGTGCGGTCATGGACATTCCTCTCTTGTAGGCGCGGCGGCGATGATGCCGCGTAGTTGTCTAGAGGATATGGCATGGGGATACAACAGCGCAACGGAAATCGGCGGACAGCAGGTAGCGGCAGGTGGATGGGGCGGGGCGGCCCGTCGGTTTGTCTCAATCTGTAACGATTACGCGGCAAAACTGGGTCTTACTGTTACAGATCGAGACAAACCAAACCCGCCTGCTAGAAAATCTCAATCTATAACAACAACTCGGCAAAATCCGTCCCTCGTGTTACAGATTTAGACAAACACGACCCAACCCACCGGTATATCTCGATCTGTAACACCTAGCCGCCCAAATCGGGTCTAGATGTTACAGATCGAGATTTTGTTTGAGAGGCCGAGAATTGGACCGAAAACACGGTCCCGAAATAACAAAAAAGCTCGCCGGCTAGGCCGACGAGCTGCAAGTTCTTGGTCGCGGGGGCAGGATTTGAACCTACGACCTCCGGGTTATGAGCCCGGCGAGCTACCAGACTGCTCCACCCCGCAATGTCTGGGCGCCTCATGTGCGCAAGAAAGAATATTACGCGGGAGTTCGGTAAACGGCAAGGAAAATCTCGTAGAGCATAATTCCTTCATATTTAAAACCCCTCAGCCCCTATCACCGTAAACGAATCGCAGCCGAGCGCCGTCGACGGCACGTATACAATGGTGCGCGTCCTTTTACGCCGACACCGGGAGTAGACATGCTGCTCGCTATCGATATGGGAAACACGCAAACTGCCATGGGCCTGTTTGACGGAGACGAGCTGGTGCAGTCGTGGCGCATGCCCACCGACCGCTCCTATACCGCCGACGAGATCCATGTGCGCCTGATGGGTTTCTTTAAGATGTACGGCCTTTCGCTCGACGCGGTCGACGCGATCGCCTTTGCCGGCGTGGTGCCGCAGCTCTCGCGCGAGTGGCACGCCGTGGCCGACCGCATTGCCGCGAACGCCATCGTCATCGGACCGCAGACGGCCGCGGTGACCAAACTGCGCGCGGCGCGCCCCCAGGCCGTAGGTGCCGACCGCGTCGCCAACGCCGTCGCAGCCGAAACTTTCTACGGCGCGCCGGCAATCGTGGTGGACTTTGGCACCGCAACCAATATCGACGTCATCGACGAGGACGGTTATTACATTGGCGGAGCGATCGCGCCGGGCATCCGCATCTCCATGGACGCGCTTGCCGCCCGTGCCGCCAAACTCGCCAGCGTGCCGCTCGAGGCGCCCGAGCATGTCATCGGCCGCGATACCGAGGAGTGCATCAAGGTGGGCGCCGTGACGGGCGCCGCCGCCATGGCTGAGGGCCTGGTCGCGCGCATGAAGCGCGAGCTGGGCCGCGAGGATGCCACCGTTATCGCCACGGGCGGTCTCGCCAGCATCGTCGCCGATTCGACCGATGCCTTCGACGTGGTCGACGGACAGCTCACCATCAAGGGTATCTGCGAAATCTACCGCCGTATGCAGGAGCTGGGATAGAGTAGGGGCTTAAGTCAAGCACGAGCGCGAGCGGCGAACTAGGCAATGCATCGGTCCTATTCCTCAAAAACGATAATTTTTCAGTTTTGAGGAATAGGCTTTCTGCTAGGCCTCGCCGCACAGCCACCTCGCCAGGTCCACGATTTGCACTCCGTCGCGATCCGTGGTCTCGTGATGCGTGCGGGCGAGAATCATCTTGGGATACGCATCGCCAATGCTCAGCAGTGGCGAAATCTCGCGTTCAAATGTCTTATCCGAGCTGATGTCGTCGCTCACCTGAATGTAGAGTTTCTCGCTTCGCTTGATTGCTACAAAGTCTATTTCCTTTTTATAGAGCACGCCGACGTATACCTCGTATCCGCGACGCAGCAGCTCGATTGCCACCATGTTCTCGTATACGCGTCCCCAATCCATATCACGTGTACCAAGAAGCGCATATTTAAACGCATGATCCGCCAGGTAATACTTCTCACCGCTCTTAAGGTATTTCTTGCCGCGAATGTCGTATCGACGAACTTTATAGAAGGCAAACGCATCGCACAGGTACCCCATGTACGTGCCGACCGTCTTGTTCGTAATCTTTAGCCCATCCGCATTTAATGCGTCCGTAATGTTGCGCGCCGACGTAATGTTGGAAACGTTGTCCATCATGTAATCGGCAATGCGTAGCAGTGCCGATTCGTTCCTGACGCTATGCCGCTGCACGATATCTCTCACAATGAGCGTCTTAAAGACGTTGGAGAGATATTGATAGCGCTGCTCCTGCAGTGGATAAGGGTAAGAACCAGACATACCGCCGGTTCTCGCGTACTCATCGAAGTCGCGGTCGACCTCGCCCTCGTCGCCATAGAGACGATACTCCTCAAACGAGAATGGGAAAACCTCGATCTCGAAGGTGCGCCCCGTAAAGAGCGTCGACAGATCGCTCGACAGCAAAAAGGCATTCGATCCGGTGATGAAGATATCGTACCGCTCGGATGCGTGAAGGCTGTTGATCGCACGCTCAAAACCGTCGCACATCTGAACCTCGTCGATAAGCAGGAAGTTTTGCTTGCCGGACACTCGATGCTCTTTTACATAGGCGAGCAGGGCATGATATTCGAGCAGGCCCTCGAACTCATCGAGGTTGTAGTTGATATGGATGACATTCGAATTGGACAGATTTGCCTCCACGTAATCGCGGAGGGCCTCGAGCAATTTTGATTTACCGCTACGCCGAATGCCCGTGATGACCTTGATGTCCGGCACGCCAATAAGGCTCGTCAACGTGTCCATATATGACGTTCTATTGATGAGTTTCATTGGGGCCTCCTCGCGGTATTTTATCGCTATTCCTCAAAACTGAAAAATTTTCAGTTTTGAGGAATAGGCTCTGTAGCGAATATACCTCGCGAAAGGCCGAGCTGCCTTAATCCTATTCCTCAAAAACGAAAATTTTTCAGTTTTGCGGAACAGGGCGCTGGCAACCCATTCCCCAGATAGGCGAAACCCTCCCCGGCACTGCCGAGGAGGGCTTCGTTGTCATCGTTATCTTTGAGCGCGGGCGCCTCGCGTTACAGTCCGCGAATCCGTACGGCCTCAGGCGGAAACTCCTGCTCGCCGGCATCGGTCTTGATGGTCGCGCGACCCCAGATGTCCAGGCCCGCAAACACACCGACCGCAAGCGGCAAGCCGTTGGGCGACACCGCCGCAACTTGGCGACCGAGCAGCGGCACCATATCGAAGTACTCGCCCAACACGGGGGCCAACGGCCCTGCGGCGCCTTGCGGCGTGTTGGCAACAACCGCCCAGGCGTCCACGCGGGCCAGCACGGCGGCGGCCAGCGCCTCGACCAGCGCTTCGTCAGCCACGTCCACACCAAACTCGCTCAACGCCGAACGCTCAATATCCACCGTCACGGCACCGAACATGCCCGCGGCACCGGCACCGCCGTTCACGGCAACACGCGCGAGCGACGTCTCAAACGCAGGCGCACCGCACACGATATCGCTCGGCCACTGGATACCCACCTTACCGGCAAGGCCCAACCCCGGCGTCGAAGCCGTGCCCACGAGCGCGTCCATCATGCCCATCGCGGCCACAAACGGCAGGCCGTGGAAGGCGTGCATATTCACATCCGGACGCACGACCAGCGAAAACGTCAGCGAAGCATCGCCCGCGCTCCACGCGCACCAGCCCGCGGACACGCCCTCGCGGCCCGCGTTACGCGCCGCGTCGAGCTCGGTGCCGGCGGCAACAGCATTCATCTCGATCATCTACATACGCCCCAATTCGCCAACGATATGGCCCACGCGGTCCTCGGGCTCCTTGACCTCGACACCGTTGTAGCGGAAGAACCGCGCCGGGTCGTGCATCAAGTCCTCGAGCGGCACCAGCACAAAGTCGCGCTCGCCAATGAGAGGATGCGGCAGGCGCAGCTTTTTGCCGCCGTGGGTCTCGCCATCCATCCACAGCAGGTCCAGGTCGATGGTGCGCGGACCGTTGGCCTTGGCCTTTTTGGAGCGGTCGCGCCCCAACTCGGCCTCGATCTTCATGAGCTCGTCGAGCAGCACCAACGGCGCCAGCTCGGTCTTGATCTCGATGACGGCGTTGGCAAACGCGTCCTGGCGCGTCTCGTAGGCCGGCTCGCTCTCGTAAATCTTGGAGGAGTTAGACACGCAGGTAAGTGGAATCTCGGCGATCATCTCACGTGCGGCGCGGATGTTGTCGCAGCGATGCCCCAGGTTGGAGCCCACGGCCACAAACGCGCGGCGCGGCTGCGGCTTGGCAACCGCCCAGTAGCCGTTCAGGAACTGCGCAAAACCCGCGGCGTCGTGCACGCGCACGATGTTGGCACCGGCCTGGATGGCGCCCAGGCACACGCCAAACGTGGCGGCATCGCGCGCGGCGGCCTCGGTCACGCCCGAGATAGCGCCCACAAAGCGCTTGCGCGACACGGCGCACATGAGCGGATAGCCCAGTGACGCCATCTTGGCAGTCTCGCGCTGGATGACGATATCCTCGTTAGCCGACTTACCAAAGCCCGGGCCAGGATCGATGCAGATGCGGTCGCGCGACACGCCGGCATGGATGAGTGTGCGGGCCTGGTCGGACAGAAAGCCCATAACGCGGCGCATGATGGGCGCCGAATCGGGCAGGGTGAAGCGGCGGAGCTGCGAGGTGGGCACGTAGGCTTCCTCGCGGCGGGCGCTGCGGCGCATCATGGCTGCCAGGTGGTCATTGGACTCCGATGCGACCTCGGTGGCTGCGGGCGCGGCCTCGGGCGCGGGCGCGACGGTCTCGGCGGCAGCAGCCTGCTCGGCGGCCGGCGTCTCCTGCCCCAGCTCGGTTGCAGGCTCGGACGTGGGCTCCGGCTCGCCAAACGGCAGTGAGGGCTGTACCACACCGCCCGGAAGCTTGGCCTCAACCTTGGGCTCGCCCAGCAACTTGCCGCGACGGCGACGGGCCGGCTTCTCGGCCTCACGCGCGGCCTCGGCAGCCGCCTCGCGCGCCTTCTCGGCAACAAACGCCGCTGCCGAGGTATCGAGCTGCACCGTTGCGTGCGTGCGTGCGGGCGCGGCGACCTCGCCGGCATGCATCACGATGACGCCGCAGGTGCTCGTCTTAACAAACTCGACCATCTTGGGATCGGTGAAGCCCGTCACGTCGTTGACGATCGAGGCGCCGCAGCGCACGGCCGCCTTGGCAACCGCCACATGACGCGTGTCGATCGAGACGATGGCGCCCTCCTTGGCCAGCGCGCGCACCACGGGCAGCACGCGGCGAGCCTCCTCGTCGGGGTTGACCGGGGTAAAACCAGGGCGCGTGGACTCGCCGCCCACGTCGATGATGTCGGCGCCGGCGTCGAGCATCGCCAGGCCGTACTCGATGGCGGCATCGGGGTCGAAGTGCTCCCCGCCATCGCTAAACGAATCGGGCGTCACGTTGAGGACGCCCATGATGCGCGGACGGTCAAAGCTGAGCTCGTACTTTCCGCACCGCCATGTCTTGCTGTCGTTCGCCATGAACATCCTCCTAAAATGCCCACGCCGCCGAGCTTGGGGAGCTGGCGGCGGGGTCGCTTTGCACTCAGTCTTTCTATTGTATCCGCGCGCGCGGGCTAGAACGCAAACGCGGCCGCGATGTCGCAAGAAATCAGCAGGTCGGCATTTGCATCCTGATCGGTGGGAGCAAGGTTGCATATGGCCAGCGTATCGCCGGTAAAGTATCGCGTAAGGCCTGCCGCCGGATACACCACGAGCGAGGTCCCGCCCACAATGAGGGCATCGGCCGCGGCGATGGCGGCAACGGCACCGGTCAACACATGCTCGTCGAGCGGCTCTTCGTAGAGCACTACATCGGGCTTGATGCGGCCGCCGCACGCGGGGCACGCAGGCACGCCCGCGGCATCCTCGTGCTCGCGCGAGCAAATCCACTCGGCGCTATAGACCGCGCCGCACGACTGGCAAATGTTGCGATGGACCGATCCGTGCAGCTCGAACACACGCTGCGAGCCTGCCATCTGATGCAAGCCGTCAATGTTTTGCGTCACCACGGCATTTAGCTTGCCGGCGCGCTCCAGCTCGGCCAGCTTGGTGTGGCAGCGGTTGGGCTTGGCGCCAAGCTCGATCATCTTGGTGCGGTAGAAGTCGAAGAACTCGGCCGGGTGCGCCTCGTAAAAGCTATGCGAGAGCATGGTCTCGGGCGGGTAGGCAAACTGCTGGTGATACAGGCCGTCCACGCTGCGGAAATCGGGGATGCCGCTCGCCGTGGAAACACCCGCGCCGCCAAAGAAGACCACGCGCTTGTGAGTGTCAAACAGATCCGCCAGCGCGGCGGAGGCCTGCCTAGGGTCCGATATTGCCTGCGTCATATGAGTCCTCCGTCCTTGCTAGTCGGGCAGCGTTGAGCGACGTCCCGGCATGCAACCTTTAAGTCAGCATGCGCGGAGCCCACCCCGCCCCTGTTGCGCTAATCTTAAGCCTGCCAACCCCGTCGAAAGGACACCATGCCTCAGACTTACACCTTTGCCTCGTGGAACGTCAACGGCCTGCGCGCCGTGCTCAAAAAGGACCCGAGCTTTATCCAGATCGCGCAAGAACTCGACGTCGATATCCTGGCGCTGCAAGAGACCAAGCTGCAAGAAGGCCAGGTTGATATTGACCTGCCCGGCTATCGCCAAACCTGGAGCTACGCCGAGCGTAAAGGCTATTCGGGCACTGCGGTCTTTAGCCGCCAGGAACCGCTGCGCGTGCTGCACGCCGACGTGCTGTTACCCTACGCCGGCGAGGGCGAGGCGGCCGAGCTCGTCGCCCAAGCCGCAACCGAGGGCCGCGTCTGCGCGCTGGAGTTCGACAAGTTCTGGTTTGTGGATGTCTACACGCCCAACGCGCAAAACGAACTCGCGCGCATCGACGTGCGCATGGCCTGGGACGATGCCTACCGCGGCTTTTTAAACGCGCTCGAGCGCGAGACCGGCAAACCCGTCGTAACCTGCGGCGACTTTAACGTTGCGCACGAGGAGATCGACCTTAAGAACCCCAAGTCCAACCGCGGCAACGCCGGCTTTTCGGACGAAGAACGCGGCAAGTTTACCGAGCTGCTCAACTCCGGGTTTACCGATACCTGGCGCGCGGCAAACCCCGACGTCGAGGGCGTCTACAGCTGGTGGAGCTACCGCTTTAATGCCCGCAAGAACAACGCAGGCTGGCGCATCGACTACTTCCTGGTAAGCGACGCAATCGCCGACAACGTACGCGACACCGGCATCCGCGGCGACATCTTCGGCAGCGACCACTGCCCCGTCACCCTCACGCTAGAGCTCTAGCCCCAAGTAATTCCTGGGGGACGGAGGAAAACAGATCATGTGACCCCTCTCCCCCTATAAGCTGCGGTGGAATAGTTCCTGTTTGGGCAGCAAATAGCCAAAAACGAGAACTATTCCACCGCAAGTTCGTGAGGAAACGCGAAATGCCCTACAGCCCGTATTTCACGACGACACGGTTAATGCGGCGACACCAGGGCTTGTACAGGGCGGCCAAAAACACGCAGGTCGCAAGGCCGTGCGTAATGTCGAACGGTGCGGCGGTGGCAAGACGCGCCGTGGCGCCCGCCCACGTGAGCGGTTGAACAAAACCGATGATGTCATACGCGTTGATTACCACGCCGTATAGCAAACCCGAAGCAAAACCGTAGGTCAGTAGCGCCGGCATGCGCACGGTTCCATCCGCACGGTCGAACGCGCCCGCATGCGCCAGCGCGCCGCCAACATAGCCAACCAGACCCCAGGCATACATCTGCCACGGCGTCCACATGCCCTGTCCAAAAAAGAAATTGCTGGTCAGCGCCGCCAGCGCGCCAACCATAAAACCATTACGGCGGCCAAGCGTCGCCCCCGCGATAATGGCGATAGCGCTCACCGGTTTAAAGTCGGGAATGGGCCCAAACAGGATGCGCCCCGCCGCCGCCAGCGCCGCCAGCACCAGCGTGGGCATAATCTGGCGCAAACCCGGACGAGATGCCTCGTAACCCGCAAAGAACAACGCAAGCACCAGCGCCACCACAATCAGCATGGCCAACGCCGCCTGCTCAACACCCGCCAGCAACGCCGCAGCCATCACTGCGGGAACCGCCAGCAGCAGCGGTATCTCCAGTTTTGCGAGTAGGCGCGCGGCGCGATAATCCGTCATCCCATCACGCTCTATAGAACACGTTGTCGGCAAAGAAATCGGCCGGGGGCTCCATGCAGGCAATCTCGCCGTCAAACATCATGGCGACGTCGTCGGCTACCTGCTCGACAAAGTCCAAATCGTGCGTAGCCATGATGACGGTACCGCCAGCCCTCGCATGGTCACGCAGGGCGCGAGCGATGATGCGACGGCTCTCCAGGTCCAAGCCCTTCGTGGGTTCGTCAAGCAGCAGCAGCTCGGGGCCGATCAGCAGCAGCTTTGCCAACGCAAGCAGCTGGCGCTGTCCGCCCGAAAGATCGTACGGGTGGCGCCCATCCAGGCCCGACAGCCCCAGGCTCGCCGCGCGCTCCCGTGCCAAGTTCTCGTCATATCCGCAGGTCGAAGCCCATTCCATCAGCTCATCGCGAACCGTCTCGGCAACCAGCAGGGCCTTGGGGTTCTGCGGCAGCAGCGCAGCCGAGGCCGCCCCGCGCACCATGCGGCCGCGCTGCAGCTTGGCGGTCTTCGCCAGCACCGAAAGCATTGTCGACTTGCCGCAGCCGTTACCGCCCACAACCGCATGCACCGCGCCAGCCGAAAACGACGCATCGAGCCCGCGCAGCACCCAACCGCCCGCGCGATCGTAGCGAAACCAGCTCCCTGCCAGGGTGGTAGCCGACCCAGCGTGCATTTTTTGGAGTATTCTGCTTCCATCCGTGCGCGGGAAGGCTTCCGAGCCGTTCTCGAGCGACGTTTGCGCCGCAAATTCGGACGATTTGTCCAATTCCGAACTTTTTTTCGCGCTCGATACGTCCCCGGGCGGCTCCAGAGAGCCCAAATTGTCCTCACGCCTGCTGAATACTCCTTTATTTGCACATCGGATGGCACCCCACCCCAACATGTCATCGGACAACAGCGCTTCTCGGCGTCCCAAAGAAGCCATATCCGCCACCTCGCGCACGCGACCGTCCTCAATCCGGTACGCACACGTCGCGTATTCGAGCATTGGGCGCGGCTGATGCGTCGCCACAACAACCGTGCAGCCCAGCTCGCGATTCACACGAAACAGCGCGTGCAGGAAATTCTTCTCCGCAACCGGATCAAGCTGAGACGTGGGCTCGTCGAGCAGCAGCACGCGCGGGCGTAATGCCAGCACAGCCGCCAGCGACAGCAGCTGTTTGCGTCCGCCCGAAAGCGTATCGGTGTCGCGGTGGAGCCAATCTTCCAGCCCAAAGAAATAGCTGGTCTCAGCTACGCGACGGCGCATCTCATCACGCGCTAGCCCCAAGTTTTCCAGGCCAAATGCCATCTCGTGCCACACGGTTTCGCACACGATCTGGTTCTCGGGATCCTGGAACACATAACCCACGCGCTCCGCCGATGCCCGCACATCCATGTCGGCGACGGGCTCGCCCAGCACGCGCAGCTCGCCGGAGCGCGTACCAGCAGGCGCGATCTCGGGCTTGAGCAGCGACAGCAGCGTCGACTTGCCCGAACCGGTACCGCCAACAAGCAGTGCAAACGCGCCTTGGGGAACAGACCAGTCGAGCCCCTCGAGCACCGCAGCATCAGCATCGGGGTAGGCAAAGCTCAGGCTCCGCACCTCAATCGCCGGCGCGGCCGAGCCATATGCCACACCCGCCGCCGAGCTCCTATCAAACCGAGCCATCAGCCAAACCTCTTCTCATCAATCGCGTGCAACGCGCAAGGCAGCACTATCCAGGCAGCGTACACGACATAGCCCGGCCACGGCGCCGGCACCGAGAGCTGCGGATAAAACGAATACTGCGTCGTCGCGGTCCACGACACTGTCACCGTGACCACGCCAAACAGTGCAAGCCCAACCAGCGCAGCAACATCGCCGCGCCCCAGTCGATACCGCGCGTACGTCGTACGGCGCGACGCAGCACCCCACCCGCGCGAGCGCATCGCGTCCGCGCGCTCCAGCGAATCTTCCATGCCCCAGCCCATCAACACACTCGATGCCCGCAGGCGCGAGCGCACGGGGTCGGCCGGCACGCGGCCCGGCACATCAATCGCATCCTGCACCGCCAGCACCGTGCGGCCGCGGCGCAAAAACTGCGGGATAAGCCGCATGCACATCGAGATCATGAGCGCGATCACCGGCGCGGCGTTGCCCAACAGTGCGAGCACCTTGTCGTATTCGAGCATCGACGCCGCGGCCTCAAACCACAGCACGCTCGCCACAAACAGCCCGCCCATGCACAGGCCGTATACCATGCTCTCCAGATACACCGCGCGCATGCCAATACGAAACAGCTCCGTCGAGCCCGAGGCGCTAAACAGCGGATTGAGCACCGCGATGATCAAAATCACCGGCAGCTGCCAGCGAAGCGCCCCCAACGTGCGCGCAACACCGCGCGTCGCAAATCCATACGCCAACCCGCCCGCAAGCGACAGCGCGATCAGCACCGGTTGCATCGAGAACATGGTGAGCCCCAACGTCAGCACCATGTAGAGCGCCGGCACCGCCGGATGCGACATCGAAAATGCCGCGACGGGTTCGTTGCCCGATTCCTCTCGCATGATATCCACGGGCACCCCCATCCCCTCGCTCAAAACGTCAACGCCGCAGCGCCGCCGCCATACACAACCAGCGCAAACACCACGCCGGCGGCACCGACATCGGCCGTCGCGCATCAATCGTTACGCGCTCATCATATGCCTGCGGTATCATATTGCGCCGTGTATCGTTTCCAAACACACGTCTCTATAACGTAACAGGAGATCACATGGACGCAACCGCAATTATCCTCGCCGCCGGCGAGGGCACCCGCATGAAGTCGAACCACTGCAAGGTTTCGCACAAGATCCTGGGTAAGCCCATGGTTCAGTGGATCGTCGACGCCACCATCAAGGCCGGCTGCAGCCGCGTCGTGGTCGTCATCGGCAGCCACGCCGACGAGATGCGCGCCCTCATCGATGGCGCCTACGCCAACAGCGCCACCAAGGTCGAGTGCGTCGAGCAGACCGAGCGCCTGGGCACCGGCCATGCCGTCAAGGTCGCGCTCGAGGCCTGCGGCATCACGCAAGGCCCCGTCGTCGTGCTCAACGGCGACCTGCCGCTCATCACCGCCGACACCGTCGCCAAGTTCGCGCAGACCGTCGCCACCGGCGAGCTCGCCTGCACCGTCATGACCATGACCCCGCCCGACCCCTTCGGCTACGGCCGCATCAAGCTGGGCGCCGACGGCCAGATCGAGCGCATCATCGAGCAGAAGGACTGCACGCCCGAGCAGGCCGCCACACTGCTGGAGTGCAACGCCGGCTGCTACGCCTTCGACGGCGCGCAGCTTGCCGCCCACATCAACGAGATCGGCAACGACAACGCACAGTCCGAGTACTACCTGCCCGACATGCTCGAAATCCTCAAGGGTCACGGCCAGGCGGTCTCCATCTTCCACTGTGACGACTACCGCGACGGCCTGGGCGTCAACAGCCGCATCCAGCTCGCGCAGCTCACCGCTATCGCGCGCGACCGCATCAACGAGCACTGGATGGCCGAGGGCGTCACCTTCATCGACCCCACGCAGGCCTGGATCGGCCCCGATGCCGTCATCGGCCGCGACACCGTCGTGTGGCCGCAGACGCATCTGATCGGCCACGTCACCGTGGGCGAGGAGTGCCAGCTCGGCCCCAACAGCCGCCTCACCGACACCACCGTCGGCAGCGGCTGCATCATCGATGAGACCATCGCCATCGAGGCCGTCATCGAGAACGGCGTCGACTGCGGCCCGCGCGCCTACCTGCGCCCGGGCACCCACATGCTCGACGGATCCAAGGCCGGCACGCACGTGGAGATCAAGAAGTCCACGATCGGCGAGGGCTCCAAGGTGCCCCACCTGTCCTACATCGGCGACACCACCATGGGCTCCGGCGTCAACGTGGGCGCGGGCTCCATCACCTGCAACTACGACGGCGTCCACAAGCACAAGACCGTCATCGGCAAAGATGCCTTCATCGGTTCCGACACCATGATGGTCGCGCCCGCCCAGATTGGCGACGGCGCACTCGTGGCCGCCGGCTCCGTCATCACCGAGCCGGTCCCGGCAGACGCGCTCGGACTGGGCCGCGCCCGTCAGGTAAATATTGAGGGCTGGGCCGCCGATTATCGCCGCCGTCTGCACGAAGACGACGAGGTATAACGTTTTACCAAGCATCTAAGGAGCTGTTCCCATGGGGACGGCTCCTTTTTCTATGCTGACCTGCGCGACCGGATGAGTGGTCGGTTCGTGTCCGTTGACGGTAAAGACGTTATCAAGACCCGATTAACCCCGCCGCGCGGTTACAATGCAAAAAGGCATCTATATGGCATTCGATATATAAAGGAGAAGGGTAATGCCGATTAATGATCCCGAGAAGTCGGAGAATATGCGCAAGTCCATCCGCGTGTATTCCGGTTCCTCCAACCGTCCCCTCGCTCAGAAGATCGCTGAGTACCTTGGGGTCGAGCTTTCGGGCCTTACGCTAAAGCAGTTCGCCAACGGTGAGATTTACGCCCGCTACGACGAGACCGTCCGCGGCGCCGACGTCTTCCTGATTCAGTCCGTGGCCGGCGGCAACGTCAACGACATGCTCATGGAGCTGCTCATCGCCACCGACGCTGCCAAGCGCGCATCCGCCCGCTCCATCACCGCCGTTATCACCCACTACGGCTATGCCCGCCAGGACCGCAAGGCCGGCCCGCGCGAGCCCATCACCGCCCGCCTCGTCGCTAACCTGCTCGAGCGCGCCGGCGTCGACCGCATCATCACCCTCGACCTGCACCAGGGTCAGATCCAGGGCTTCTTCGATATCCCGGTCAACCACCTGTCCGCACTGCCGCTGTTTGGCCAGTACTACAACGACATGCACTTCGACACCGACAACCTGGTTGTCGTCTCCCCCGACGTGGGTCGTGCCAAGGCCGCCAAGAAGCTGTCCGACATGCTCGGCTGCGACCTGGCCATCGCCCACAAGGGCCGTCCGCGCCACAACGCCGCCGAGGTCATGGGCATCATCGGTGACATCAAGGGCAAGACCTGCATCATCAACGACGACATGATCGACACCGCTGGCACCCTGTGCGCCAACGTCAAGGAGCTCAAGGCTATGGGCGCTGGCGACATCTACGTCTGCGCCACCCACGGCATCTTCTCCGGTCCGGCTATCGAGCGTCTGAACGACGCCCCGATCGTCGAGTGCGTCGTCACCGACGCCATTCCCGTCGAGGTCGGCGGCAAGATCAAGACCATCTCGGTCGCCGAGGAGTTCGCTCAGGCCATCTCCGCCGTTTACCACGAGGAGCCCGTCTCCACGCTCGTCGGCGGCGACTTCGCACTGTAGTCGCTCGACCCTCGCATCCCTCCGGAAGCCCCGGACACGCCTGCGGGGTTATCACGCGAACGTCCTCGCCGCTTTGCGGCTGCGGGATGTTCGCTTTGATAACCCCTCCCGGCGTGTCCGGGGCTTCCTGCTGTCTCGGGGCAGCTGTTTTCTGAAATGACTTTGCTGCAACCTTTCCTCGCCTTCGGCGGGCGTGGTAGCCTTTGTCGTTGATTGAACTATTTACGTAACGGAGGACAAACATGGCAGCTGCACAGCCGCTTAAGATTCGCATGGTTGCCGGGCTTGGCAACCCTGGCGAGGAATATGCCGAGACCCGCCACAACGCCGGCTTTAAGGCAATCGACGAGCTGGCCCGTCAGGCCGGCGTCACGTACTGGAAAAACCAGGCAGGCGCCGAGGTCGCGCTCATTAATATCAACGATGCCGAGGAAGAGAACGGCAAGCGCCAGATCGTGCTGGTCAAGCCACAGTCGTACATGAATACCTCGGGCGGTCCCATCTCCAAGCTCTGCCGAGAGTACAAGATCAAGGCCGAGGAGCTGCTCGTGATCCACGACGAGCTCGACATTCCCGCCGGTGACGTGCGCGTCAAAGTGGGCGGAGGCCATGCCGGTCACAACGGCCTGCGCTCCATCATCGACAAGATGGGCAGCCGCGACTTTAGCCGTATCCGCACCGGCATCGGCAACCCTCCCGGCAAGATGGCCGTGGCAGACTACGTGCTCAAGCAGCTGCGCGCCCGCGAAGCCGAGGATTTCCAGGACACCTGCGCCCGCGCCGCAGATGCCGCCGGTCTGGCCATCGTCCACGGCGTAATCTACGCCCGCGATCACGTAAACGGCGCCGCTTCCGCCAACGGGAAGCACTAAAACCTACCATTTAGGGACAGGTTTATTTTGGCAGCTTTTATCTGCGGAAACGCCGCAGTCGATACATCGCAATAAACATGCTGCCACCATACATGCATAACGCCCCAAAGGGGGCCGGCCTCAACGAAGCGCGAGGCCGGCCCCTTTGCCGTTTTGCCTGATAAAACCGACCAAAATAAACCTGTCCCTTTTTGGCAGGTCACTTTTCCCGCCTGCCAAAGATACACGTAAGCGACATTGCCATGAGGGTATAATTTGCACCGTATGTCTGCACAACGCCTGTGCGCGTACGGTTTTACTCGGGCTACCGTCCATTTCCGTGGAGGCACGGTTCGGCAGCCCTAACAAGAGAGGGGTTCTATGTATAAGATCCTGGAGAAGACGCAGTTCTCGGAGAAGGTGTTCAAGTTCCGCATCGAGGCGCCTGCAATCGCCAAGCATGCGCACGCTGGACAGTTCCTCATGGTTCGCGCCAACGAGACGGGCGAGCGTGTCCCGTTTACCCTAGCTGGCTGGAACGGTGACGAGGGCTGGGTCGAGTTCATCTTCATGGTGATCGGCAAGACCACCGAGATGCTTTCCACCTACGAGGCCGGCGAGTCGCTGCGCGACGTCGTGGGTCCGCTGGGCGTTCCCACCGAGATGGCCGAGGGCCCCTGCGCCGTCATTGGCGGCGGCGTCGGCCTGGCAATTGCCTTCCCGGTCGCCAAGCACCTGGTCGAGACCGGTCACGAGGTACACGCCATCATGGGCGCCCGCACCAAGGACCTCCTGCTCATGGAGGACCAGTTCCGCGAGCTCCTCGACGAGGACCACATCCATATCACCACCGACGACGGCTCCTACGGCGAACAGGGCGTTGTCACCGCTCCGCTGGAGCGCCTGCTGCAGGACAAGGCCGTGAGCCAGGTCTTCTGCGTCGGCCCCGTTCCGATGATGAAGTTCTCGACCCTCACCGCCCAGAAGTACGACACCCCCATCACCGCGTCCCTCAACCCCATCATGGTTGACGGCACCGGCATGTGCGGCTGCTGCCGCGTCGAGGTGGGCGGCGTGACCAAGTTCGCTTGCGTCGACGGCCCCGACTTCGATGCCACCCTGGTCGACTGGGATGACCTTCGTGCCCGCCAGGCCGCTTACCGTTCCGAAGAGGGCGAGTCCCTCAAGGCCTATGAGGAAAAGAGCTGCGCATGCCACTAGTTAACGGTCGTTTCGTTGCCGATATGAAGTCGCCCCGCACCCCCGATAACGAGGAGCCGGCTGCCGAGCGCGCCTGCGACTTCCGCCCCGTCGACAAGGGCTTCACCGAGGAGATGGCGCTGGCCGAGGCCGAGCGCTGCCTCAACTGCAAGAAGCCGTTCTGTGTTGAGGGCTGCCCCGTCAACATCAACATCCCCCGCTTTATCGAGCAGATCCGCGCGAAGGACTTCGGCGGCGCTCTCGATACCATCCGCGAGGACTCCATGCTTCCCGCCATCTGCGGCCGCGTCTGCCCGCAGGAGAACCAGTGCGAGGGCAAGTGCATCCGTGGTAAGAAGTCCGAGCCCGTGGCCATCGGCCAGCTCGAGCGCTTCCTGGGTGACCGCCCCGAGCTCGCCTCCACGCCCAAGATGGCCCCCAAGAACGGCAAGAAGGTCGCCGTCGTCGGCTCCGGCCCGTCCGGCATCACCTGCGCCGGCGAACTCGCCCGCAACGGCTTTGACGTCACCGTCTTCGAGGCATTCTTCACCGGCGGCGGCGTGCTGGTCTACGGCATCCCCGAGTTCCGTCTGCCCAAGGCAGTCGTCACGCGCGAGATTGACGGCCTGGAGGACATGGGTGTCAAGTTTGAGTACAACTCCGTCGTGGGCAACATGGCCACGGCCGAGGAGCTGTTCGAGCAGGGCTTCGACGCCATCTACGTGGCGACCGGCGCTGGCCTGCCCAAGTTCCTCAACGTCCCCGGCGAGAACCTGCCCAACGTCTTCTTCGCTAACGAGTACCTCACCCGCGTGAACCTGATGAAGGCCAACAAGTTCCCCGAGTACGACACCCCCACCAAGCACGGCAAGAACGTCGTCGTCTTTGGTGGCGGCAACGTGGCTATGGACGCCGTCCGTACCGCCAAGCGTCTGGGCGCCGAGCACGCCATCATCGCCTACCGTCGTACCGAGGACGAGATGCCTTGCCGTCGCGCCGAGCTGCACCATGCTAAGGCCGAGGGCGTCGAGGTTCTGCCGCTCGTCTCCCCGCTCGAGTTTGTCGCTGGCGAGGACGGCTCCGTGTGCGCCGTCAAGGTCCAGAAGATGGAGCTCGGCGAGCCTGACGAATCCGGCCGTCGTCGCCCGGTGCCCATCGAGGGCGCCATCGAGGAGATCCCCTGCGACGTCGCGATCTCGGCTATCGGCACCAACGCCAACCCCTTCGCAAAGAAGATCGGCGGCAAGATGGAGCTCAACAAGTGGGGCTACATCGTCGCCGACGAGGAGACCGGCCAGACCACCGATCCCCGCATCTGGGCCGGCGGCGACATCGTCACCGGTGCCGCTACGGTCATTCTGGCGATGGGCGCCGGCAAGAAGGCCGCCGCTTCCATCACCAAGAGCCTGCTGGGCGAGTAATCACCTGCAGCGCTAGCCATCAAACGGCAAAGTCCCCGTCGAGCACACGCCCGGCGGGGACTTTTTTCTATACAGGCCACCCGACCACCACAAAGGCGCCTGTCCCCTTTGTGGTGGTTTTGATCGGTTAGCCTTCGAGCTGCGCCACCTTGTAGCGGTAAGCTGCGGCGATAACGTCTTTGCAGCCTTCGCGGCCCAGCTTGGCGCGGTTGACGACGATGTCTTTACCGCTCGTCATCTTCCACTTTCCGGCACTGTAGCGCTTGTAAAATGCCTCGCGCGCCTTCTGCTGCTGTTTGACCAGCTTGGCGCCCTTCTTTTTGTTAAGGCCACGCTTTTTGCGCACAATCTCGACGCGGTCCTCAAAGGGGGCTGTCACCAGCACGGCAATGTGGTTGGGGTTGTTGCGCAGCAGATAATCGGACAGACGACCCTCGATAATGCAGCTCTCGGTCTCGCCCAGATCCAAAATCACCTGGCTCATCTTTTGGAACAACTTATCCGAGTACGAACGCGCATCGTAGCGGTCGGGCAGAAACGCCATGTTCTCCACGGCCAGACGCTCGTCATAGGCGGCCATCTTATCGAGCGACTCGCCCGCGCGCAGCGACGCGCGCACCAGCAGCTCGTTATCGTATAGCGGAATCCCCAACTCGTCGGCAAGCATGCGACCAATCTCGTGGCCCTCGGCGCCAAAGTCGCGCGCGATGGTAATGACCACAGGATTCTTCTTATTCTCCAGATCGCTCATCGCGATTCCTTTCTAGCAAATGAGAAATAGGCGATTCCTGATTCCCATTTTGTCACTTACGACCGTCCTGGTTTCCCAAGTGCGGCAGATTGCCCCGAAAGAGGAGCGCCGCGTACTAAATGTACGCAAGCGACGATTGAGGGGCAAGGTGCCGTGCTTGGGGAAGCAGGACTATGCGGCTACGATGCGGCGTTGATATGCCCTCACCAGCAGCGAGATACCAAAGTTGAGCACAAAGTACATCGCAAACACCAGGCCGTAGAGCATAAGCACCTGCGACAGGTCGATCGCGTGGGCCATCACGACGTTTGCCGTGTACATGAG
>CABURR010000034.1 GCA_902493985.1 uncultured Collinsella sp. | reverse complement strand
TAAACCGGGATGTGGTTTCCCCTAACGGCACCTTTGGGAAACCGCATCCCACTCTAGACGCACAAAACGGGATGAGCTTTCCCATGGTGATCCAAGACCAGAAGCATGTCCGATAGCGCGGCCAGGTCAAGAACAACAAGGCAAGCGTCACGCCAATTTGGACGAGCGTCTGCTGCAGTTTGAGGCTGCTGGCCCATATGGTAGAGTTAACCACCCATGAATTTCAGCACACTGCGTGCTACCTGTTCTTTTGTCATTTAGGGGAGTGAACTTGTGAATACTTCTGTCGCCAAGAAGGCCGGCCAGGCGGTGCGCCTGCTCATGATGGTGCTCACGGCAGTTCTCATCTTCTTCTTCATCAATGTTATGCTGCTCGTCTCCGATATCCAGGGCACGGCGCGTGTGGTCAACTACGCCGGTCTGGTGCGCGGTACCACGCAGCGAATCGTTAAGCTCGAGGATGCGGGCCAGCCTCAAGATGACCTGCTCAAAGCCGTGGATTCATACATCAACGGTTTGCGTTACGGAAGTGACGACCTCAACCTCGTCCGTCTCGACGACGATGAGTATCAGGTAAAAATGACCGAGCTTGCAAATTATTATGATGAGCTTTGCGCCGAGATCAGCCGCGTGCGCGAAGTCGGCTATGAGAACACCGACATCATCTCCATGAGCGAGGAGTTCTTTGGCATTTGCGACGATGCTACGCGACTCGCAGAGGACTACTCTCAGGAGAAGGCGTCGGCGCTCAACTATCTCGAGGGCCTGGTGATCATCGACATCATGGGCTTGGTGGCGACCTTTGCGGTCGAACTTGTTCGCGCGGTGCGAACTGCCGCGCTCAATCGCGAACTGCAGAACAAAGTCTATCTCGACGAAGCCACAGGACTGCCCAACAAGAACAAGTGCGAGGAGGTCTTGGGGCAGGAGCAGCCTGTCTCCGCGGAGGCGCCCGTTGCGGTGTGCGTCTTCGACCTTAACAATCTGCATACGGTCAATAACAGCTTCGGCCACGAGAAGGGCGACGAATACATCCGTTCTTTTGCCCAGCAGCTGGGGCGCGTGGCGTCGGAGACCTGCTTTGTGGGCCGCGACGGCGGCGATGAGTTTATCGCGGTGCTGCGAGATACCGATCGAGCTGCCGTGGAGTCCTGTCTCGCTCGGGTTCGCGCGAACGTGAACGAGTATTCCGAGACTCATCCCGACATGCCTATCAGCTATGCGGTGGGCTATGCGCTTTCCAGTGATTTTGATGAACCGCCTACGATGCGTGAGCTCTTTTCTCAGGCCGACAAAAACATGTACGTCGATAAGAACCGCGTAAAGGCAGCCGAGACAGCCGACCCGCAACGCGAGGACCGCTAAACCCGTCCCAAATGAGCTAGTTGAGGAGTTGGGCCATGGCGTTGACGAATTTTTGGACTTGGAGGGTGGGCTCGAGCGGGTAGTGCAGAAAGACCGGCACCTCGCGGCCGCACAGGAACGGCACGCCCACAAAGGCTGGGTGCACCCCCGACCACGCTCCGCAGGTGAGCACCGCGTCGCCCTTTTCCTCCGCCTCGTTAAAGAGCGCAAAGTCGAAGCTGTCCACATCGATCACGTCCACGCCGCCGTCTGCCAACAGATCGATACGCAGGCTGTCCATAGCGTCGTTGCCGTGGCGGAGCACGCGCAGGCGCATGCCCTCTAAGTCGGCAACCGTGATGCGCGTCTTGCGCGCCAGCGGGCTCGTACGCGGCAGGTCGATATAAAACGGCACGTTAACGATGCGGAGCTTTTGGCAGGCATCACCCCAGCGTGGGGTCGAAAAACTCGACTGCACTACATCCACCTCGCGACCAAGGCTGCGCATGACGGATTCGCGCTCGTCATAGAGGTCGCTTACCGGCACGATCTCAAATCGCAGCGACGGTTCCAGATCGTGAATGTCCGACCACATCGACAGCGTTTGGCGCCCCGGACACATCATCGACACGCCCAGACGCACGGCACCGCCATCGCCCGCCGCGCGTCGGGCACGGCGCAGCGCGTCCTCGGACTGCCGCATGATCGAGCGCGCGTCGTCCACCAGCAGGGCGCCGGCCGGCGTCACCTTGACACCCGAGTGCGAGCGCTCGAACAGTGTGATGCCGAACTCGGCCTCGAAGCCCGACACCTGCTTGACGAGTGCCGGGGTCGACACGCGCAATTTTGCCGCCGCACGCGAGAAGCTTCCCAGCTCCGCGGCGGCCGATATGGCCTCAAGTCGTCGATCGTACACGTCAATCTCCTGTTTCCAGACGCATGGCAATGAACTACCGAAGGGGGTCGTTTTGGCAGGTCACGCGCTCAATTGAGAAAAACTGCATCGCACGGTGTAAACCTACGGTTAACGCCATTCTAACAAATATGCAATTCACCTGCGCAAATGCAAAGCATACGATAACCAGCGAAAACCACGTGGGTCGATTAATGGGAGCGACCCACCGGGAGGCACAAGAAGGGAAGTTCCTATGAGCAATTGGCTTAAGCTCGAGGGCGATGTCTGCGCCGTGACTGGCGCGCTCGGCGGTATGGGCGTCGAGATTTGCCGCGAGTTCGCCCGCAACGGCGCCAACGTCGTCCTGCTCGACCTGGACGAGGAGAAGGTCAAGGCCGCAGCCGCCGACCTCGCCGCCGAGTTTGGCATCCACGCCGAGGGCTACAAGATGAACGCCACCGACGAGGCCGAGGTTCAGGCCGCCGTCGACGCCACCATCGCCGACTTCGGCCGCGTCGACGTCCTCGTCAACACCGCCGGCATCCTGCGCTTCGCCGCCATGGAGGACCTGCCGCTGAGCGACTGGGAGCAGGTGCTCAACGTCAACCTCACCGGTTACTTCATCACCTCGCAGCGCTTTGGTCGCGAGATGATCAAGGCCGGCCAGGGCCGCCTGGTGCACATCTCGACCGTCGCTAGCCACTCCCCCGAGACGTTCTCGGGCGTGTACAGCTCCACCAAGGCGGGCGTCAACATGATGTCCAAGATGCTGGCTGCCGAATGGGGCCCCTACGGCGTGCGCTCCAACTGCGTCGAGCCCTGCTTCGTCAAGACCCCCATGTCGGCCAACTTCTACGCCGACCCCGAGGTCGAGAAGAGCCGCAGCCGCCTGATCGCCACGCGCCGCATCGGCGAGGTCGGCGATATTGCCAACGCCGTCATGTTCCTGGCGTCCAAGCGCTCGGACTTTACCACCGGCGACGCCATCAAGGTCGACGGCGGCTTCTCCAATATGATGGGCGACCTCACCGCCAAGCCCGGCGGCCGTCGCGCCTATGCCGACAACTACCTCAAGAACAAGGGTGTCGAGCTTTGGTCCGACGAGTCCGGCGTCGCCAAGCCGACTGACCAGTAAACCAACCTAACAGGGAGACCCGCGGATACGACCGCTCCTCCCCCGTATCGATTAGAAAGAGTCCAATGGCTTCCAGCAACTCCAACAAGGGTCGCGCCGTCGTGCTTTCCGCCGCGTGCGTCACCATGTTCTTCATCAGCTCCATCGCGCTGTATTCCGTCGTGAGCAAAAATCTGCTCGCCGTCTACCCCGAGTGGTCGAGCGCCCTTACCTGGGCTTTTCCCGTCTTCCAGACCATCATGGCCGTGACGGGCATCTTCGCCGGCCGCATCTCCGATAAGATCGGCCCGCGCAACGTCGTGATCGCCGCCGCCGTGTGCTACGGCGTGGGCTGGTTCATGTCCGGCACCGTCACCGAGCCGTGGCAGTTCTACCTGTGGTTCTCGCTCGTCGCCGCCATCGGCAACGGCCTGGGCTACAACCCGGCGCTCACCACCGGCCAAAAGTGGTTCATCGACAAGAAGGGCCTCGCCTCCGGCATCACCCTGGCCGCTTCGACCGCCGGTCCCGCCGTGCTGTCCCCGGTGCTCGCCTCGCTGCTCATCCCGAGTCTGGGCATCTTTGGCGCCCTTAAGGCGCTCGGCGTCATCTTCTTTGTGATGATTGCCGCCTCCGCCCTGTTCCTGAAGGCCCCCGAGGCCGGTTGGCTGCCCGAGGGCTTCGAGGCCCCCAAGGGCGGCGCGCACGCCGGCACCTTCGGCGACCTCACCCCGAGCGAGATGGTCAAGACCCCGCGCTTCTGGGTCCTCATCGTCACCTTCGCCTTTGCCGCCACCGCGGGCACTCTGCTCGTGGGCAAGGTTGCCTCCATCGCCGCCGTCCAGCTCTTCGCCGACCCCACGAGCGCCGCGGCCGTCGCCCTCGGCGGCGTGGTGGTCTCCGTCAACACCTGCGCCAACCTGGTTGGCCGTCTGTCCTTTGGCCAGATCATCGACAAGCTCGGCGCCTATAAGTCGCTGCTCATCAGCCTTGTCGTCACCATCGTCGCGCTCGTCATCATGTCGATGAGCTTTACGCAGAGCATGTTCTTTGTGGCACTCGCCCTGCTCGGCTTTAGCTTTGGCGCCCTGCTCGTCATCTACCCGCCGCTCACCGGTGGCGCCTTCGGCACCAGCAACATCGGCGTCAACTACGGCATCATGTTTTTGGGCTACGCCGCTTCCACCTGGATCAGCCAGCCCATCACCGCCGTGCTGTATCACGCCGAGGCCGGCAGCGCCGCCTACCAGCAGTCCTTCTACGGCGCTATTGTGATCGCCGCCATCGCCGTCGTGCTCACCGTCTACATGATGGTCTCCGACAGCAAGAAGAAGTCCGCCTAGTTTTACCGATGCGACGAAGGGACAGCCCCTTTGTCGCATCCCACCGGTCACCAGTATTAAGGAGTCGAAATGTCTGAGCTCAACCCCGTCCGCATTGCCGTTATCGGCGCCGGCGCCATGGGCCGCAACCACATCCGCTTTGTCACCGAGGAGCCCGAGGCCGAGCTCATCGCCATCGCCGACGCCTTTGAGGGCGCCCGCGCCACGGCCGAGGCCGCCGGCGTGCCGTTTTACACCGATCCCGCTCAGATGATGGACGAGGTCAAGCCCGAGGCCGTCATCATCGCCACGCCCAACGACCTGCACCTGGGCGTTGCCCGCGAGGCTGTGAAGCGCAACATCGTGCCGCTGGTCGAAAAGCCGATCTCCAACGACCTGGAGGATGCCCAGGCCTTCGCCGCCGAGGCCGAAACCGCCGGCGTGCCCGTGCTCGTGGGTCAGCACCGTCGCCACAACCCCTTCGTCAACAAGGCCAAGGAGATCATCGAGTCTGGCGAGCTGGGCAAGCTCACCGTGTCGAGCTTCCACTACATGATCTATAAGAATGACGAGTATTTCGATGTCGAGTGGCGCCGCAAGAAGGGTGCCGGCCCGATCCTGGTCAACCTGGTTCACGACGTCGACCTGCTCCGCTATCTGTTGGGCGAGCCCGTTGCCGTCCAGGGCATGCAATCCAGCGCCGCCCGCGGTTTTGAGACCGAGGACTCCGCCGTGGTCAACGTCCGTTTTGCCGATGGCGCGCTTGCGAGCATGACCATCTCCGACGCCACCGCCAGCCCCTGGAACTGGGAGGCCACCGCTCGCGAGGATCCGCAGTACCGCCCCTTCGACGCCGACGCCTACTTTATCGGCGGCACTAAGGGCGCCCTTTCGCTGCCCCGCCTGCACCAGTTCTCCTACGACGGCGCCTCTAACTGGCACAAGCCGCTGCAGATGGAGATTCCGGCCGTGGACCCGGCGCTGCCGCACAAGATGCAGCTCAAGCACTTTGTGAAGGTTGTCCGCCGCGAGGTCGAACCCGTCGTGACCCCCGCCGATAACGTCAAGACGCTCACGCTGCTTAACGCCATCAAGGAGGCCGCCGAGACCGGCCAGCTCGTCGAGCTGTAATGCCTTAAGAGCGGGCCGCAGCAAAGTCCCCGCCGAGCGCCTTGGCCCGCCGCCAACAAGCCCCTCTTCTTTGCCCCACGAGCAGCCTCCTGCCCGTGGGGCTTTTTGACTACATTGGTAATGATTTTTCTGGGACGGGGGCTATTTTGTGCCTCAGCTTGGTTCGTTCGCCACGAAATGGGCCTATCTACTACGTTTAACCGACCACCCTCAACCATGCCGAATTTCGCGAAATAAAAACCGCAGGTAACCGGCTTGTCGATTTTCGGAAAACCCAGGTACGGTCGACCCATGCGGTTCAAACGTAGTAGACGGGTCGTTTTCGTGGCGCGGCTCCAAAACAGTCTTTTGGGACGGGTGGTATCCTTGGTAGCCCTGTGCTGCAAACGCACCTTAAACGCAAGGAGTCCCATGGATCTTATCGCCCAGCTTGCCCGCGAGCTCAACCTTAAGGCCGCCAACATCGAGGCGGCCGTCAAGCTCATCGACGAGGGCAACACCATCCCCTTTATCTCGCGCTACCGCAAGGAAGCAACGGGCGGCATGGACGACGTCGCCCTGCGCGCACTCGACGAGCGCCTGTCTTACCTGCGCAATCTTGAGCAGCGCAAAGAGGACGTCATTCTGCTCATCGACGCCCAGGGCAAACTTACGCCAGAGCTTGAGCAGCAGATTCGCGAAGCCACGCAGATCCAACGTGTTGAGGACCTCTACAAGCCCTACCGCAAAAAGCGCATGACCCGCGCACAGAAGGCCCGCGAGGCAGGCCTGGAGCCACTTGCCAACATGGTCATCATGCAGGCCTCGGCCAAGGGCAGCGCGCTCGACACCGCCGCGGCATACGTCAACGAGGACGCCGGCTTCAACACGCCCGAGAAGGCGCTCGCCGGCGCGGCGAACATCGTGGCCGAGACGGTGGCCGAAGACCCCGAGAACGTCGCCGACCTGCGCGCCTTTACGCAAAACACCGCCGATATCATTGTCGAGGCTACCGATCCCACGGAGAAGACTCCCTACGAGCCCTACTACAACTTTGACGAGCCGCTGCGCCGTATACCCAACCACCGTGTGTTGGCTATCGACCGCGGTGAGCGCGAGGGCAAGCTCCGCGTGCGCGTGAACGTCGACGGCGCTGCCGCCACGGCATGCCTCGGCAGCCGTTGGCCCCGACGCCAGGGCGTCTTCGCGCCCGTCTTTGACGCCGCCATCGCCGACGGTTACAAGCGCCTCATGGCCCCCTCGCTGGAGCGCGAGGCCCGCGCCAAGCTCACCGTTCGCGCCCAGACCGAGGCCATCAACGTCTTTGCCAAGAATCTCGAGGGCCTGCTCTCGGCGCGCCCCGTGCGCGGCGCCCGCGTGCTCGCGCTCGATCCGGGTTATCGCACCGGCTGCAAGATCGCCGTCATGGACGAGACCGGCAAGCTGCTCGACCACGGCGTGGTCTATCCCACCAAGCCGCGCCACGACGTCGCCGGCACCAAGCGCGAGCTCGCCCGCCTCGTCAAGAAGGACGGCGTCAACACCATCGTCATCGGCAACGGCACCGCCAGCCGCGAGACCGAGGAAGTCGTCTCGGAGTTCATTGCCGAGCAGGCGCCCAGCCTTCGCTACACCATCGTTAACGAAGCCGGCGCGTCGGTGTACTCGGCTTCCGAACTCGCCAGCCAGGAGTATCCCGACTTGGACGTCACCGTGCGTGGCGCCATGAGCCTGGGCCGCCGCCTGCAAGACCCGCTGGCAGAGCTCGTCAAGATCCCGCCCCAGTCCATCGGCGTTGGCCAGTACCAGCACGACCTTGACCAGGCCGAGCTTTCGCGCACGTTGGGCCATGTGGTGGAGGACGTCGTCAACCGCGTGGGCGTCGACGTCAACACCGCAAGCGCGAGCCTGCTGGGATATGTATCGGGCATCACGCCGAGCGTGGCCAAAAACATCGTGGCCTACCGCGAGGAAAACGGCGCCTTTACCGATCGCCGCCAGCTCAAGAAGGTCCCCAAGCTGGGACCCAAGGCATACCTCAACGCCGCGGGTTTCCTGCGCATCAGCGGCGGCAAGAACCCGCTCGACGCGACAAGCGTCCACCCCGAGAGCTACGAGGTGGCCGCGGCCGTCCTGGAGCGCGCCGGCGTTAAATCAAGCGAGCTCAGCCGCGGCGGCGTGCCCGACATCGAGCGCCGCCTAGGCAGCATCTCGGCGCTGGCAAGCGACCTGGACTGCGGCACCCTCACGCTCATCGACATTGTCAACGAGCTCAAGAAGCCCGGTCGCGACCCGCGCGACGACGCGCCCGAGGTGGTCTTTAGCCGCTCAGCGCTTTCCATCGACGACCTGGAGCCCGGCATGGAGCTCAAGGGCACGGTGCGCAACGTTGTGGACTTTGGTGCCTTCGTCGACGTGGGCGTGCACCAGGACGGCCTCGTGCACATCTCCAAACTGGCCAACCGCTTTGTCAAGCACCCGAGCGACGTGGTGCGCGTCGGTGGCACGGTCAAGGTGTGGGTTGAAAAGGTCGATCGCGACCGCAAGAAGATCTCCCTCACCATGGTGCAGGGGAAGTAAACCGCCAAAGCAGGGGTACCCCCTGCAGCGACGTGCAAAATCGCGAGTATTCTGCAAATTCCGCCGTTCCGGATGCCCCTCAGAGGCGAAAAAGCAAAAACAGCCCCCGTTTTAGCGTCGTCAGAGCCAAAACGGGGGCCGTTCCATGCTTCGGTTAACTGATAAAGACCTTTACCTTGCTGAATACTCTCAATTTTGCACGTCGCAGGCGAGGGTACCTTTGCCCACGGCAGGATATGGAAGCCAAGCGCCAACTTGCTGGCAAGCTCGTGCCGGCAGCCCCGGCCTTTCCTTTGCCTAGCGCGACCCTCGCGGAGCGCGTGAGCGATAGGGAAAGGAAAGGCCGGGGCGAACAGCCCACGGTACAGTCGGTGTTCGCGCTACGGCAGAATGTGGAAGCCCAAAGCGGCGATATCCTTGGCAAAGCCGCGCACGGTGTCGAGCGAGACCTCGTACGGGTCGCGACCGATGTTCTTGCGCTTGGCCAGGATGCCGTTGGGCACCGTGATGATCTGGCAACCGCAGGCCTCGGCCTGGTAAATGTTGATGAGCTCGCGCGTGGATGCCCACAGGACCTCGCAGTTGGGCTTTGCGGCGGCCTTCTTGACCGACCCCGTCATAAACGGAATGGGATCGACACCGGTATCGGCGATGCGGCCGGCAAAGAGCGAAATGATGGACGGCGTCTCGGTGTCAACGGCCTCGACCATCTCGTCAACCTGCGTAGGCGTAAAGATGGTGGTGACGTTGACCTTGATGCCGTCGGCCGAAAGCTTGCGCACCAGCTCGGCGGTGGACTCGCCCTTGGTGGTCACGCACGGGATCTTGACGTAGACGTTCTCGGCCCAGGTAGCGATCTCGCGCGCCTCGACCTCCATGGTCTCGACGTCGTCGGCAAAGACCTCAAACGACACGGATACATCGGTGATGTGGGCCAGGACCTCCTTGGCAAACGCGCGGTAATCCGTCACGCCGCCCTTCTTCATAAGGGACGGGTTGGTCGTGAAACCCTGAACGTTGCCGTTCTCGTACATGTCGAGCATGCCTTCGAGGTTTGCACCGTCAGCGAACACCTTGATTGCCATCTGCCTGATTCCTTTCGTTAGCATACGGCCGATAAACTGCTAAACACTTTACCTACGTTTATCAAGGCGTGAACTGCGGTTTTTTATCTTCTCGGCGAACGGTATAAACACCTCAGTGTTTGGATTGATAAATCGATTGAGCATGCAAAAGCAAAGAGTCGCAGTTTGAGCAAACGTCAGAACGCGGGATTCATTAGATGAGGCCGAAATGCTGCATCGCTGTGACGGTGCCGTCGTGTGCGACATCGTCGGTCACGTAGTCGGCGACCGCCTTGACCTCGGGCATGGCGTTGCCCATGGCGACAGCCGTCTCGACCGCAGCGAGCATGCCCAGGTCGTTACCCGAATCGCCGAAGCCAAAGGTGCGCGCGTTGCCGGTGCGACCCAGGTATTCCAGCGCTCGCGCCACGCCCACGCCCTTGTCGATGCCCTTGGGGCTCAGCTCGCGATTCTGACCACCGGTGTTGCACAGCTCAAACTCGCGATCGATAAAGCCGTCATCGTTGGCTACGCGAGCCAGGTAGCTCGCGACGATGCACACCTTGCCCACGCGCAGACTGCCGTCGACGCGCATCTCCTCGGCGCTGTGCACCACAGAAGTGCCGATCAGAGACGACTGCTCAACACCCGCGGGTTCCAGGGCAAAAGTAGCCACGTTGGTCTCGAAAAAGGCCTCAATCCCTGCCGCTGCCATACGGCGCGCAAGCTCCTCGATAACGTCCTCGTCAAAGCAGTCCTCATGCACCACGCGACCCTCGACCTCGAGCGTGGCGCCCGCCATGGCAACGACACCCGCAGGCTCCAAAGCACGCAGGCCATCGGCAATCAGCCACAAGGGACGACCCGTGCAGATAAACGCCTTGTGCCCTGCGTCGCGCAGACGATGAAACGCCTCGATCACCGCCTGCGAGGGGTGAACCGCCGAAAAGTCCTTGTCGGTCATGTTGTCGGGATCGAACGACGTCAGCGTGCCGTCCACGTCAAAAAAGAGCACGGCGGAATCGGGGCACGCATCAATCATATGGGTTCCTTTCGGGGGCGAGAGTAAACGAAGTATCCATCATATAATGGAGCGACGCAACCAGAGAGGTCACCCATGGAATTTTACGCAAGCTGCCCCGAGGGCTTTGAGTCCGCACTCGCCGATGAGCTTAAACGCCTCGGGCTTTCGCATGTTCGCCGGCTGAAGGGCCGCGCTACATTTGAGGGCGAGCTCGAAGAAGGCTACCGCGCCTGTCTGTGGTCGCGCCTGGCGAGCCGTGTGTTCGTGGTACTCGGGCGCTTTGAGGCGCAGGATGCCGATGAACTGTACGATAGCGTTTACGACATCGCCTGGGAGAGCATCGTCCGCCCCGGCGCCACCATCGCCATCACCGCCCGCGGCGTGACCGAGCAGCTGCGCAACACGCGCTTCTCGGCCCTGCGCGCCAAAGACGCGCTGTGCGACCGCCTGGCCGAGACCACGGGACGTCGTGCCGACGTCGATGCCGCCGACCCCGATGTTCACCTACTGCTTTCGCTGCGTCAGCGTCGCGCGAGCATTAGCCTGGACCTTTCGGGCGACCCGTTGTTCAAACGCCTGCCGCCCGCAGCGACCCGCGCCGGCGAGGGCACGCACGTGCTGCGCCCCGACTACGCCGCCCTGGTGCTGGCGCAGGTCGGCTGGACCGCACTATGCGAGCGCGAGCTGACGGCCGACGATTACGAGAACGAAGCCCTCCCCACGCTGATCGATGCCTCGTGCGCCGGCGGCGGCCTGCTGCTGGAGGCCGCGAACATTCTGACCGACCGCGCCCCGGGCGCCGCACGCGAGCGCTGGGGCTTTGAGGGCTGGCAGCTGCACGACGCCGCTCTGTGGGAGCAGCTGCTTGCCGAGGCGCGCGAGCGCGAGGCGGCAGCGCGCGAGCGGCAGGCGCGCATCGTGGCCGCAGACATCGACCCCGCCGCTCGCAAGACCGCCGAGCGCATGGTCAAGAGCGCTGGTTACAAGCGTTTTGTCGACTTTTGCGCCGCCAAGTCCGCCACCGTGCTGGACCATGCTGGCGCCGTCGCCGGAGCCGCCGTAGTCGCAGACACCACCGAGACACCGCTGTCGCTTATGCACGACGCTATGACGCTCATCGGCGAGCTGCACCGCGCGCCCGAGCTCGCTTCGGCGCCGGTCGCCGCGCTCACCCGCGATGGTCTTATGGCCCGCGCGCTCCATGCCGAGCCCGAGCGCTCGATCGCCATCATGCCCAATAACGAGGAGGCGGCTATTGAGGTTTGGCCCTCGCTCGACCACGCCGCCGCGACATTTGAAGCTGCGACCAGCGCAGCTGCCGAGGAGCAGACCGCAGACGCTCAAGACGAAGCCGCCGCTTCCTCCATGCCCGAACCTGCCGCCACGCTCGACTTGGGCGACGGCAAGCCGCTGCCCGTGCTCATCCCGGAGTCCGAGCAGTTCGCCAACCGCCTGCGCAAGAATGCCCGTCTGCGCCGCAAGTGGGCCAAGCGCGAGGGCGTGAGCTGCTACCGCGTCTACGATGCCGACCTGCCCGACTACTCCGCCGCCATCGACCTGTACGAGGGCTGCCCGCAGACGCCGGGCCGCTGGCTCGTCATCGCCGAGTACGCCGCGCCTAAGACCATCGATCCCGCGCTAGCCCAGGCCCGCATGCTCGACATCTTGGCCATCGCGCCGCGCATCCTAGATGTTCCGGCCGAGCATGTGCACGCCAAGGCCCGCATGCGTTCGCGCGGCGGCTCGCAGTACGGCAAGCAGGGCGCCGGCAAGGGCGGATCAGGTGAGGGCGCCAATATCGCACGCCGTCGTCTGCCGCTCATCGAAGAGGGCGGACTCACCTTTGCCGTCAACTTTGACGACTACCTGGATGTGGGCATCTTCCTGGACCACCGCGTCACCCGCAACCTGGTGCGCGAGCACGCCAAGCAGGCGCGCCGCTTCCTCAACCTGTTCGCCTACACCGGCACCGCCACCTGCTATGCGGCAGACGGCGGCGTCGAGGAGACCGTGACGGTCGACCTTTCCAACACCTACCTGGACTGGGCCGAGCGCAATATGCGCCAGAACGGCTTTGTTGGTCCGCAGCATCATTTTGTGCGCGACGACGTGCTCGCCTGGATTCGCGACCAGCGCCAGACGCGCAACCGCTGGGACTTGATCTTTGTCGACCCGCCCACGTTCTCGAACTCGTCCAAGATGGGCCGCCGCACCTGGGATGTCCAGCGCGACCATGTTGAGCTTTTGGCCGGCGTATCTCGCCTGCTTGCACAGGGCGGACATGCCATCTTTAGCTGCAACCTGCGCGGCTTCCGCCCCGAAACGCGCAAGCTCGCGCGCGCGGGCGTCGTGCTGGAGGACATTACGGCACAGACCATCCCCGAGGACTTCGCGCGCAACCAGAAGGTGCACCACTGCTATATCGTGCGCCGACTGCCCATCGAGGACGCCATGGCCGAGGTCGGCTTTAGCGCCGAGGAGATTGCCGAGCGAACCGAGGAGCTGCGCAACCCCGAGGCGCGCAAGCCTCGTGCAGCAGCGCCCGCGCCCACGCAGGCCGGCAACGGCAAATCAAACTTTGCCGGCAAACCCTCCCCTGCCGGCAAGTCCAAAAAGAAGAAGTTCTACGCCAGCAAGCCCAAGGGCAAATAACAAAGTTGCGGTGGAATACGGACTGTTTTACCTGGAATTAGGCAAATATAGACCGTATTTCACCGCAACTCATAGTGGGATGGCGGACGCCGTCCTACCCTTGGGTGACCAGGCGATAGCCGATACCCACGTGCGTTTGGATATAGCGCGGATGCGCGGGGTCGGACTCAATCTTCTTACGCAGCGTGCCCATAAAGACACGCAGGCTCGCCAGGTCGCTCTTGGTTGCCGTGCCCCAAATCTCGTGCAGGATAAACTGGTGCGTCAGCACCTTGTCGGCGTTGTGCGCTAGCAGGCATAACAATTTGTACTCAATCGGCGTCAGATGCAGCTCCTCGCCATCCATCGTGGCGATGCCGGCATCAAAATCGATATGCAGCTCACCGGCATCGAACGAGCCCTCAGAGGAAACACCGCCCGTTTGCGCATACGAAAGGCGTCTGAGCGTCGTGCGAATGCGCGCGAGCAGCTCCTCGACCGAAAACGGCTTGGTCAGGTAGTCGTCGGCGCCGGCATCGAGCGCGCGAATCTTGTCCGCATCCTCGCTGCGCGCCGAGACCACAATAATCGGCATACCCGACCATGCGCGCACCGATTCCACCACCTTGACGCCGTCCATATCGGGCAGGCCCAGATCGAGCAGCACAATGCTCGGTGCCTGCGATGAGGCGGCGGCGATGGCGGCATGGGCGGTCTCCACGGCCATATGACGCAAGCCGTGCGCCTCGAGCGCGGCAACGATAAGGTTGCGGACAGCGGGGTCGTCCTCAACGACCAAGATGAGCGGTTTTACGGCAGAGTTCGGCACGGCGCTACTCCTTATCAAACGAAACATCGGCGACGGGAAGCTCAATCGTAAAGACCGAGCCGTGCGGGTCCGCCGCGGCAACCTCTATGCTACCGCCATGCGCCAGCGCAATGGAGCGGCAGAGCGAAAGACCCAAGCCCACGCTGCGGTGGCTGTCGGCCAAACCGTGGTTGGCGGTATAGAACGACTCAAAGATCCGCTCGCGGTCCTCGGGCGCAATGCCCGGGCCGTCATCGGCCACCGAGCACGCCACGCGTCCATCGTCGACGCTAATCGAAATCATGATATGCGAGCCTGCGGGCGTATAGGTGATGGCGTTGTTCACCAGATTGACCACCAGCTGCACCATCAGGCGCGCGTCGACGTTGACGAGCGCCGGCTCGTCGCACGCCACCACCTTAAGGTCGTGCTCGCGCACGGCCGGACTTACGTGGCGCAGCGCCTCCTCGACGATATCGTCCATGAGCTCGAGCGTTGTCGACAGATGCATGCCGCCGCCCTCGAGCTTGGTGATGGCGAGCAGGTTCTCGACGGTGGCGTTGAGCCATTGCGCATCCGAGCGAATGGACAGGAGCAGGCCGCGGCGCGTTTGGGCGTCGAGCACGGCGGTGCCGGTCGAGCCCTGGTCGAGCAGCACGTCGGCATTGCCCGAAATACTGGTGAGCGGCGTGCGCAGGTCGTGCGAGATGGAGCGCAGCAGGTTGGCGCGCAGCTGTTCGTTTTTGGCAAGCACCGCCGCCTCCTCGCGGGCCTCCATGGCGCGGGCGCGATCGAGCGCCAGCTCGCCTTCGCTCACGATGGCATCGGCAAGTGTCCGCTCCTCATGCGTCAGCACGTCGGGCTCGGCAACGATAGCCAGCACGCCCACCACCGAGGCGGGGTCGCCCGAGCGCACGAAGCCGTCGCCTGTGCGAACCGTCAGGTAGATGCCATAAAACGCCGAGCCGCCAAACGTGGCGTCGAGCGGCGTTCCCACATAGGCGGACGCCGAGAGCCGCGGCGGCATCTGCGGCGCCAGCTCGTGCACCGGCGCGGCATCGCCCACGGCCGTGTATGTCGCACGCGGCAGCAGGTCATCGCCCTCGGCGTCGGCGCTGTACCACACGACCGGACAGCCCGAAAGACGCGCCAGCTGCGTGGCCATGGCGTGAACGATCTGATGCTGATCGGCGCACCGCTGCAGCATGCGGTTGGTCTCGAGCACCATATGCGTGCGGCGGTCGCTGGCGGCAGCCTGTGCCAAGGCGCGGCGCAGGGCCAACGCAATCGAGCTCGACACAAGCGAGACCACAAACATGATGAAGAACATGCCGGGATAGCCGCGGTCGATAAGCGACAGCGAGTAGCGCGGGTCGACAAACAAAAAGTTGTAGAGCGCCACGGCGGCAGCCGAGCTCAGCAAGCAATACAGGCGACTCCAGGTAAAGAATGCGCACAGCTGAACGGCGAACACATAGACGATCATGATGCTCGGCGCGAGACCCGGATGGTCGAGCAGCGCGCCCACAATCGTCGCCGCGACCAGCAGCCCCACCGACACGCAGATATCGTACAGGGGGCCGCGACGCGTCATCGTAGTGCGCCGCCACCAAAAGCTATCGGCAATATCGCCGTCCGTACGGACGTCCATCAGCGTCCTGCCCCTCTCTCAAAAACAAAAACCACCACAAAGGGGACAGGCACCTTTGTGGTGGTTTCCCCTTGTGGTGGTTCCAAGTGTAAAGCCTTTGCAACCTGCGGACGTTAGACAAACAGCACGTGCGCGAGCAGTGCGCACACGCACGCCGCGACAAGCACCGTCACCACGATCGAAATCACGCGGTCGGCCATGTCCATGTTGGCCCGATTCGTAAAGAACCGATCTTCGGCAGCATCGGCGCGTATCTCACGCACCAGCTCGGTCGCAAGATCGCAACCGTCAAGCACCTTTGCATCCATGGTTTCCTCCCAGGACTCAATCCCCGTCAATACAAGCCCGCCCGTTCGCAGACAAACCTCGAGCTTCGACTACGGCCGCTCGTTGGGAGCCAGGCGCTGCATCTTGTTCACGGCCTTGAACTTGGTGAACAGCGGCACGTACTCAAAGCTCACGTTGGAGTTCTCCAGGCCGTACCAACGCGCGGGCGTGCCGGCGGCGCGGCGAATGATGTACTTGAGCGTGATGGCCGTACGCTCGCTGGGCTCCACATCGCTTTCGGGCGCCAGAAGCTTACGGATCAGGACGAACTTGAACGTGCCGATGTTACCCGGATCCTTGTAGACCGAGTAGTCATGCGTCTGCGGCGGCAGCTCGCCGGTGGCAGCCAGGTCCTGAACAACCTGACGCAGGTAGGCATTGACGCGCTGGTTGATCTTGTAGCCCAGGTACAGATGCACGCGGAACACGTAGTCGGTGCCGAACGTCTCGACCGAATAGGCAAAGGTGTGCGGTTCGTCCATAGTCTCGACATTCACAAACCACCAGGCGCGGGCGCGCTTGGGATGCTTGTCCAAAATCGAGTAGACGATGTCGCGGTCGATGTAGTCGGTATGGGTGTCCTTGGTCAGGTACACGACGTTGTCGCTCATGCGCTCGTAACGGTCGTCGTCGCGCAGGCGCTTGAGCTGCGGCAGGTAGCTGCGCAGCGGCAGCAGCGTAAACTGGCGCTGCTCGACCGCCGTGCCGTTGTACCAGCACACCATGATGCCCATGATGAGCGCGGCCATGAGGATGGTGAAGTAGCCGCCGTGGAAGAACTTGGTGAGCGAGCTCACGAAGAAGAAGCCTTCGAGCAAAAGGAAGAAGGCCGCAAAGATCCACGGCGCGACCTTGAGCTTGCGCTCCTCGTGCAGGTAGAAGAAGAGCAGCAACGTGGTGCACATCATAGTCAGCGTAATGGCAAGGCCGTAGGCGGCTTCCATATGCGCCGAGTTCTGGAACAGCAGCACCACGATGACGCAGCCGACAAGCATGACGTTGTTGACCATGGGGATGTAGAGCTGGCCCTTGGTCTCGGCAGGGTAGAAGACCTGCATGTGCGGCATAAGGTCCAGACGGCTGGCCTCGGACACCAGCGAGAATGCGCCGGTGATGAGCGCCT
This sequence comes from uncultured Collinsella sp., assembly GCA_902493985.1. Classification (GTDB taxonomy): domain Bacteria; phylum Actinomycetota; class Coriobacteriia; order Coriobacteriales; family Coriobacteriaceae; genus Collinsella. Next base: position 6,272 of record CABURR010000034.1, on the reverse strand, counting down.
GCGAGGCAATGATGGCCGCGACGGTGGAAAGGCCGACGGCAAACGGGCGCAGGCCCGGGGCGAGCATCTGGTAGAACGGGTTGAGGTCGGCAATGCCCATGAGCTCGGGGTTGGCAGCGTTGTTCATAAGCCAAGCGCCCTGGCCCATATAGGAAAGCAGTAGGCAGCACTTAACGAACGGCCAGGTAGCGTAGATGTTGCCGCGGCCGACGTGGCCCATGTCGGAGTAGAGCGCCTCGGCACCGGTGGTGGCGAGGAAGCAACTGCCCAGAATCATGATGCCCGCGTGGTTGTTGGGGCTCAGCAAAAAGGCGATACCGCGCACCGGGTTGAGGCACAGCAGCACGGCGGGGTGCTGGAAAACAAAGAAAAGACCCGTGCCGCCCAGGAACAGGAACCACAGCGTCATGATGGGGCCAAAGGCGTGACCGATCTTGGCCGTACCGATGCGCTGTACCAAGAAGAGCACGATGATGATGGCGAGCGTAATGGCGACGACGCGGCCCTGGTCATCGCCCAGCACGGCATGGACCGCCGGGATGGTGCGCAGGCCCTCGATGGCCGTGGTAACGGTAACGGCAGGTGTCAGGATGCCGTCGGCGAGCAGCGCGGCGCCACCCAGCATGGCGGGGATGATAAGCCACTTGCCGCAGCGCTTGACCAGGCTGTACAGGGCAAAGATGCCGCCCTCACCATGGTTATCGGCGCGCAGCGAGATGAGCACATACTTGATGGTGGTCAGCAGCGTGACCGTCCACACGACAAGGGAGAGCGCGCCGAGCACGAACTCCTCCGTGACGCTTCCGATGCCGCCGTTGCCGGCAACGAGCGCCTTGGTTACATACATAGGGCTGGTGCCGATATCGCCGTACACCACGCCCAGCGTGACGAGCATCGCCGAGATGCTCACAGGAATCGCAGCGTGCGAAGCTGCCTCCTTGGCCTTTTGTTCCATAAGCCGGTTTCCTCCCAACTTTAATGTTCGAAGGAATTATAGGTAATCGGCCCATGTTTGAATGGCACTGTTTTCCCAGCTAGATAAACATTTATACGGCCTTTAAGCCACCTCGGCGATATGGAATGTGACAAAGGGACTGTCTCTTTGTCGCATCCGTCATTTTCCGAGCCAATTTTTGAACCACCACTCCATGGAGCGGCTCATCTCGGCCATAAAGGGACTCGTGTGCTTGCGGGTATAGATGTCCACGACGCGCTCCCCCACCACGCGGGCATGCGGACGGAACATCGCGTCCATCTCGGCCACCTGCGCGTCCATAGTCGCAGCATCGGCGCGGCAGTAGCGCTCCTCGTGCACCAGGTTCACCACGGGATGCGCAATGGCCGGACGCTCCTTACGGGGCGTGCCGATGATGAGCATCGACAGCGGCATGGTATACGGAGGCAGATCGAGCAGCTCGGCCACTTCCTCGGCATTCTCGACGATATCACCGATGTAGCAGCTCCCCAGGCCCAGGGCCTCGGCGGCGACCACGGCGTTTTGCGCAGCGATCACGGCGTCCTGGGCCGCGATGGCAAAGTCACCCAAACCCGGTGCACGGCGGGGCGCCTTGCCCGTGCGCTCGACAAACTCGGGCTCAAAGCAGCCCACGTGCTCAAACAGATCGATCCACTTGGCATAGTCGACCACAAATATAAGTGCCCAGGGCGCCTTGGCGATCATGGGCTGGTGGTCGCACAGGTCGGCCAGACGATCCAGCGTAGCCTGCTCGCGAATGCTCACGATGGAATACATCATCATGGCGCCCGCCGACGGCGCGCGACTCGCCGCATGCAAAATTGCCGCCCGCTGCTCGTCGGTCACCGCCACGGGACGGTCGTCGTCATCACGCGCAAAGACACGCGTGGAGGAACGGTGCTCCAACGTGTCCAGCACCGCATTGCCCGTCGTCTCGACCGGATAGCCGCCCGCGTCCATGCCAGCGTCCACGTCACCCGCACTCGTCATACAAGCCCGTTCGTTCATCGCCTCATCCTCGCCAATTCTTTAAGAAGCCTTTACGTTTCCGTGTAATTCCCGTCCATTATCGCGCAGGTCGCCACTACATTGCGCCACACCGTCACACGTGCGCGTTAATATGGCTGGTTGTTGTGCGCAGACACCAATTGCAGCGCATATCTTGGTAACAATCGGGTAAACCCCCGCTTTCGTACGTTTTAGTTTGTGAGGAGTCTCAGCATGTTCGCTGCCGCCATCTCGCTCGTCGGTCTTGCGGCGACCGTCTACCTTGTCTTGCGCGAGGCCAAGGCCATTCGCGCTCAGTCGGGCACCGTTGCCAAAAGCGCTCTTGGGTGGAGCGTCGCCTTCGGCCTGTTCCAGGTCTTTTTGACCGTCTGGGGCGCCATTGGCCTCGTCGCCCAAAACGAGCCGCTCGCCTTTGTGATGCTCATCCTGACCAATGCCATCCTCACCGGCTGCGCCTGGGCCAGTATCGCCCGCGACCGCATCGCCCCGCGCGTCTTTGCGTTCGCCGGGCCCGACGCCCCCGCCCCCACCGGTAAGCTCGCCCGCCTGCGCGGCGCCTTTGTTGGCAAACCGCTCGTCGCCGCCGTCCTGTGCCTGCTGCTCGCCGGCGTCTTTGCGCTGCTGGGCATGGAGGTCTCGTCCAACCACGACTTTACCTGGGTCTACCCCCTATGCATCCTGCTCGAGTGGGCCATCATCACCGTGCTCATGACCGGCCTGTTCTTCCTATTCCAGCGCCACGGCGCAGCCCCCGCGGTCTTGGCCTTTGCCCTCTTTGTCCTGGGCATTGCCGAGTTCTTCGTCATCACGTTTAAATCCATGCCCATCCAGCCGGGCGACCTTTCGGCCATCTCCACCGCCGCCGCGGTCGCCGGCACCGGCTACACCTTCTCGATCTCACTGTTCTGCGTGCTGTCCATGGGCTTTACCGCCATCGCCATGCTGCTATGCGAGTACGCCGGCCTGGTGGCACCGCACCGTCAGAAGGGCGCCGCCAACGCCAAGCGCATGCTGCTCACCAACCTGCTCGTCGCCGTGCTGTGCCTGGGCGGCGTGACCGCGCACGTCACGCTCATCGACTACTACAACACCCTCGGCATCACCGTCTACACCTGGCGCCCGCTCGAGAGCTACTGGCGCGAGGGCTACCTGCCCGCTTTCATTAGCGCAGCGCAGTCCATCAAGCCGCCAAAACCCGCCGACTACTCCGTCGACGATGCCAAGGCCACGCTCAAAAAGTACGCCAAGGCCTACGACAAGTCCGACGCGGCCAAGAGCGACGAGCGCGCCGCCGCAAAGGAGCAGTTCGATAGCGAGAAGCCCACGGTCATCGCCATCATGAACGAGACCTTCTCGGATCTTTCGATCTACCAGAACATGCGCGCCGGCTACGAGGGCCCGCAGTACTTTAAGAACCTGTCCAACTGCCTCAGCCGCGGCAAGCTCTACGTGAGCGCCTACGGCGGCGGCACCGCCAATACCGAGTTTGAGTTTATGACCGGCAACTCCATGGCCAACCTTGGCTCGGGCGTGTACCCCTACACCATCTACAACATGGAAACGACCGGGAACCTGGCAGAGCAGTTCAAGTCGCTCGGATATTCCACCACGGCCATGCACCCCAACCACGCAACCAACTGGAACCGCGAGAACGTGTACAAGGACTTTGGCTTTGACCGGTTCCTGTCCATCAACGACTTCCAGGGAGCCGACACCCTGCGCGGTATGGTGACCGACCAGGCGACCTACGACAAGATTCTTGAGCTGCTCGACCAGAACGCCGATCCGCAGTTTATCTTCGACGTAACCATGCAGAACCACTCGGGCTACGATACGGGCCTGCTGCCGGTCGACAAGCAGATGCATCTCAACATCGACACGACCGACCTGGACACCAAGACCGTCGAGGACGGCACGCTGTCCGATGTCGACGAGTATGTCTCGTGCATCGAGCAGTCCGATCAGGCGCTGCGCTACTTCCTCAACGCCCTGAGCAAGCTCGACCGCAAGGTGGTCGTGGTGTTCTGGGGCGATCACCAGCCGTTCTTCCCGTCCAAGTTCAACGATAAGTGGTTTACCGGCGAGGACGACGCTACGCATCAGGAGCGCCTGTGGCAGACCGACTACATCATCTGGGCTAACTACGACGTTGCCGGTTGCAACCAGACGAGTGAGGTCGACGACCTGTCCACTAACTATCTGTCCACCCAGCTGATGCAGCTGATCGGCGCACCGCTGACCGACTACCAGAAAGCGCACATGACGCTGCGCGAGTCGCTGCCCGCCATCAACTCGGTCGGCTACGAGGACGCCAGCCTGCGCTGGGCGCTCTCCTCCAACGTCACCGGTGACGACGCCGCCGCAGCAGCCGCCACCAAGGCGCGCGAGGATTACGCCAAGATGCAGTACTACGAGATGTTCCGCGACGGCAAGAACGTCTACACCGAGCACTTCCAGACCGAGGCCAACGAGACCGACCCCAACCTGGCACCGGGTACGACCAAGATCAAGTAGCTGCTAGCTGCTGAGCCACAACTGAAACGTCTGTCCAGGCGGAGGCATATAAGGTTCCCTGCTCGGACAGTCCTGCGCAAGACGAAGGCCACATTAAGTGGCCTTCTTTGCGTGCGGAACTCGCGATGAACCTTATATGCCTCCGCCTGGACAGACGCCCTGATGTTGGGGCGTGGCTTGTCTTGGGTGTATCGCCGAACATATATAAGTTGAAGGCCACGTTATGTGGCCTTCTTTGTTTGCGGAAAGTGTGTCCCGGAATTCTTGTCTGGAATGGGATGCAGTTTCCGCTTGGGACCCGATTGGGAAAGTGTGTCCCACTATTCAGCTGGATTCCGGGATGTATTTTCCGGTTGAGGCTCGTTGGGAAAGTGCGTCCCACTTTGGGGGCTGATTCTGGGACGTGGTTTGGGACTGCGGACGATTTCTTGGACCGTTACGCGGCCCTTCCCAGCGCGGCGCGGAACTCGGCCGGCGTGCGGCCGCCGAGCGCATCGCTGCGCCTCTCCGTATTGTACCGGCCGATCCAGCCCCCGAGCTCCTCGATGAAGCGGGCGGGGGTCCAGCCCGACCAGTCCCTGCCGTGCCAGAACTCCTTCTTGAGCAGGCCGAAGAAGCCCTCCATCGCCGCGTTGTCCGGGCTGCAGCCCTTGGCGGACATGCTCCTGGCGAGGCCGTGCCCCTCGCAGATCGAGATCCAGCCGGGCCAGCGGTAGTGCCCGCCGCGGTCGGAGTGGATGACGGGGCGCTCGCCGGGCGCGAGCAGCGCGCAGGCGTCCTCGAGCGTCGAGTTGGCGAGCGCGGCGTCCGGTCTCTCGCCGGCCCTCCACGCCACGACCGAGGAGTCGAAGCAGTCCCTGATGGCCGACAGGTAGACCTTCCTGCCGGAGGGCAGCCTGAACTCGGTGATGTCGGTGAGCCACAGGAAGTTCGGCAGGGCCGAGCGGAAGTCGCGGCGCACGAGGTTCGGCGGGGCCGGCGTCGGCTCGCCCGCATAGGAGCTGTAGGGCCTCCTCTTCCTCCTCATCCACCTGGGGACCAGGCCCTCCTCGCGCATGATGCGGAGGACGACCTTCTCCGAGGCGCGCACGGGCTCGTCGAGCTCGCGCAGGCGCGCCGTCACGAAGCGATACCCCCGCGCCCCCTCGCCGTCCTCGGTGAAGATCCTGCGCACGAGCGCGCGCAGGGGCGCGAGCCGGTCGGGCCTCGCGATCGCGCGGCGCTGGTACTCATAGGAGCTCTTTGATATCCCCAAGGAACTCGTGAGTTCTCTCAAGGACCACTTCCCGCACGGCCTCAGGCGGTCTATCACCAGGGTCTTCTCCCTGTTCGACATCCCGTCGAGGCTCGCGGCTTTTAAAACGTCGTTCACCGCCCTGAGGACGGCGTTCTCCAGGACGAGGCGCTCTATCAGCGCGTCCTTGTCGTCCGGGTCGATGTCGGGGTACACCGGACCGTCCCCGACGACCTTCGGCAGATCCATCTTCGCGACCGCCCTCCCGACGGTTCCGCCCGCGGCCCCGGCCCCCGTCCAGCGCGCGACAGCGCTCTTGCTCGGCCCGTCGAGCTCCCGGGCTACCTCCCTGCAAGAGAGCCCGGAGCGGCGTAGCTCCCCGGCCCTCTCTACTACGGCTCTACTGTATGTCATGCGGACTCTGGAGTGGGTATGATGAATTGGACACCTAGTTAAGAGCGAAAGGTGTTCAAGATGACCCAAAGAAGAAAGCGATACGACAGGCAGTTCAAGGTCTCGGCGGCAAAGGTGGTCCTGTCC
>CABURR010000033.1 GCA_902493985.1 uncultured Collinsella sp. | reverse complement strand
TAGCTAAAAAAAGGGACCGCAAGAAGCGGTCCCTCCTCATGCTCTGGTCGGGTTGACTGGATTTGAACCAGCGACCCCTGCGTCCCGAACGCAGTGCTCTACCAAACTGAGCCACAACCCGTTAGCTCGACTATAGTAACAAAGATTTTCGCCGCGTGCTAGAGAAATTTTTATTTCTTTGGCGCGTCGATTTGAACCGTGTTGGGAATAAACTCAGTCGCGCAGGCCCACCAGCCATTTTGCTGGGCAGCGTCGGCAAGCCTTTCGGCCGTGGCGGCGGTGTCGCAAATGGCAAACGAGCAGGCACCCGATCCGCACACATCTACAGCAACGGTTCCGTCCTGTTTACGCAGCCAATCGAGAACCGTTTGAATCTGCGGCTCCATCTGTGCGGAAATGACACCCAAGTTGTTATGGATGAGCGCATATGCCGTCTCGGCATCACCAGCACGCAAGGCAGAAGCTATCGCGCCGGGCTTGTCCGCAGGCACCGGGGCCTCGTCAAAACGTCGATAGGCCTCAATTGTCGAAACGCTCGCCTCGCGCGGCTTAACCAGCACGACGGGCGTCACGGGCAGCGCGGGGTACTCAGTTGCCAGCACGTCTCCCCCACCTACGTAGAACGCAGGACTCGCGTGCAAAAAGAACGGGACGTCAGCACCAATGCCCCGCGCAATGTCGTCGAGCGCGGGGTCGGTGCGATCAATGCCCCAGAGCTCCGCCAAGGCGACAATGACCGCGGCCGCATCCGTCGAGGGGCCGCCCAAGCCGGCGCACAATGGAATGCGCTTCTCAATCGTCACGCAGATGTTTGCCTCGCGACCATAATGATCGGCCATAGCAGCCGCAGCCCGATACGCCGTATTCTTTTGCATGGGAAAATCTGATGCCGGAACCGTCTGAACGGTCAGCGCCTGCGCCGGCGTGACCGTCACGGTATCGGAAAGACCGACGGCTGCCATCAGGGAATCGACCCTGTGGTAGCCGCGGTCATCGCGCTCGGTATGAACCCCCAGGTAGAGGTTAATCTTTGCCGGCGCGGAAAGAGTCAGGGACCGATCGGTCACCGTTAGTGCTCCTCGAGCTGATTGCCGAGCGGGGTAAAGATATGCTCGCCGCTCTCAGGGTCGAACAGCTCGACCTGACCGGTGAGCACATCGATATACTGGTAGGACTGACGCGACTTGCGGCCGCGACGCTCGTCGACCTCGACAATGAAGACGGCCGGGTGGACGCTCTTGATGGTGCCCATGCGCTCGACGACGCGGGTACGGCCCATGTTGGCCTTCACCTTGACGCGATCGCCCACCATATCGGTCAGCTTCTCGTGGATGTCGTCGACGTGATTGACTTCCATCTCTTCCATGAACAGGGCCTCCAGAAGGTGCAATTCAAAAAGGGGATAATACCCCTAAGATAGACAAAACTCTAATACTATAGCACCCCGCTGTTGCCATACGCAAGTAGCTAAAAAAGCCCGCTCCCAAATTGACTACTTACAGACTATCGGTGTCCAAGACGATGGTGAATGGGCCGTCGTTGACAAGATCGACTTTCATATCGGCGCCAAAGATGCCGTGCGCCACGTGTTCGACATCTTGGCGAACGAGCGTCAGGAAGTACTCGTAGAGCTCGTTGGCGACATCGGGGGCGCCGGCATCCGTAAACGATGGGCGGCGACCGTGGCGGCAGTCGGCGAACAGCGTGAACTGCGACACCACGAGCACCTCGCCGTCGACATCGGCAAGCGCCAAGTTGGTCTTGCCGTTCTCGTCCTCGTTGATACGCAGCCCGCGGAGCTTGCCCCACAGCTTGTCGGCCTCGGCACGCGTATCGCCATGGCCCACACCCAGCAGCACCAGGTAGCCGCGTCCAATGCGGCCCACGCACTCGCCGTCGACCGTCACGCCGGCGTTGAGTACGCGCTGCACCACCGCGCGCACGGCCTACTCCTCGCCCGTCAGTTTGGCGGACAGATGCTCGAGCGCGTGGAAACGATGGCTGATGGCGTTCTTCTCGTCCGCCGTCAGCTCGGCCATGGTCTTGCCCGGCGTGTCGACCGGCAGGAACAGCGGGTCGTAGCCAAAGCCGTGATCGCCGCGGCCCTCGTGTGCGATAGCGCCCTCGCAGGCGCCCTCACCATAGGTGACCAAACCGTCCGTGTCGATGAGCGCAACGACGCTTATAAAACGCGCGGTGCGATCCTCGTCTGCCACGCCTTCCAGGTTAACGAGCAGCTTGGCGTTGTTGGCGGCATCGTCGCCATGCACGCCCGCATAGCGCGCGCTATACACGCCCGGCTCGCCGTCCAGGGCATCAACGACCAAGCCCGAATCGTCGGCAATGGCCATGAGCCCCGTCTCTTCGACGGCAGCCTGCGCCTTGATGATCGCGTTCTCCAAAAACGTTGTGCCGTTTTCCTCGGGGTCCTCAAAATCGCCCAGCTGACCGAGCGCCACAAAGCGTACCTCGGGCATGACCTTGCCCAAAATGGCCTCAATCTCGGTGAGCTTATGGGCGTTGCCGGTTGCCACGACGATAGTTGCAGCCGGGTCGAGAGTGTCGATGTCGATCTTCTCAAGTGCCATAACTGGCCTCCTTGTCTCTATAGCAAGCTGCGTGAGGGGCGTTCGGGCACTTGGCCTCTCCCCTCTCAGGCAATCAGACCTTTCAACGCAGCATTTCCGCAGATAAAACCTACCAAAATAAACCTGTCCCTATTTGGCAGGTTAGGCGATGGCTTGGCGCTGAAGCTCGATGAGCTCGGCGATACCCTTGTCGCCCAGGTCGAGCAGGGCGTTGAGGCGTTTGCGGTCGAAGGGCGCCTGCTCGCCGGTGCCCTGGAGCTCGATCATCTCACCGGTTTCGGTGGCGACGAGGTTCATGTCGACCTCGGCATGGCTGTCCTCGGAATAATCGAGGTCAAGCAGCGTATTGCCGTCGACAACGCCCATGGAGATGGCAGCCACCTGGCCGATAAGCGGGATGCGTTCGATCTTGCCCGCCTCGACCCACATGGCGAGGGCGTCGTGCAGCGCCACCCAGGCGCCGGTGATGCTCGCTGTACGCGTGCCGCCATCGGCCTGAATCACATCGCAGTCGACGGTGACGGTGTACTCGCCGAGCGCCTTCATGTTGACGACGGTACGCAGGCTGCGGCCAATGAGGCGCTCGATCTCCATGGAGCGACCCTTGCGGTTGGCATGCTCGCGCTTGCAGCGCTTGCCGGTCGACGTCGGCAGCATGGCGTATTCCGCGGTCACCCAGCCGGCCTTAGCTCCCTTTCGCCAGCCCGGCACGCCCTCCTCGATAGTGGCGGCGCACAGCACGCGCGTGTCGCCGAACTCGGCCAAACACGAGCCGTGGGCGTGCTTCATGACGCCACGGGTGAGCTTAACGGGGCGCAACTCGTTGGCGGCGCGACCGTTGGCGCGGTTGACCTGCATGTACTCCATAGAAATATCCTTTCGGCAAAAGATGTGGCGAAGGCTTTGGCGGCTGCCTTACATCTATTTCAGCTCATCGATATCGATATGTTCGATGCTCTTGAGCGGCTGACCAAAGATAAAGCTGCCCGCCACCGCAAACTCGGCAATGTTATCGGCCGTCGTGGCAAAACGATGCTGCGGCTCGGCGGCGTCGCCCGCCAGCTGCTCGCGGCGCGTGAGGATATCGGTCAGCTCGCGTGTGGTCTCCTCGGCGGAACTCACGACGCGCACCCCAGGCCCCAGCGCATGGCGGATAGGTCCCACCAACAGCGGAAAATGCGTACAGCCGAGCACCACGGTATCGATACCGTGGTCGCGCAGCGGCTCAACCGTGGCACCCACCAGCGCACGCACGGCAGGCGTATCGAAGATGTCCTCGTTCTCAAGCCACTGTTCCTGCAGATGCGCACCCGAGGCGAGCTCGTGTTCGACAACCTCGACAAAGCTCGAGGCAGGACAGCCGTATACATCGACGCCGGCATCTAGATCCTGAATGGCGCGCGTGTAGGCGCCCGAGCGAATGGTGAGGTTGGTGGCGAGCACGCCCACGCGACGCGAGCGGGTGCTGTTGATTGCCGCACGGGCACCCGGCGCGATCACACCGATCACGGGAACGTCGAGCACCTGCTGGGCCAGACGCAAGGCCGCAGCGGTCGCCGTGTTGCAGGCGATGACCATAATCTTGACGTCGTGCTTCGAAAGCCAACGACCCGCCTGCAACGCAAACGAGCGCACCTCATCCTCGGTGCGCGTGCCGTAAGGGCAGCGCTTGGTGTCGCCAAAGTAGTAGACGGACTCGTGCGGCAGCGCCGTCGCAATCGCGCGCGCAACCGTCAGACCGCCCAAACCAGAATCGAACACGCCAATCGGGCGCGTGTCGCCTGCCGGATTCTCGATATCGGACATTACCTCACCAGTCTCTCTCGAAAAGACATGTCCAAGTGCGGCGACGCCGCGCTACGAACGCGCCGCGACCAGCAGCTCTGCCGTCGCCGCCCAACCGTCGACAATTTTGCCTCGCGTAACGAAAGCGTTCTCGCAAGCAGCCAGGAACTCGGGCGCGCCGGCGCTCGTCAGGCCATTCTCGACCAGGCAGAACGTGCCCACGTGATCGGCCATGTAGAAGTCGGACTCGGAGTCGCCGAGCGCCAACGTCTCCTCGCGCTCGATCCCCAGGTGCTCGCAGAAGCGCGCAATGGCGACGCCTTTGTTGAGGCCCGCGGGGTTGATGTTGAATGCGCGACCGTCCTCGACGCGATCGAGCTCGAGCGTCGTCGGCTTGGACAGGTGAGTCAGATGGCCGTTGCAAGCCCAGATCAAACCGCAGCCGGCCTCGTCCAGGATGGCCTGAACCTCATCGTCGGGCACATCGCCGCGCATGCCGACGGTGACCTCACGGTACTTGTAGCCGGTCGACATGTCGTTGTGGTACTCGATCTTGTGCGGCCAGCGGGCAAGGATCTTCTCGCACACGCCGGTCTGCTCGATCACCTGGTGCGGCGTGAGGCCGCAAGAGGGGTCGTAGGGCATGTCGCCGGTCAGATACTCCCAATCGTTGGCTTTGAGGTCGTACATGACCAGGCCGCCCATCTCGCCGATGTAGGAGTTGAGGCCGAGCACGCGCGCGTCCTCGTGGATCATGGTACGGTTGCGGCCCGAGGTGGGAACCACCTGAATACCAGCGCGAGCGAGCGCCACGACGGCCTCGACGAGTTTGGTCGAGGGGTTGCCGTCGTTGTCGCGTAGCACGCACGAGCCGGGTGCGAGCATCGTGGCATCCAGGTCGGTAAAGACGTACTTGACCTTGGCCAAGCGCTCGCGCATCTCGCCCGAAAGCTCAGCGACGGTCGGCAGGGTATTGTGGGACATGGTTACTCCGTTTACGTAGAAGGGTTTGGACTTGGACGGCATGTTTTGATTGAGGGAACACGCTTATGGCGACAGCGCACTCAGGGCGCCGCCGCCATCATGGTTCATTAGTCAAACTGGGCAACATCGATCAGGCGATTGGCCAACGAAAGGTCGCTCTCGATGGGCACGAACTCGTCACCCACGTGCATGAGCTCCTCGTCACCCTTTGCCAGCAGCAAGACAATGGTGGGAGCATCGGGGTTGACGTACTCCTCGCGCGCCGCCTTGAACGCCGCATGCACAGCGGCTTCGCGATCGAGGATGATCTTGTTCGGCGTATCGTCGGGAACATGTTCGGCAAGCTCGCGACAGACCTTCATCGGGTCCTCGTGAGCCGGGTCCTCATTGGCAAAGATCATCAGGTCGGAATACGGTGCGGCCTCGCGCGGAAGCTGCTCGCGGCGCTCCTGCGCCTTGCCGCCGGCAGCGCCAAACACCGCAATGACCGGACTAGCGGGAAACGCGCGCTTGACCGACGAGAAAAGCGAGCGGAACGAAAGCTGGTTGTGCGCGTAGTCGACGACACAAATCACGCGGCCGTCCTTCGACTCCACGACCTCCATACGGCCCGGCACACGCAGTTTTGAGAGGCCCTTCTTGATAGCCTCGATACCGATGCCGATCTCGCGCGCAGCGGCGATAGCGACCAGCGCGTTTTCCACGTTAAAGTCTCCCGCGATACCCAGCAGGACCTTCTCCCCCGCCTCGGACTCGTCGGCACACAGGCCATGCAAGTTGAACTCGATGCTAAAGCCGACCATGCGTACGTCGCTCGCCCACAGGCTTGCCTCGGGATGCTCGACGCCAACGGTCACCAAGCGCTCGGCCGTCGACGCTGCCTCCAGCACACGGTCGACCTCTTCGGTGCCCAGATTCACCACGGCGGTCTTTGCCTGGTCAAAAATCCTGAGCTTGCTCTCAAAATAATCCTCAAACGTGGGGTGTTCGATCGGCGAGATGTGGTCGCGGCCGATGTTGAGGAAGCACGCCACGTCAAACGGCAGATTCTCGACGCGTTGGTACTTGAGCGCCTGGCTCGAGACCTCCATGACCATGGACTGGCGACCGGACGTGCGGCAGTTGGCGATATGGCGCCAAACCTCGGGGGCCTCGGGCGTAGTATTGGTGCTCTCGTAGCACTCGATACCATCGTCGGTACTCACCGAGCCGATCATGCCGCAGGACTCGCCCGCCGCCTTGATGATGGACTGGAGCATAAAAGCGGCCGTGGTCTTTCCCTTGGTGCCGGTGATGCCCACGATCTTGACGTCGTGGTCGGGACGGTCGTAGACCTCCGGCGGCAACAGGGCCATGGCCGTGCGAACACTATCAACAACCAGCATCGCAGCACCGCTCTCCTGCGCCAGCGGCTCCAGAGACTCGACCAGCGACTCCTCGCACACAAATGCGACGGCGCCCGCATCGAGTGCCATGCTCAAAAACGCGGGCTTAAAGGCAGCACCTTTACAGAAGAACACGTCACCTGCCGAGACCGCGCGCGAATCAAACGAGCAACCGGTCACGGCACGCTCGTCAACCTGCTCTGATGCGCGCAGCTCGCCGCACACATCGAGCAGCTTGGCAAGCGTATCGACCGTGGTCACGGTCGCGGAATCCGAATGGTGCATCTTTCACCTTTCTCAGCCATTTGGCAGGGACGGTTTTCATAGTAACTGAAACGTGCTCGCGCAAAAACGGCTCCCGGAGGAGCCGTTACGCGCAGGCATTCGTAGGCCGAGACTAGGCAGCCTGAACAGAAGGCTGGCCCTCGTCGATAAAGAAGCGCTTGTACCACACCAGGAACACGAGCGGCGTATAGATCTTGCGCTGGAAATCGCCCTTGCCCGCAAAGTGCAGATCGAGCAGGTGCATGAGCTCGTCGGTATTGAAGAACTCGCTTGCCCACGGCGCGGTGAAGTACTCCTTGACATAGTCGTACCACTTTTGCTCGCGCAGCCAGTAGACAATCGGCACCGGGAAGCCCACCTTGGGACGGGTGGCCCACTCATCGGGCAGCGACTTGTTGGCAGCGTGGCGGAGTACCTGCTTGTTGCCGTTCTCGTTGATGCGGTAGCGGTCGGGAATGTGCTCGGCGAACTCCATGACTTTGCGGTCCAGGAAGGGCACGCGCAGCTCCAGCGAGTGCGCCATGCACATCTTGTCGGCCTTGAGCAGAATGTCGCCCGGGAGCCACATGTTCATGTCCAGGTACTGCTTCTTGACCAGCTCGGGCTGACCCTTCACGCGCGCATAGATGGGAGCGGCAAGCTCGAAGGCGCCATCGCCGGTGTTGTACTCGGGCTTGAGCACGCCGTCGACCTCGCGCTCCGGCCATACCAGAGCCTGTCCCAGGAACGACTTCTCAGGGATCTCGGCACCCTTGACCAGGAAGTTATGTCCCTTGAAGTACGGCATATGCAGCGCCAGATTACCGAGCGCGCGACGGATGGGCAGCGGCACCATCTTTTTGTACTTGCGCACCGGGACCGTGTCCTCGTAGTAGGCGTAGCCGCCAAAGAGTTCGTCGGCGCCTTCGCCCGAAAGCACGACGGTGACGTCCTTGCGGGCCATCTCGGCCAAGAACCACAGCGGCACGGAAGACAGGTTGGACTGCGGCTCGTCCATGTGATACTGGATATCCTCAAGCGCACCGAAGAACTCGTCGGCGGTAATCATCTTGCGGACGTTCTCGACGCCGAGCTTATCGGAAAGCTCCTTGGCGTAGTTGGTCTCGTTGAAGTTCTTGTAGTCAAAGCCCACCGAGAAGGTCTTGTCGGGCATGAGGCAAGCGGCAATATAGCTGGAGTCGACGCCGCCGGAGAGGAACGACGCGACCTTAACGTCGGCGATGCGATGGGCCTCGACACTCTCGTGCACGACCTCGTCCAGCTCATCGACATACTCTTCGAACGGCTTCTCGACGGCAGAGTAATCGCAATCCCAGTAGCGCTCGATGTTCATCTTGCCGGTCGGGATATCGACGGTAAAGTAGTGCGCCGGTGGCAGCTTGTAGACACCCTCGAAGAAGGTCTCCTCGGTTGCCGAATACTGCAGCGTCATGTACGGACGCAGGGCCTTTTTGTTGACCGCCTTGTGGAAGTGCGGGTAGTCCAAGAAGCTCTTGATCTCGGAACCAAAGAGCACGCCCGGAGCGCCGTCGCCCGCATCGGCCATGGGATAGTAGTAAAGCGGCTTGATGCCAAAGATGTCGCGGGCGCCAAAAAGCTTGTTCTTCTTTTTGTCCCAGATGACGAAGGCGTACATACCGCGTAAGCGATCGAGGACGGCCTCGCCCCACTCCTCGTAGCCGTGCAGGAGGCTCTCGGTGTCGGCGCCGCAGTGGAACTTGTAGCCCTTGGCCTCGAGCTCGGAACGGAGTTCTTGGAAGTTGTAGATCTCGCCGTTGAAGACAATGACGACGCTACCGTCCTCGTTGGCCATGGGTTGGGCGCCAGCCTCGGTCAGGTCGAGGATCGACAGGCGGCGGAAGCCGAGGGCAACGCGGCCGTCGATAAACTGACCGCCCATGTCGGGACCGCGATGGACGATGCGGTCCATCATCTTGGTGAGCACCTCGGATTGGTTATCCGTCCCACCGACAAAACCGACAAAACCGCACATATACTATCCCCTCTGCTGTTGCTGGGCATCAAATCGAATCAGTAGCTTTTGAGTATACCCGAGGGCGTAAAGAGGGGCGGAATGTTCAGGCAATCTCAACTGAATCAGCTCCGCTGTGACACGCGCGAGTTACCTTTAATGGATATGAGGTGAATGGGGCGATTGTTTTGCTATACTCTCTCCGCACGGGCGATTGGCGCAACGGTTAGCGCAGGTGCTTTACACGCACAAGGCTGGGGGTTCGAATCCCTCATCGCCCACCACTGAATTGGAAACGGTCCTCGCAAGGGGACCGTTTTTGTTTGGGCCCAGTGCATGGGATTCGAACCCGCCAGGGTGCGGAGCTGAGGAAACGCGAAGCGTTTTCCAGCGCAGCACGCGAGGGCCGTAGGCCCGAAGCGAAAGCGGGCGGCGTCAGCCGCACGCGACATCCCTCATCGCCCACCACTGAATTGTTAGGCCTCCAGCGATGGAGGCCTTTCTTTTTTTCAGACCCATCGCAGAGGGATTCGAACCCGCCAGCACGTCTGTCACAAAGGCCGTGGCCAAAAAATGGCGAAAATGAGTACTGCTACTTTGTTTACAACATATAAAAAGATAGTATTTGCTTAAGTTACGCAACATATGTCCATTATAAGGACTAACAGTTAGATCAAAATCGTGCATTCATCGCCATTTCGACTTGCCATCTGGCCTTATTAGTCCAAAATTGCTGCTACCAAATCGATAACAGTACTCATATTTGATGTTTTTTGGCCAGCAGGTCTTCCTGCCTTAGCAAATCTAATGCAAAACAGGCTCCAGACCGCTGAATCGTGCCGCATATGGCACATCCGCAGTCCGGAACCCGGTCCAAATTAAGTTATTGCGCTGTGTTAGGACAAAACATCCGACAGGATCTCGATCAGGCTGTCCACGTCGGCTTCTTCGCAGACGAGCGGCGGCAAGAAACGCAGCGTATGAGCACCCGTAGCGTTAATCACGGCACCGGCGGCCAGCGCGCGGGCAACAATATCATGTGCGTCGCCCGCGGCATCATCCAAATCACAGCCGAGCATCAGGCCACGGCCACGCACCTCTACCACATGCGGAAACTTAGCCAGCGCCTGCTCCATATAGGCACCCACCTTGGCAGCATGCTCGGCATAATCGCCGCGCACAAGCGCGGAGAGCGTCGCGGCACACGCCGCGATGGCCAAGCAGCTACCGCCAAAGGTCGAGCCGTGGTCGCCCGGCTTAAACACGTCGGCAATCTCCTTCTTTGCCACGACGGCACCCATGGGCACGCCATCAGCAATGCCCTTGGCAAGGCTCATGATGTCGGGCTCCACGCCATAGGTCTGGAACGCAAACGGCTTACCCGTGCGGAAGATACCGCACTGGACCTCGTCGGCGATAAGCACGGCGCCCACTTCGTGTGCCAAGTCGCGCGCTGCCGCCATAAACTCCTCGGTCATAGGGTGCACGCCACTCTCACCCTGGATCGGTTCGAGCATCACGGCGCAAATTTCGCTCCCCAGCTGCTTAAAGATCGCACGCAGTTCATCGACATCGTTGGGCGTGCAGGCCACAAAGCCACCCGGCAGCGGGCGGAAGCTGTCCTGCAGCCAATCCTGCATGGTGGCCGCAATAGTCTCGAGCGTACGACCGTGAAAGCCGCCGCGCATGCACACGATGGTGTTGCCACCATTGCCGGCACGCTTGGCGTACAGGCGCGCGAGCTTCATCGAGCCCTCGTTGGCCTCGGCGCCGGAGTTAGCAAAGAACGTCTCCCACACCTGCTCGCCCGCAGCCGGGGCACCAAGAGCAGCTGCCGTGGTCTCATCGCCGGCGGCAATGGCATCGGCAAGCACGCGCGCACCATCTACGTCGTCGTTAGCAAGCTTGGACAGCAGCGCCGCGACCTGTCCACGCTGCTCGATGTAGAAGTAATTGGAGACATGCATGAGCTTTTTGGTCTGTGCCTCGAGCGCCGAGAGCACAGCCAGGTTGCCATGACCTAGGCTGCACACGCCGATGCCGGCAAGAAAGTCGAGGTACTCACGGCCATCGTCGCCGGTGAGCTTCATGCCGTGACCCTCGACAAACTCGACCGGAGAGCGGCCAAAGGTATGCATAACGTAATGGGATTCAAGCGATTGCTGAGCTGCAAGTGACATGGGATGCCTTTCGTTGGGCGCCAGACGGCGCGGGGCTATGGGTGCAGGAATGGGGCGGCTGCGGGTCAGCTAGACCGTCTGAAGCTTCTCGACCTCGTCAAGGTTCTCGGTCAGACGCGCAGCAAACGTCGAAAGCGGATGCGGATGCGTATCGAACTCGTAAGCCGTCTCGGTGGAATGGATCACGGTACCGACGCCGGCATCGGTCAGCAGCTCCAGCAGCAGCGAATGCGGCGTGGTGCCGTTGATGATGTGAGCACGAAATACGCCGCCGGCAAGCGCATCGGCGGCCGCGCGCAGTTTGGGAATCATGCCCTTATCGACCTCGCCGCCGTAGAGCATTTCGTTAACCTCGTCGAGCGTTAGGTTGGAGATAAGCGAGTCCTTGTCGCTAAAGTCCTTGTACAGGCCATCGACATCGGTCAAAAAGATCGCCTTATGCGCGTGGAGCGCCGCAGCAACGGCACCGGCGGCGGTATCGGCGTTGATGTTGAAGAAACCGCCGTCCTCCCCCGCCGCGACGGTAGCGATGACGGGGATGTACTCGCTATCGAGTAAGCGCTCGATATAGTCGGTGTTGACGTGCGTCACTTTGCCCACGCGACCGAGCTCGGGGTCGAGCGGCTCGGCGATGAGCGTGCCGGCATCGCTGCCCGACACGCCCACGGCCAGGTTGCCGTGGTGGTTAAGTGCTGCGACCAGCTCCTGATTGACCTTGCCGCCCAGTACCTCGCGCACGATATCCATAGTCGCCGGCGTGGTCACGCGCTGGCCGTTCTTAAACTCGACGGGAATATCGTAATGGCTCAGCGCCTCGTTGATAGCCTTGCCGCCGCCATGCACGATGACGGGGCGCATACCGATGATCTTGAGCAAAACGATGTCGCTCATCACGTCGCGGCGCAGTTGCTCATCAACCATAGCGGCTCCGCCATATTTGATAACAACCGTCTTACCGGTCAGGTTCTTAATCCACGGTAGCGCTTCGAACAGCAGCTGCGCGGTTGCTTCGTTGGATTCGCTCGAGCGACAATCGCGTGCGAATTTCATAATCTGCCTCGTCTTTCGTATCGTTATCGCGCCGCGCTCCGCTGTCCGCAATCGCGGCAAGATGCGCAGCGTGCCCGGAATCTAGGAACGGTAGTCGCCGTTAATGGAGACGTACTCGTGCGTGAGGTCGCAAGTCCACACGGTGGTCGCCGCGTCGCCTGCGCCCAGGTCGGCCGAGATCACGATCTCGGGCGCCTCGAAACGTCGTAGAGCCTCGTCCTCGTCAAAGGGAACAGTCAGACCGTCGCGACAGACAGGCATGCCCATCATGTCGATGGAAACGTCTTCCTGATTAAACTTAACGCCGCACTTGCCAAGCGCCATAGCAACGCGACCCCAGTTGCAGTCGTGGCCGGCGATGCAGGTCTTAACGAGCGGCGAGTTGGCAACGGCACGGGCGGCGATATCGGCTTCCTCGTCGTTCACGGCGCCGGTAACGTTGACCGTAACAAGCTTGGATGCGCCCTCGCCGTCGGCGGCGATGTTGCGCGCCAGACTCTCGCACACCTCGTGCACGGCAAATGCCAACTCGTCGAAGGCATCGGAGCCCTCGACGATAGGCTCGGCATCTGCGGCAGCGACGCCGGAAGCAAGCATGATGCAGGTGTCGTTGGTCGAGGTGTCGGAATCGACCGTTACCTTGTTAAAGGTCTGCTTGACGGTCGAGAGCAGCAGGGCATGAAGTGCCGCAGGCTCGACGGGGGCATCGGTGGTGATAACTGCAATCATGGTGGCCATGTTGGGCATGATCATGCCCGAGCCCTTGCACATTCCGCCTACCGTATAGACATTGCTCGCATGACCCGCAGCCTCACTGACGTAGGACACGGCGTACTCCTTGGAGTGCGTGTCGGTCGTCATGATGGCGCGAGCGGCATCGGCGCCACCGTGGGCGGAGAGCGCCTCGTAGGCAGCAGGAATGGCGGTCTCAAACGTGTCGATCGGCAGAATCTGGCCAATCACACCCGTGGAGGCAACCAGAATCTGCTGGGGCTCGCAGCCGATGACCTGCGATGCGATGCTGCACGTCTCGCGCGCGCATGCAAGGCCGGTCTCACCCGTGGCGGCGTTGGCATTGCCAGAGTTGACCGAAACGCCGGCGATGATTCCGTAACCCTTGTCGGCACCGCCCAGGTTGGCACGGCTCACCTGCACGGGCGCCGCGCAAAAGCGATTGGTGGTAAACACGCCGGCACCGGGACAGGGTTTATCGGGCACGACGAGCGCGTAATCCAGACGCTCGGGGTTCTTGCGGAACCCAGCATGGATGCCCGCAGCCTTAAAACCAGCCGCAGCCGTAACGCCGCCCTCGACGGCGCGAATCTTGATATCAAACAGCTCGGTATTCATCGTCTTTATGACTCCTTATGTCAAACAAAAAACGGACATCGGTTGGTGCGCCATGCCAGTCGTAATCATGAGACCAGCTTAAGAGTGGCGCCCCACTCGATGCCCGACTACCAAATCGTTAACAATCGAATGTGCTACACCGGGCACGCCACTGTGGGCAAGCCTCGTCGCTCGTCAAAGCCAAAGACGATATTGGCACACTGGACCGCTTGGCCCGCAGCGCCCTTGCACAGATTGTCGATGGCGCCCGTCGCCACCAGCACGCCCGCGCGCTTGTTGAGCGCGAGGCCAATCTGGGCGGCGTTGGTTCCGACGACCGAAGCCGTCTTGGGCTGCTGGCCGGCGTCGAGCACACGCACAAAGGTGCGTCCAGCGTAGAACTGCTTGTAATAGTCGACAACGTCCTCAAGGGTCAAGGTATCGATAGCCTGCGGCGTAAGCGGCAGCGTCACCGTGGAGAGCAGGCCGCGCTTGAGCGGTGCCAGATGCGGGGTAAAGACGACGCGATCGGTTAAGCCAAGGATTTGCTCAATCTCGGGCGTATGACGATGTTTACCCACGCCATAGGCTTCCAGGTTCTCGTCCGCGCTGCAAAAGTGGGTGCGGGCGTTGCAGGACTTACCGGCACCCGTCACGCCGCTAATGGCATCGACGATTACGGGGCCGCTCTGGGCAACCCAGTCGGCGCGCACGGCGGGAGCGGCAGCAAGGCTCGTTGCGGTGGGATAGCAACCGGCGCAGGCGACCAACACGGGCTTTCCGGTGGCATGGTCGGATGCGGCGGTCTCCAAATCCTGAGAGAACAGCTCGGGCAGACCGAAAGCGCGGGTCTTGAGCAACTCGGGGCTCGTGTGCTCGGCGGCATACCAGGCCTCAAAGGTGGCTGGATCGCTCAGGCGATAATCGGCCGAGAGGTCAATGCAGGAGACTCCCGCGGCAAGCAGGGCGGGCACCTGAGCCATGGCAGCCGTGTGCGGCACGGCCAAAAATACCGCGTCGCAGTTCTTGAGTTCGGGGGCATCATGCGTCGTGAAGACAAGATCGCTTACGCCGGTGAAGCTCGGGTACACCGCAGACAACGGCTGGCCGGCATCGGCGTTGGACGTAATGGCAACAAGTTCAAACTCGGGATGGCCGAGCACGAGGCGAATGAGCTCGGCTCCGGCATATCCAGCCGCGCCGACGATTCCAACCTTCAAAGACATATCAGACTCCTTGTCTGCGATTTATGCACCGATGCGCATTTCGCAGCGGTCGTTATGAAGTGGGTTGAAACTTTAGCACCAAAAGATGCATTTACACGTAAATGGCTTGCATATTCATGCATTGAAACATTCCCGACACATTCGCTTGAAGGAATTGACAAATAGAGCGGGCCCCGTATTGACCGGCACTCCTTACGGTGCCGGGCAACACGGGGCCCGCCCATGCGAAAACTAAGTTGTTAGGATGAGCCAGCTGGCTAGAGCTCGACCGGCACCCATTCGTCGTGATTGCAGATAAAAGCCTCGGGATCTTCGACGCTAAAGAAGACGAGCGTGGGGTCGTTAGGCCCCTCATAGTGCTCGCCCAGGCGCTCTAGATGCTTCCACCCGGCTTCGCGCATTTCGTCTAAAGCCCGGTCATCCAAGCCGGCACGCCCGCGCAAGATGAGCCAGCCATGGCCCGGCCACCAACTCGTGGCCTCAAAGCGCTGGTTTTGCAGCAGTTCCTGCCACACATCTTTAGTGCGCGCTGTCACAAACCACAGCTTGCCGTCCTGAATCTGTGCAAACGAGAACGGACGCACATGTGGCTGCCCGTCCACGCTCGTCGCCAAGTACCACGCCGGCACCGACGTCAGATACTCCAACACCGTATTCAATCCGTCCACGTTTCCTCCTGTACTAGCCAGTTTGAGAGCCTGGTTTGTGTGAGCTAAAGCTCCAGGCGCTCCTCGCTGCCGTCGATATCACAGAAGCGGGCGGCGATATTTCGCACCGAGAAAAACGCAAGGCGACCGTCGTTGGCACTATCGTGTTGCTCGCCGATGCCCACCATGTGCTTAAAGCCGGCTTGGCGCACCCGGTCGCTCACGACCGCGTCGTCCTCGAGCGCGGCCTCGCCGGTCAGCACGATCCAACACTCCCCCGGTTTCCAACCCGAAACCTCAAACTTGGGGTTCGCGCTGAGCTCGGCCCACACGTCCTTATCGCGCGAGGTGCAAAACCACAGCTTGCCATCATCGACCATGGCAAACGAGAACGGCCTCACGCGCGGCTGATATCCGTCCGTCACGTCGATCGTGGCGAGATACCACGCCGGAATACGCCTAAGATACGAACAGGCGCGCTCGAGCTGCGCCGTGCGATCGTTGTCGGTCATAGGGACCCCTTTCCTGCGCTCGAATCGCGCCTAAACAAGTTGAAGATTGATGACGATGACGCAGATGAGCAGCAGCGTCGTCACCACCGCTGCCAGCGCATCCCCGCGGCCAAACGCAAGCGTATGCAGGCGTGTGCGGCCCTGCTCGCCGTGATAGCAGCGTGCATCCATGGCGGCAGACAACGTTTCGGCATGACGGAACACACCCGTGAACAGCGGAATCGCCACACTGCCGAGCATACGCACACCGCCGAGCAGGCCTCCCGTCACGCGCGCGCCGCGACTCGCCTGTGCATCGGCCGTCTGCTTCATCTCGGTGGCAAACTGCGGCATAAAGCGCAGCGCGATACCCATGATCATGCCGAGCTCGTGCGCAGGAAGTCCCACACGCGCAAACGGCGCGAGCAGGCGCTCAAAGCCCGCGGTGAGGTCGAGCGTCGGTGTGGTGAGCGTGATGGCACTCATACCAGCCATCATCAAGGTCAGACGGCACGCCATAAAGGCAGCGGAATGCAGCGAGCCCTCGCTTATCTGCAAAAAGCCGAGCTGCCACAGGATGCGCCCGCTCTGGTCGGAAAACAGGTTGAGCACCGCGACCACGATGACGATCGCCAGCAGCGGCGCCATCGATGACAGGACGCGACGAGCCGGCACCCGAGACACGGTATAGATCAGGACAACGAAGATTGCGACCGGGACCAGTCCGCGGAAGCTACTGACCGTGAGCGTCGTGATCAGAAACACAAAGCCCAAGAGCAACTTAGTTCGCGGGTCCAGGCGGTGGATTGCACTATCGCCGGAATAGTAGCTGCCAAACGAAAACGCCTCCATTAGCAGCCCTCCTCTCGCTCGACCGTCTTGGATTTAGCAATGTCCGCGACGTTAGAAGGACCGTCCGAGCGACCGATTAGCAGGTCCACCAACTCGTCTGTCAGCGACTCAACCGTATAGAGGCCGTCAAAGCGCAGCGGCACGCCTGCCTTCGCAAGCGCCAGCGCCATGCGCTGGGCAGCGGGAACACCCAAGCCGATTGATTTAAGCTCATCGGCATGCGCAAAAACCTGAGCGGGCCTGCCCTCGGCAAATACCGTGCCCTCGTTCATTACGACGATACGGTCGCAGCAATTGGCCAGGTCATCCATGCTGTGCGAAACCATGACGACGGTCAGGCCCTCGCGATGGAGTCGACCGATGAGCCCTAGGAAATCCCTGCGCGCAGCTGGATCGAGCCCCGCCATGGGTTCATCGAGCACCAGGACTTCGGGCTCCATGGCGAGCACGCCGGCGAATGCCACACGCCGTTGCTGACCGCCCGAAAGCTCAAAGGGACTCTTGTCGCCGACCGTGGAAAGGTCGAGGCCCACGCGCGAGAGCGATGACTCGACACGACGGTCGACTTCATCTTGCGGCAAGCCAAGATTGTGCGGACCAAACGCCACGTCCTGCGCCACGGTTTCGGCAAACAGCTGACGCTCAGGATATTGAAACACCACGCCGACCTTGACCTTAACCGCGCGAGCGTCTTTCTTGTTTGACAGATCGAGCCCCAGCGCGCGAACGGATCCCCCCTGCGGACGAATCAGCCCGTTGAGATGCTGGACCAGCGTCGACTTACCCGAACCAGTATGACCTGCCAAGCCCAGGAACTCGCCGCGACGCACCGTCAGCGATACATCGCGCAGCGCCCACGGGCTGCTGGGGTCGTTTCCCCAGAGAGCCTGTTTGCTCGATTTGCCCGCAGTGGCCGAGCGCTTATGCCAGCGGCGGCGCTCGCGCGGACTGAGCGAATAACTGTACGAAACATGGGATAGCTCGATGACGGGCTCCGACGCGTTCCCCTCGTTGTCTACCGGAACAGTGCCGTCAGCGATTTCCAACTGGGATACGGAAGGCTGCGCCGCGATGCCCGCCCCACTTCGCTCGGCATAAGCCTGCGCAATCTCGGCGACCATATCCGCCTCACGCACCTGTGCGCAAACGGGCACGCCCTTCGCACGAAGCGACCTGCCCAGACAGCACGACGCCGGCATATCCAGGTTGAGCTGCGCAAGTTCGTCTGCCCGCGTCAAGATTTCCTCGGGCTTACCGAGCATGGCAACGCGCCCCGCCCGAAACACCGCGACACGATCGGCCTCGGCGGCCTCTTCCATAAAGTGCGTAATCATCACGATGGTCATGCCGCGATCGTGCAACGCGCGGCAAGCCTTCATGAGGCCCTTGCGTCCACGCGGATCGAGCATCGAGGAAGCCTCGTCCAATATGAGCACGCGCGGTTCCATGGCGAGCACGCCGGCAAGCGCCACACGCTGCTTTTGGCCGCCCGAAAGAGCGTGGGTCTCGTGGCGCTCAAAGCCCACCAGACCCACGGCCTTCAGCGCCTTGCGCACGCGCTGCGCGATTTGGGCCGATTCGACCCCTAAGTTCTCGGGACCAAACGCAACATCGTCCTCGACAAGCGTCGCCACAAGCTGGTCGTCGGGATTCTGGAACACCATGCCCGCGGTCGAACGAATGTCGTAGACCAGCTCGGGGTCGGACGCATCCATGCCGTTGATGCGTACCGTGCCCGCATCGGGCTGCAGCAGCGCATTCAGATGCTTGGCAAACGTCGACTTGCCCGAACCATTGCCACCGAGGATGCAGAAAAACTCGCCGTCCTCGATATTCAGATCGACGCCGTCGAGCGCCGGTACGGCACCGTCATAGCTAAAGGAAACGCCCCGACACTCAATCATGCGTGGCCTTTGACCTGGTCCTTTTTAGGCGTGATGAGGTTGGAGACTGCTTTATACACCGCCAGCGTCAACACCGAGTTAAGCACGGTCTTGATAAGGTTGAACGGCAGTACGGCAGGAATCATGAGCGGGGCGATCGCATCGACCGAGCCATACCAGAACCAAACGCCAATGGTAAGGTTTGCGACCATAGACAGCGCCGTAGCGGCAATGACGCCGAGCACCAGGCCAATCACGGCACCCTTATAGGTGTGCATCTTCTGGTAAACGATAGCCGCGGGCAGAATGTAGCCCAGCGTGGCAACCAGGTTCATAAGCGCGCCGACCCAGTCACCCGTGGTGAGCGCATGGATAACGATCGCCATGGCGGCAACAGCAGTGCCGGCGCCAGGACCATACGCAAAACCGCACACCATCGCCGGCACCAGCGACGGGTCATACGTCAAAAACGGCGCCGAAGGAAGGATGGGCAGCTGCACGTACATAAACAGGGCGCCCAAGGCGCACATCAACGCCATGGTAACGAGCTGTTTGGTGCTCCACCTATTCGTGTTCTCAAAATGGATATGCTGCGACTGTTCAGACATAAGATCACCTGCCTCTTTCATCCGGACTCTAACCGTTGGTACTGGGATCTCACCAGTTCAGCCGGCATGCGAACCAACACACGCACGGGTCGCGGACTCATCGGCTCGGTCGCAGACACCTCGTCTGCGCCACAGCGTCCCTTTGACACCGCCCGATTTACCGCCAGTGGGGAATTTCACCCCGCCCTGAAACAGCAATTGCAAGTGTAGCACCAGTAGGCTTTCGCGCAAGTATGCCAAGGGTAATTTATGTTGGGGAAACAGAAGCGGAATGGGGATGCAGTATCCCATTTTCCGCAATCACCAATCCACCGACGCACCCAATGCTCCGCACCGCGCAGTAGTATGAAGGAGGTCACTGCGCAACCCGCGTATGTCAGGAGAACAAATTGGCAGTAAAACTTGATCTCGGAAAAGCTCTATCCCAAGCCGCCCAAGCCGCCGATGAGATAGCAAAAGACGCATCGGCGGCCATCGAGTCCGCCGCCAAAGGCGCCGCGAATGCAGCAGAAGGCGCGGGAAACGCTATCGTCGACACGGCCACCTCGGCATCCGAGGCCATCGGCAGCGCCATATGCTCGGCTGCGGAAGGTATGTCGAGCGCCGGCGAGCAAATTGCGTCGTCCGATGCGAGCAAGACGATTGCAGGGGCCGCGAACACGGTAGGCGGAATTGCCATCGGTGCCGCCGTAAATCTGGCCCAAGGAGCATCGTCTCTTGCGTCCGACGCAGCGTCGACCGTGGAGGGCGGGATCAATGCCATCAAGGAGAACTCATTCTCCGCACGACTCCGTAGGGCACGCATCAAGGGTTTCCGCGACGGAATCAAGCAGGGCGCCTACCTTGCGGGAGAGAAGCGACACAATTTCATCTACGCATATGTGGCAACGCTTTGCTTCCTGATGCGCTGCGACGGGGACTTCTCCCAAGAGGAGCAGAAGTGGCTCGAGGAGGGTCTCGATTACCTCAAGCTGGACGACGGCCTCCCAAATAACGTCAAGACAAAGGTGCAGGTCATCGCGGATGACAAGGGTTTGTCCTTCGACCAAGTCAAGGACTGCTTGGACAACGTTAGCATCGTGTCGCTGGACTCCATAGCCGAGCAGTTGCAAGTCGCCGCGGCGGCGGACGGCCAGGTGACAGAAGAAGAGGAGCATGCCTGCAGGCTCTTTGCCGACTATATGGCGGCGAGGGTGGCATGCATGGCCGTTGACGAGAGCCGGGCCGAGCAGGCAGTCGAAAAGTCCGTCCGCGAGTACGGCGAGAACCTTCAGCGCATCGACCGGGAGTTCAAGGAGCGGACGCGACTGCAGGATGCTGACGCGGCCTTCGTCATCGCCGCAACCATGCTCCAAGTCGCCCGCATTCTTATCATCAACTCGCTGACGGAGGTCGAGTGTGCCGGAGCAGGCAACGTAAAAGAACACGCTCTGCACGACTTCCAAAGTCGTGTCTTCTCTGGTTTCGATGACAGGATGCCACGGGAATCGAACCATCTGTTCGCCTCAAAACATCATATTCTTAATTCACGTGGAGTGCCCTACGACGCGACACGCTACGAGGAAGAAAACATCGGACTCTTCAAGGGCGCAAACCACCGGTTCGCGACCCTCGGCCACGACCCAGTGCTCGGTCTCGTGTTCGGAACATCTAACATCATGACCAACAGCATCACCTGCGTTAAGGACACCAACTTTTTTGGTATTGGTGCACGAATTCCCGCAACCTACTCGGTCTCCTATGACGCCTTTGGGAAAAATCCGCGGATTGGGGCGCCCGCTGGAACTGTAGAGATGCTGGTTACGGCGGGAAGACGCGTCGTGAGCGAGCCGGATGCCGCCGCGGCTGCTCTAATCAAGCAGCTGATCCACATCGGCACAGACCTGTACACGCCGTGCGGGATACAGATCCCATTCGCCAATCTCATCCTCGACAAAACACATACCGAGGCGCTTACCAAGTACGTCAGCACCGGCGATGTGCTGAAGGTCGGCGCGCAGGCAGGTATGGCCGCGCTTATCAACTGGTTGATAGCGGCACTTCACGGGTGCTCGCTTATATTCAAGGACGACGGATCTGATTACTGCACCGAGATGTACCAAGCACGCACCAGGAAAATCATCCTCCTGTCCGATACCATCGCAACTTCAAGCAGCGTCATACGGGCGTTTATCAAAGAAAATCCCAAGTGCCTCGACCTCGGAGGCGCAGCGATACTCGTCTACCGACTGTTCTCGGACGCGCGTTTCATTGCTAAGCTCAAAGAAGAGTATGTACAATCGGAGCTCAATAAAATCTACAACGAGCGAGCAAAAGGGCTGCTCTGATTCCTTGGCGCCCTTCCTCTTTCATCACCATTCAAACAAAGCGGAAAGCGCCTCATTAAATAAAGACATCAGCACAAAAAGGACCCCTTGTCCGCGGCTCCAAAGGAGCAGGACAAGAGGTCCCAATCTAACCGAGGACGTTCCGGAGAGAAGCCCCCGTCACGCCCCCGGATCCCCGGTGGGAGTTCTAGACCTTGTCGGCCTTAGTACATACCGCCGCCCTGCTGACCAGCGGTGGCAGCAGCGATAGCGTCCTCAAGCTGAGTGTTCTTGGGCACATCGGAGACGGTAGCCTCGGTGATGAGAATCAGGCTGGCGACAGAAGCAGCGTTCTGCAGGGTGACGCGGCTGACCTTGACGGGGTCAAGGACGCCCATCTCAATCATGTCGCCCCACTCGCCGTTGGCAGAGTTGAGACCCTGGCCGGCGGGCAGCTCGGCAACCTTGTCGACCACGACAGCGCCCTCAAAACCAGCGTTCTTGGCGATGGTGGCGACCGGAGCGGTCAGAGCCTTCTTGACGATGTCGACGCCAATCTTCTCCTCGGGGTCGTCGAGCTCAACGGCGTCGAGCGCAGGAGCAGCGTCCATGAAGGCGACGCCGCCACCGGCGACGATGCCCTCCTCGACAGCAGCGCGGGTTGCCTGCAGGGCGTCCTCGACGCGGTGCTTAATCTCCTTGAGCTCGGACTCGGTAGCAGCGCCGACCTTGATGACGGCAACGCCACCGGAGAGCTTGGCCAGGCGCTCCTGGAGCTTCTCGCGGTCGAAGTCAGAGGTGGTGTTCTCCATCTCACCCTTGATCTGAGCGATGCGGGCGTCGATGGCCTCCTTGGAACCAGCGCCACCGACGACGACGGTGTTGTCCTTGGAGATGGTGACGGACTTAGCGGTACCGAGCATATCGGCGGTGATGTCAGCAACCTTCACGCCCAGCTCGTCCAGAGCAGCCTGGCCACCGGTGAGGACGGCGATGTCCTCGAGGATGCGCTTGCGGCGATCGCCGTAGCCCGGGGCCTTGACGGCGCAGACGTTGAGGGCACCACGGATCTTGTTGAGAACCAGGGTCGGCAGAGCCTCGCCGTCGATGTCCTCAGCGATGATGAGCAGGCCGCGGCCAGCGCGCTGGACAGCCTCGAGAACGGGCATGATGTCCTGAACGCTGGAGATCTTCTGGTCGGTGATGAGGATGTACGGATCCTTCATCACGGCCTCCATGCGGTCGTTGTCCGTGACGAAGTAAGCGGAGACATAGCCCTTGTCGAACTGCATGCCCTCAACGGTGTCGATGGTGATGTCGAACGTCTGGGAATCCTCGACGGTGATGACGCCGTCCTTGCCCACGACCTCCATGGCCTCGGCGATCTTCTCGCCGACCTCGGGGTCACCGGCGGAGATGGTACCGACGGAAGCGATCTGCTCCTTGGTCTCGACCGGCTTGGCCTGCTTCTTCATCTCGGCGACGGCGGCGTTGACGGCCTTGTCGATGCCGCGACGAATGGCCAGCGGGTTGGCGCCAGCGGCGACGTTGCGCAGACCGTCGTTGACGATGGCCTGGGCGAGCAGGGTTGCGGTGGTGGTGCCGTCACCCACGGTGTCGTTGGTCTTGGTGGCGACCTCCTTCACCAGCTGGGCACCCATGTTCTCGATGTTGTCCTCGAGCTCGATCTCCTTGGCGACAGAAACGCCGTCGTTGGTGATGGTCGGAGCACCGAACGTGCGCTGCAGCGCAACGTAGCGGCCCTTGGGGCCCATGGTGACGGTAACGGCGTCGGCCAGAGTGTTGACGCCCTTGGCAAGCTTAGCGCGGGCATCGGTGTTGAACGTAATGTTCTTTGCCATAGTGGGTAATCCTCCAAAAGAAATGTGACTCGCGTCGCCGCTTCCGAGTCCTGTGCGGCGGGCGCGTTCAAAGACGAATCAGAGATTCTGACGAGACTAGGCCTCGACGACGGCATAGATGTCGTCGGCGCGCATCAGCAGATACTTCTCGCCGTCGACCTTGACCTCGTTGCCACCGAACTTACCGTAGATGACAACGTCGCCAACCTTGACGTCCATGGGGATGCGCTCACCCTTGTCGTTGACCTTGCCGGCGCCCACGGCAACGATGGTGCCGCGCTGCGGCTTCTCCTGGGCGTTGCTGGCGATGTACAGACCAGAAGCGGTCTTCTGCTCGGCCTCGTCGGGCTTGACCAGAACACGATCTGCAAGCGGCTTCAAAGACGACATGCTTGTCTCCTCCTTTTTGGGCCGCGCGGTTATACCACGCGAATTAACCCTTTTTGTTTGCGTACGCGTTGAATGGTACCCACGAATGGCGGGTTATACAACACGGAGTCAAAAAATCTTATTTTTTGGCACTTAGATTTTCTGAATGCCGGGGGATAACTT
>CABURR010000032.1 GCA_902493985.1 uncultured Collinsella sp. | reverse complement strand
GCTTCGGGCACTTCCATTGGTCGAATGTACGATGAGCGTTTTGGCCGCGTCGACCCCAGCCGTCCTTCGGTCGGTCGCGATGTGAACGACCTGTGCCGCGCGGGCGACGCAAAGGCGACCGAGGTCATCCATGACGCCGGCTTTGCGCTGGGTGCCAGCTTGGGCTCGCTCGCTAACATCCTGGACCCCGAGGTCATCGTGCTTTCGGGTGGCGTGATTCACCAAGGTCCCGATTGGCGTTCACAGACGTGGAAGGATTCGGTACACGAGGGCTATGCCAGCCAGGCGCTCGATCCGCTTCAGGACACGCCGATCCTCATCGGTTCTCTGGAGGGCGATGCTCCGCTCATCGGTGCCGCCGAACACCTTCTTGCGTCGTTGAAATAAACATAGCTACCAAGTGCGCCTTCTGAGGTGCCGCAGATTGACGTGAAAGAGGAGCGAAGCGTACTTCGGTACGCGAGCGACGGTTTGAACGTCAAGGTGCGGTGTCTCAGAAGGCTGTTTTTGAGAAAGGTTGAGTCGAACATGACCGTTGATCCTTTGATCCAGTCCCTGAAGGGCAAGCTCGTCGTGAGCGTTCAGGCGTATATGGGCGAGCCGCTTCGTACGCCCGAGACCATGGCTCAAATGTCTCGCGCTTGCGAGCTCGGCGGCGCCGCCGCCATTCGCTGCCAGGGCCTTGCCGACATTGCCGCCATTAAGGGTCGCTGTGAGGTTCCCGTCATCGGCCTGTGGAAGGATGGGCACGAGGGCGTTTACATCACGCCGACGCTGCGTCACGCTCGCGCCTGCGTTGCTGCCGGTGCCGATATCGTGGCGATCGACGCCACCGATCGTCCGCGCCCCGATGGCAAGACGGTCGAGGATACCTTCCGTCCGCTGCACGAGGAGGGTGTGCTCCTGATGGCGGATTGTGCCACCATCGAGGATATTCGCCGTGCTGTTGATATGGGCTTTGACCTGGTATCCACCACGCTTTCTCACGGCGTCGCCGCCATCGACTGCACCATGGCCGATGGCCCCGATCTGCCGCTCCTGCGTCAGGCGACCGAGGAATTCCCCGGCCTTCCCATCATTTGCGAGGGTCGCGTGCATACGCCCGAGGAGGCTCGCGCCGCGATCGATGCTGGCGCCTGGGCCGTTGTCGTTGGCACCGCCATCACGCACCCCACGAGTATTACGAGTTGGTTCAAGGCTGCGCTTGAGGCGTAAGACAGGCCTCGTATCCGCTCGGGGCGGTATACTCAATATAGGCAATTGACCGCGCGGGATCCGGGTTGCTGGGTCCCGCGCTTGTTTTCGGGAGGCAACACATGCAAAAGGGAGATGCCATGGATGCGGCGGAGCGCTCGGAGCGCATCCCCGATATCGTCATCATCACCGGAATGTCCGGATCAGGCCGCACACAGGCCATGCACGTGTTCGAGGACATGGGCTATTTTTGCATCGATAACCTGCCTCCGCGTCTCATCGCCCAGCTTGCCGAGCTCGTCGGCATCAATACGGGCGTGGGCAGGCATCTCGCCGTCACCTGCGATTTGCGTAGCCAGGGACTGTTTGACGAGCTGCTCGATGCGGTCGCCGCGCTCGAAGAGCGCGAGATGAGCTGCGACATCGTGTTCCTGGAGGCTTCTGACGAGGTGCTGATTCGTCGCTACAGCGAAAATCGCCGCCGTCATCCTATTGCCAAGCCGGGGGAGACTACGGCCGATGCCATTCAGCGCGAGCGCCTTCAGCTGCAGGGCGTGCGCGACCGAGCCGATATGATTATCGACACGAGCCGTCTGCGCACCTCTGCGCTGCGCAACAAGCTACGTATGGCATTTTCCGAGCTGTCCGACCAGCAGCTCATGGACGTTCACGTGTTCTCGTTTGGCTTCAAGCACGGCATGCCCGTCGAGGCGGACATTATGATCGACGTTCGTTTCCTGCCCAATCCGTTCTACGATCCCGAGATGCGCACGATGACCGGTCTCGATAAAAAGGTCTCCGATTTTGTTCTGGACCATCCCAAGACGCAGGAGTTTTGGAAGGCTTGGACACAGCTGCTCGATACGGTGATGCCGGGCTATATCGCGGAGGGCAAGCCGCAGCTTTCTATCGCCATCGGCTGCACGGGCGGCCAGCACCGCAGCGTTGCCATTGCCGAGGCCACGGCTCGTTACCTGGAAGGCGCTCAGTACCATGTGAGTATCTCCCACCGCGACCTCTCGCGCGCCAACACGAAGGCATAGGCCTGCATGTCGTTTACCGCTGAGGTGCGCGACGAGCTTGCGCGCTGCGAACCCGAATGTGAATACTGCGACTTGTCGACGCTCGCCGCCCTCACGCGCGTGAGTGGTACGCTCTCGCTTGCCGGCTCTGGGCGGTATCGTTTGACGGTTGCGACTGAGACGGGAGCCGTCGCGCGCACGATGATCACGCTGACGCATCGTATCCTTAAGCTCAAAACGGAGTTCACCGTCCGCAAATCTGTCTTGCATAAGGTTCGAAACTACCTCATCACCTTGCCTGATCAGCCAGACCTGGATAAGGCCTTGGTTCTGCTGGGTATCCTCGACCGTAGGGGAGGACTTGTCGCCGGCGTACCCCGACATATCGTTGCCCGTCCTTGCTGTAGACTTGCCTATATCCGCGGCGCGCTCATCGCGGGCGGCTTCGTGGCCGATCCACGCGGCGATTTTCATTTGGAGATCGCGGTGCAAGGCGAGCAATATGCCAAGGGACTTTGCGATCTGTTGGAGCAGATTGGGGTCCATGCTCGTGTTAATGCACGGCGGGGGTCATATGCCGTGTACATTAAGAGCGCCGAGGAAATCGAGCATCTATTAAAGCTGATTGGTGCCAAGCGCAGCGTTGCCGAGATTGAGGAGGCGCGCGCGGTCAAGTTGGTTAAGAACGATGTGAACCGTCGCGTGAACGCCGAGCTCGCCAACCAGACCAGAAGTGCCGGTGCCGCCCAACATCAGCTTGCGCTTATCGATGAGCTCGAGCAGCGTGGCCTTCGCGATGCGCTTCCGGATGCCTTGGCGGTCTTTTGCGACCTGCGCGAGCGTTATCCCGATCTGTCGCTGCGTGATTTAGGGGAGATGGCTGACCCTCCCTTGTCGAAGTCGGCCCTCTACCATCGTGTTTTACGGCTTGAAAAGCTCATTGAAGCAAACAGGTAGTTTAAAGTATCGACTTATATATGGATTTAGCTGCTATTTTATTCTTTAAAACGTTTTAACCCAAATTTGATTTTCAATTTCGAGCATTCTCGTGAAATTCAAGTCAAAAAAAAGGTATATTAGGCGAGTGGTTAGTTTGTGGGCCTCAACGGCGGGCGCTGTAGCTCGCGGGGGCCTTACGAAAGGAGACACAATGGCAGTAAAGGTTGCTATTAACGGCTTCGGTCGCATCGGTCGTCTGGCTTTCCGTCAGATGTTCGGTCATGAGGGCTCCGAGATCGTCGCTATCAACGACCTCACCTCTCCCGATATGCTCGCTTACCTGCTGAAGTACGACTCCACGCAGGGCAACTACGCTCGCGATCACGAGGTCGTTGCTGGCGAGGATTCCATCACCGTTGACGGCAAGGAGATCAAGATCTACAAGGAGGCCGACGCCAACAACCTGCCTTGGGGCGACCTCGACGTCGACGTCGTTCTCGAGTGCACCGGCTTCTACACCAGCAAGGCTAAGGCTCAGGCCCACATCAACGCTGGCGCCAAGAAGGTCGTCATCTCCGCTCCGGCCGGCAGCGATCTGCCCACCATCGTGTACAACGTCAACCATGAGACGCTGACCGCTGAGGACAACATCATCTCCGCTGCTTCCTGCACCACCAACTGCCTCGCCCCGATGGCCAAGGGTCTGAACGACTTCGCTCCCATCGTGTCCGGCATCATGACCACCATCCACGCCTTCACCGGCGACCAGATGCCGCTCGACGGCCCGCAGCGCAAGGGCAACTTCCGTCGCTCCCGCGCCTGCTCCGAGAACATCGTCCCGAACACCACGGGCGCTGCCAAGGCCATCGGCCTGGTTCTCCCCGAGCTCAACGGCAAGCTCATCGGTGCCGCCCAGCGCGTCCCGACGCCGACCGGCTCGCTGACCAACCTCTACGCCGTCGTTGACAAGAAGGTCACCGTCGACGAGGTCAACGCTGCCATGAAGGCCTACGCCGAGACCATCCCCGATACCTTCGCCTACAACGAGGACCAGATCGTCTCCCGCGACATCGTCGGCGAGACCCACGGCTCCATCTTCGACGCCACTCAGACCATGTGCTCTGACCTCGGCAACGGCCAGACCCTCGTTCAGGTCACCTCTTGGTACGACAACGAGAACTCCTACACCTCTCAGATGGTCCGCACCATCAAGTACTTCGAGAAGTTCGTTGCTTAATTTAGCTTTTAGCGAATAGCTCGTTGAGCGTCTAAAGAAGGGCGCGGCCTTATAGGGCTTACACCCTAGGGTCGCGCCCTTTTTATAAGAAATCGTCTGCCGTAATGGGAGGCAGACACGTACGAAAGGTAGAAGCAAACATGGCCTTTACCAAGAAGACCGTCCGCGACATCGATGTCGACGGAAAGCGCGTTCTCGTCCGCGTTGACTTTAACGTGCCTATCAAGGATGGCGTCGTTGGCGACACCACCCGTATCAAGGCTGCCCTGCCCACCATCAACTACCTCGTTGAGCACAACGCTCGCGTCATCCTCATGAGCCACCTCGGCCGTCCCGAGGGCACCGGCTTCCAGCCCGAGCTGTCCCTCGAGCCCGTCGCCAAGAAGCTCGCTGAGCTCTCTGGTCTCGACGTTGCCTTTGTCGCTGACACCTACGGCGAGAAGGCTGCTGAGGCTGTCGCCGCCGTCGAGCCGGGTAAGGTCCTCGTTCTCGAGAACGTCCGTTTTGACAAGCGTGAGAAGAAGAACGATCCCGAGATCGCCAAGAAGCTCGCTTCCTATGGTGACGTCTTCGTTCTCGATGCCTTCGGCACCGCTCACCGCGCCCAGGGTTCCGTCGTGGGCCCCGCCGCTTACCTGCCTGCCGTCGCCGGCTTCCTGCTCGAGAAGGAGGTCGACACGCTGACCGGCATCTTCGCCGAGCCCGAGCGCCCCTTCGTCGCTATCGTCGGCGGTTCCAAGGTTTCCTCCAAGATCGGCGTTCTCGATCACCTCATCGACTCCGCTGACACCCTGATCATCGGTGGCGGCATGGCCTACACCTTCTTCCTGGCTCAGGGCCTGTCCGTTGGTCAGTCCCTCAAGGAAGAGGACTGGGTCGAGCGCGCCGGCGAGATGCTCAAGAAGGCCGAGGAGAAGGGCGTCAAGATCCTGCTCCCCATCGACAACCGCGTTGCCGATCACTTTGGCGAGGACGCTGTCCCCGAGGTTGTCGCTTCCGACGCTATCCCCGACGATCGTGAGGGCATGGACATCGGCCCCAAGACCGAGGAGCTCTACGCCGAGGCCGTCAAGGGCGCCAAGACCGTGTTCTGGAATGGCCCCATGGGTGTCTTCGAGTTTGACAACTTCGCTCACGGCACCCAGGCTATCGCCGAGGCTGTCGCCGAGGCCGACTGCACCTCGATCATCGGCGGTGGCGACTCTGTCGCAGCTGTCAACAAGTTCAACCTGGCCGACAAGATGAGCTGGATCTCCACCGGTGGTGGCGCTTCCATGGAGCTCGTCGAGGGTAAGGCCCTGCCCGGAGTGGAGGCGCTTCTCGATGCCTAATCGCACCCTTCTTATCGCTGGTAACTGGAAGATGAACAACGACGTCGCCGAGGCCGCCAAACTCGCCGACGAGCTGGCTCAGGCTCTGCCCGAGGTTCCGGCTGGCGTCGAGGTGCTCGTCTGCCCTCCGACCATCGACATCACCACGGTTCATGACCGCATTCAGGCTGCCCCCATCGCCCTCGGTGCACAGAACGTGTACTGGGAGGCCAAGGGTGCCTTCACCGGTGAGTCCTCTTGCGACATGCTCAAGTCCGCTGGCTGCACCTACTGCATCATCGGTCACTCCGAGCGTCGCGACTACTTCCACGAGACCGACGAGGACCAGAACAAGAAGGCCAAGGCTCTCGTTGCCGCCGGCCTTGTTCCCGTCTTCTGCTGCGGCGAGTCCCTCGAGGTCCGCGAGGCTGGCACCTATGTCGAGCACGTCGTGAACCAGGTCAAGGCTGGCCTTGCTGGTCTTGAGATCACCTGCCCCAAGCAGGTCGTCGTCGCCTACGAGCCCATCTGGGCCATCGGCACCGGCAAGACCGCTACCGCCGAGGACGCTCAGGAGGTCTGCGGCGCTATCCGTGAGACCCTCAAGGAGATGTTCGGCGAGGAGCTCGCCAACGGCATCCGCGTTCTCTACGGCGGTTCCGCCAAGCCCGGCAACATTGCCGAGCTCGTCGCCAAGCCCGACGTTGACGGCGCCCTCGTGGGCGGCGCTTCGCTCAAGGCTGC
Organism: uncultured Collinsella sp.; assembly: GCA_902493985.1. Taxonomy (GTDB): domain Bacteria; phylum Actinomycetota; class Coriobacteriia; order Coriobacteriales; family Coriobacteriaceae; genus Collinsella. The sequence goes on along the minus strand of CABURR010000032.1, from coordinate 18,168 downwards.
CGACTTTGCTTCTATGGTCGTCAAGGCAGGCGAGTAGGACATATGGCACAGCGTCATCTTCCTGCACTCCTGATTATCATGGACGGCTGCGGCCTGGCTCCGGCCGATGGCGAGAACGCCGTCGCCGCTGCCAAGACGCCCTTCCTTGATAGCCTGTACGAGAAGTACCCCCACACCACGCTCGGCGCTTCGGGCGAGGACGTGGGCCTTCCCGACGGCCAGATGGGTAACTCCGAGGTGGGTCACCTCAACATCGGTGCCGGCCGCATCGTGTTCCAGGAGCTTTCGCGCATCAACAATGCCATCAAGGATGGCTCCATCGCCAAGAACGAGGTCTTCGTCAAGGCTATGGACGACGTCAAGGCTGACGGAAAGACTCTCCACCTCATGGGACTTATGAGCCCTGGCGGTGTTCATTCTCACATGAACCACGTCGAGGCTCTGGTCAAGATGGCTGCCGAGCATGGTGTCAAGACCGTTCGCGTCCACGCCTTCATGGATGGCCGCGACGTTGACCCGCAGTCCGGTGCCGGTTACATGAGTGAGTTCTGCGCCTTCCTGGCTAAGATCTCCGAGGAGACCGGTTGCGACGCTCGCGTTGCCACCGTCTCGGGCCGTTATTGGGCCATGGACCGCGATAATCGTTGGGAGCGCATCCAGCGCGCCTACGACGTCATGGTCAACGCGTCCGATGCCGATACCGACCCCGTTGCCGGTATCAAGGCCTACTACGAGAAGGATCCGCGCGGCGACGAGTTCGTCGAGCCCTTCGCTGCCCACAACGAGGGTATCCACGAGGGCGACGCGGCCATCTTCTTCAACTTCCGTCCCGACCGCGCTCGTCAGATGACCCGCGTGTTCACGGACAAGGAGTTCGACGGCTTTGAGCGCGAGCAGATCAAGCTTTCGCACTTTGTGACGATGACTGAGTACGATCCGACGTTTGACGTCGAGGTCGCCTTCCCCAAGACGTTCCCCGAGAACGTCCTGGCCGACGTTATCGCCGCCAATGGCCTGAAGCAGCTGCACACCGCCGAGACCGAGAAGTACGCCCATGTGACGTTCTTCCTCAACGGCGGCATCGAGGAGCCCAAGGAGGGCGAGGAGCGCGTGCTCGTCGCTTCCCCCAAGGTCGCTACCTACGATCTGCAGCCCGAGATGAGCGCTCCCGAGGTTACCGAGAAGCTTGTCGCCGCCATCAACGAGGATCGCGCTGATTTCTACATCGTGAACTTCGCGAACTGCGACATGGTTGGTCACACCGGTGTCTTCGACGCTGCCGTTAAGGCTGTCGAGGCTGTTGACGATGCCCTGTCCAAGGTTGTCCCGGCGATTCTCGCCAAGGGCGGCTTTGCACTGATTACCGCCGACCACGGCAACGCCGATCACATGTTTGACGTTGCCTCCGACGGTTCCAAGCATCCGTTTACGGCTCACACCACCAACCGCGTGCCGTTCATCATCGTTGATGAGAAGGCACAGCTCACCGGTATCGAGGACGGCCGTCTTTCCGATATCGCTCCGACCATGCTCACCATGGCTGGTATTGAGCCTTCCGCCGAGATGACGGGCCGCGTGCTCGCCACCGAGGCCTAAGAGAAAACAAATACCGTTTTCTAGTAAGGGGGTCGTCCACAACGGGACAACCCCCTTTTTGGTATTTCTGCCATTTCCGCCCCGTCCTTGAGTGGCAGGTAGGGGAGAGCGGGGGATTGTGGTACAGTACTGGAGTTTGAACTGTTCTATTAAGGAGCTTATCTATGGGTCCGTTCCAGATTCTTCTGTTTGTCGTTTGGGCTGTCTCTGCCGTGGCGCTGACGATTCTCGTCCTGATGCATTCCGGTAAGGGCACCGGCGTTTCGGATATGATCGCTAGCTCGCTGTATAACTCCAGCTCTGCCACGGGCGTCATGGAGCAGAACCTCGATCGCCTGACGGTAATTATGGCCGTTGTTTTTGCCGTGTGCGTCGTCCTGTGCATGTTCTTCTTCCCGCAGGGCATCGTCGGCTACTAAGCATCGGCGTATATACGTTTGAAAAGGGTCCCGCATGTGCGGGGCCCTTTTTGTTTACAGACTTGTAACAGAGCCAGAATATCACCACATACTTCGCCCAACTAAAGAAATTCTCGACCGTTAACCGGAATTAGCCCCAAATCGTGCATAAAATGCGCTACTGTATTGCAAAACGTTGCTCCGTTGTGCATAACCAGCCATAGCAACGGACGGCGTTTTGATGGTTCGGATCGGATTGCCTCGACATGTGTCCGACTGAACATTTCTTTGTCCTATCTCATAAGGAGGATGGCATGGCTGATTCTATGTTCCACCAGCCCGTTATGGGTCGTCGCGCCTTTGTCGGCGGCACCCTTGCTGCGAGCTCCATGGCTTTTCTTGCCGCATGTGGCAAGAAGGGCGGCGACGCTTCCGGTTCTGAGTCCGGTTCGACGCTGAACTTCTACATCAACAACCCGGTCTGCATCGACCCCTACAATGTCCAGGAGGACCAGGGCACTCAGGTCGAGTACCAGCTCTTTGACGCTCTGACCTCTTATGACGCCGAGAAGGGCGAGATCGTTCCGCTGGCTTGCGAGTCCTTCGAGGCCAACGACGACGCCACCGAGTTTACCTTCAAGATCAAGAAGGCCAAGTTCCACAACGGTGACGACGTTACCTCCAAGTCCTTCAAGCTCGGTTGGGAGCGTCTGGTCAACACCAAGTCGGCCATCGCTACCGAGTATGGCCCTTCCGAGGTCTCCTATCACCTTTCCATGGTCGAGGGCTATGACGATCTGCTTGCCGGTAACGCTACCGAGCTCAGCGGTGTTACCTGCCCCGACGATGAGACCCTCGTCGTCAAGCTGTCTTCCGCTTACGCCGACTTCCCCTTCGTCGCCTCTCACCCGGCTTTGGCCCCGGTTCCCGAGTGCGCCGAGTCCGATGCCAAGAGCTTCTATCTTGCACCGGTCGGTAACGGCCCGTTCATGATGGACGGCAAGTGGGAGGATGGTCAGGAGATCAACCTCAAGAAGTTCGACGATTACTATGGCGACAAGGCCAAGATCGATGGCATCCACTTCCAGGTCATCAAGGACATGGAGACTGCTTACAAGGAGTTCCAGGCCGGTAACCTCGACGTCTGCGACGTTCCCGTTGCTCAGATCGACGCCGCCAAGAAGGATCGCGGCGTGTCCAAGGACGGCTACACCATGGGCGACGGCGAGCGCATGCTGCTCGGCTCCGAGCCTTCCACCTACTACCTGACCTGCAACAACACGGCCGAGCCGTTCAACAACGCCGACCTGCGCAGGGGTATCTCCCTGGCCATTAACCGTGAGGCCATCTGCAAGACCATCTTCAAGGGTACCCGTACCCCCGCCGACGGCATTGTTCCTCCGGGCATCGATGGCTACAAGGAGGGCGCATGGGAGTTCTGCGCCTACGACGTCGACAAGGCTAACGAGTACCTCGACAAGGTTGCTCCCGCTGGCGCAAACGGCGATCGTGGCATTAGCGTGACCCTTTCCTACAACCAGGACGGCGGTCACAAGGAGATCATGGAGTCCATCATCGGCGACCTCGCCAAGGTTGGCGTTACCGCTACTTCCGATACCCCTGAGTGGTCTGCCCTGCTCGAGCAGTATCAGAACTTCAACTATCAGTTCGGTCGTCTGGGTTGGATTGCCGACTACCCGATCATGGACAACTTCCTGTATCCGCTGTTCCACTCCGACTCCCTCGGTGGCGACAACCGCTCTGGTTACAACAACCCCGAGTTCGACGCCAAGGTCGACGAGGCTCGTACCACGGTTGACGACGAAGAGCGCGTCGCTAAGATGCAGGAGGCCGACGCAATGGTCGCTGCCGACTGCCCGGTCATCCCGGTGATGTTCTACACGCACACCATCGTCGGCTCCGATCGCATCAAGCACCTCTATGTCGATCCGCAGAAGCATGCCGAGCTGGGTACCGCTGAGCTCGCCTAAGAGTTTGCAGCTTCCGTGAGGGTCAAGTATTTACGTAGACCTCATGGGAAACATACAGTTCTCCCTAACCTGGGGTAAACTGGCTGATGGTAATTTTGGGATGCCGGTCTGGCGATCGGCATCCCATTTAGGTTAATCCCTAGATAGGGGAGTGGTATGGGTAAGTACATCGTTAAACGTGTGCTTCAGTTCATCCCGGTGTTTTTGGGCGTTACGCTGATTCTGTTCGCCCTCCAGAATATCGTGCCGGGAGATCCGATCAAGCTGATCGGTGGAGACAAGGCTCTGTCCCCCGAGGTGGAGCTTCAGCTTCGCGTCCGCTATCACCTGGTCCAGTCGGACGAGGATGGCAACGCGATCCTTGACGAGAACGGCGACCCCGTTCAAACGTCGCTCGTGGACCGTTACTTGTATTACATGAACGGCCTGCTTCATGGCGATCTGGGCAATTCGTATCAGCGCAAGCTGCCGGTTACGGAAATCTTTGCCCAGAAGTATCCGTATACGGTCAAACTTGCCGCGTGCGCCATCGTGCTCGAGGCAATCATGGGTATCGGTGCGGGTATCATTTCGGCGGTTAAGCGTTATTCCTTCTGGGATATTTTGGTAACGCTCACCACTTCGATCCTCGTTGCCGTCCCGGCTTTCTGGCTCGGTATGTTGCTGCAACTGTTCTTTGGCGTCATTCTCAAGGACGCCACGGGCGGTGCATTCTCCATGCCGATCTCGGGTGCCGGCGGTTCCAGCTCTCAGTATCAGGATTGGATGCACTATGTGCTTCCGACCATTACGCTGGCTTCGGTTTCGACCGCTTACGCCGCCCGCATTATGCGCTCGCAGCTGCTTGACGTCATGAACCAGGATTACATCCGTACGGCAAAGGCCAAGGGTCTCTCCAATCGCGCGATCATCATCAAGCACGCGCTTAAGAATGCACTCATCCCCGTCGTTACCTATATTGGTGTCGACTTTGGCGGCATGCTTTCGGGCGCCATCCTGACCGAGACGGTCTTTAACTGGCCCGGTATCGGCTATGAGGTCTATCGCGCCATTAGCATGCGTGACTGGCCCATCGTTATGGGCGGCGTTACGCTCATCGTTGTCGTCGTTATGGTGATTAACCTGCTCGTCGACATTAGCTATGCATTCCTCGACCCGCGCATCCGCCTTGGCGGTCCGTCGGATAAGGCCTAAGGGAGGTACGTCTCATGCAGGAAACTGATTCTCAGTCTCAGGAGCAGGCTACCGCCACCAAGGCCGCATCTGCTCCCGCTAAGTCCCGCACACTGTGGGGCGACGCTTTTAAGCGTCTTCGTAAGAACAAGCTCGCCGTTATCGGTGTCTGCTGGATCATCATCGTCGTTGTGGTTGCCCTGACCGCAGATCTGTGGGCTAAGCCCTGGCTCGGTTCGCCGACGGCTTCCGACTCGACCACCATGGCCGAGACGTCGCTGCTGGCTCCGTGTGCCGAGCACCCGTTTGGTACCGACGCCCTTGGCCGTGACATTCTTGTCCGTGTTATCTACGGTGCACGCGTTTCGCTTTCCGTCGGCATTATGGCCACCGCAATCTCCACGGTGATCGGTCTGGTCATGGGTGCTCTGGCCGGTTTCTACGGCGGTATCTGGGATACGATCATCATGCGCTGCGCGGATATCTTCCTGGCATTCCCGTACGTGCTGTTCGTTGTCGCCATGATCGCCGTTATCGGCCGTGGTCTTCAGAACGTCTTTATCGCCATCGGTATTCTCGGCTGGCCTTCGATTGCGCGCGTCTTCCGATCCGCGATCCTGACGGTCAAGGAAAACGACTATGTTGACGCTGCGCGCGCGATGGGTGCATCTGATGCTCGTATCGTCGTGCGTCACATCTTCCCGAACTCCGTCGCTTCCATCGTGGTCTACGCGACTATGAACATTGGTGGCGCCATTCTGACCGAGTCCGCTCTGTCCTTCCTCGGCATGGGCGTTATTCCGCCTACGCCTTCGTGGGGCTCCATGATTCAGGATGGTCAGCAGTATCTGCTGACTGCTCCCTGGATGATGATCATGCCCGGTCTGGCAATTCTCTCGACGGTGCTCGCCTTCACCCTGCTGGGTGACGGTCTGCGCGACGCCCTCGACGTCAAGATGAAGGACGCATAAGGATGAAGAAGAACAAGAACTATGTGGACCTGAAGGAGCAGCCGGTTCCCGAGGGCCAGCATCTGCTCGAGGTCGATGACCTTAAGATGTATTTCCATACCGAGGATGGTGTCGTTCGCGCTGTCGACGGTGTGTCCTACACGCTCGATCGCGGCGAGACCCTGGGTGTCGTCGGTGAGTCCGGCTCCGGTAAGTCCGTGACCGCCATGACCATCATGGGCCTCATCTCGATGCCTCCGGGAAAGATCGAGGGCGGCGACGTTCGCTATCGCGGTCGTTCTATTCTCGAGATGACCGAGGAAGAGATGCAGCACATTCGCGGTAACGACATCGCGATGATCTTCCAAGATCCTATGACCTCCTTGAACCCGGTCTATAAGATCGGCAAGCAGGTGGGCGAGGGTCTTCGTCTGCACCGTGGCTACTCCAAGCAGGAGGCGCTCAAGCGCGCCACCGAGCTTTTGGACCTCGTTGGTATTCCCGAGCCCGAGAAGCGCGTCAATGAGTATCCGCACCAGTTCTCTGGCGGTATGCGTCAGCGCGTCATGATTGCTATGGCTCTTGCCTGCGATCCCGATATTCTGATTGCCGACGAGCCCACGACTGCCCTGGACGTTACCATTCAGGCTCAGATTATTGAGCTTATGCAGGAAATGCAGGAGAAGAACGGCAACGCCATCATCATGATTACCCATGACCTGGGTGTCGTCGCCGATATGGCCGACAAGATCATGGTTATGTACGCCGGTCGTCCCGTCGAGTTCGGTACTGCTGAGGAAATCTTCTACGAGAGCCGCCACCCCTATACCTGGGGCCTGATTCGCTCCATCCCGGAGCAGGCTATCGATGAGAAGAAACCGCTTACGCCGATTCACGGCAACCCGCCTTCGCTCATGAACCTGCCCGAGGGCTGCGTGTTCTCGCCTCGTTGCCCCTATGCGACCGATAAGTGCCGCAAGCAGCGCCCCGAGCGCGTTGTCACCGAGTCTGGTCATTACTCTGCGTGCCACTACTCCGGTGACCCCGAGTTCCTCAAGAACGCTCCTGAGACGTCCCGTACGCGCAAGGATTCCAAGAAGGGAGGCGAGGCGTAATGGCAGATACCAACGAGCGTACTCCGCTGCTGAAGGTCGAGCACCTCTCTAAGGAGTTTCCCGCTGAGTCCGGCATGTTCGCCAAGCGCTTCTCCAAGCGTGTCGTCTCTGCTGTGAACGACATTTCGTTCGAGATCTATCCTGGCGAGACCTTTGGTCTGGTCGGCGAGTCCGGTTGCGGTAAGTCCACCACGGGCCGTACCATCATGCGCCTCACCAAGCCGACGGCCGGCAAAGTGTTCTTCCAGGGCAAAGACGTTGCCGAGATGAGCAAGCACGAGATCAAGGATATGCGTCGCGAGATGCAGTTCATCTTCCAGGATCCTTATGCTTCGCTCAATCCTCGTATGACTATCGGTGAGATCGTCTCCGAGCCCATGACCATTCACGGCGTGGGCACCAAGGAGGAGCGCATTGAGCGTGTCCGCGAGCTTCTCGACGTTGTCGGACTGAACCCCGAGCACATTAACCGCTATCCTCATGAGTTCTCCGGCGGTCAGCGTCAGCGTGTCGGCATTGCCCGTGCATTTGCGCTGAAGCCCAAGCTGATTATCTGCGACGAGCCGGTTTCCGCTCTGGATGTGTCCATTCAGGCCCAGGTTCTGAACCTGCTCAAGGAACTCCAGGACAAGTTCGGTACTGCATATTTGTTTATCGCCCACGACCTGTCTGTCGTGCAGCATATCTCCGATCGCGTTGCCGTTATGTATCTGGGCAAGATGGTCGAGGTTTCGGACTGGAAGACGCTCTACAGTGAGCCTCACCATCCGTACACGCAGTCGCTGCTGTCTGCCGTGCCGGTTCCCGATCCTGATATCCAGAAGACCCGCAAGCGCATCATCCTCGCTGGCGATCCGCCGTCGCCGCTGGATCCGCCGACCGGCTGCCGTTTCCACACGCGCTGTCCGATCGCGCAGGGCATCTGCTCCGAGAAGCTTCCCGAGTTTAAGGAAGTCGCACCGGGTCACTGCTGCGCGTGCCACTTCGCTGAGCCGTTCCCGATTAAGGAATCGCACATCGACCTGTAGTCGGTTGTTCTCGTCCGGGCCCGCCCTGAAGTTACTTTTCAGAACGTCCTCGGACATGCAAGAAACCCCCGCTGCGCACTTCGTGCGGCGGGGGTTTCTTGCGTCCTGCGGGATGTTCTGATAAGTAACTTCAGGGCGGGCCCTGCGGTAACTCGGCAGGGGAGTGCGATTCCTCGATCGCTCACTTTATCTAATAAGAAATTGAGTGAGGCCGGAGCTTTAGCTCCGGCCTCCCCATATAAGGGCTCGGCTTTGCCGAGCCACCAAATTTACATCAGCCCCCAGAACATGTTTGAGAACTGTGCTTGAAGTGCGTTAACGCAGGGTCGGAATGGGGGCAACTTCCCAACGCATTCCGCAGGGGGCGGTACATTTTGTAGCGCGAAGCGCGAATCAAAATGTACCGCATGCCCGAGGACGCGTTGGGAAGTTGCCCCCATTCCGACCCGGACATACGGATCTACCTGCGCATTTACAAATTCGTAAACTTTTTTCAAAAAAGTGCTTGCACAGTTCTCGAATCATAGGTTATTATCTTCCTCGTTGAACGCGCGGGTCCAACAAAACGAACCGTGAATCAACAACATAGCATGTCGGAGTGGCGGAATTGGCAGACGCGCTAGCTTGAGGTGCTAGTGACCGCTTTTTGGTCATGCGGGTTCAAGTCCCGCCTCCGACACCATCGCATTTGAGAAGCCTCTTCGGAGGCTTTTTTGTTACCGATAGACGGTGAGGTCCACGATGGAAACGCTTGAACGCAACGAGTGGGCAGACGTTGCCCAGCTAGTCGAGATCACGAGCGATGCTGTCATCATCTGCGAGCTCGACGGAACCATTCTGCATGTGAATAATCGCTTACTTGGTTTGATGTGCGAGGAACGCGCCGACGTCATCGGTGGAGATGTTAAAGACGTCCTGTACTCGTCCGCTTTTGAACGTGCGACGGAACATCGTCTGCCATTTGAAACTGATGGCTCCGAGAACGAACTGATGCTCAAGCTGAGTGACGGCTCTTTTATCCCCGTCTTGGTTCGTGCGGGCTCCGTAACGCCTCCACGCATCTTTGGGCGCCGTGCACCACGTGTCCTGGTGGCGCTTCACAGTATCGAGGAACAGTATTCTCACGACCGTCAACTCAAGCGTGCGTTATCGGAGCTTAGAGTGGCGAACAAACGTCTGTCTGGCACGCTCTCGGTCATTATGAGCACTGTGGGCTCCGATGAGTTGCCCAGCCTGCTTGATACCGTTTTGAACCAGCTTGTAGGAACGCTCGATGCTTCGGGTGCCGCTATCTATTTTTCTGAGAGCGGCGGTTTTAAGCTACGCGGTGTTTCCAAGGAGCTGTACGACAGCTATCTGCCCGAGTTTTTGCCGTATGGCGCTGGCATTCCGACGTATGTTCTTCGCGAGTCGCGTGCCTGTCGCTTGTCGATTCAACAGGACCTTGAGGGCGATAGGGCCGCCTCCGGTATGTTCATGGACTTGGACAATCGTTCTAAGCACCTGTTGCGCGTGCAGGATATGCCTCCGTACCGCAGCGAGATCTGTCTTCCCGTTTTTTACGGTACGCAGATCCTTGGCGTGCTGGAAGTTGGTTGGAAACGCCCCCAGGCACCGCTCGCCTATGACGTTAATGTACTCGAGGTCATTTGCGATTACCTGTCTATCCAGCTGGTCGGCATGGCATCGAGCCTTCGTTCTCGTCGTACGGCCGAGCTTGGCCGCTCGCTCAATGTCTTACGTGATGAGTTGTTTACCTTTCTAGACGATTCCGCCGCGGCTACCCAGGCGGTATCGTCCGAGATCTGCAATATGCTCAACTGCCATTTTTGTCCTGTTGAGTATGACGCCAGTCTGGACTCCTACGTCATAGATTTTGAAGGCGGCAGTCGCGTTGCCTTGCCGGACGATCCCGAGAAGCTTTTCTTTTCCACGACGGCGCCGGCGGCACGTCTGGGGGCTGGCCCTGATGGCTTTGAGGCATCTGTTTTGGGCGGCACGAGTGCCGAGGACCTTAAACACGTCCGTATAACTCGCGTTGAGGAATCGATGCCTATGGGAGGCTGGCTTAGGGCGCATGGTCTGCCTTGTCAAGGTCTCTACGTCGACTCCGGCATCGAGGCGGGGCGCCTGCGCTCTGAGGGTGATGGCAAACACAGTAACGACGCGATTGTTCCTGCTTCTGTTGCGAAGAGCCCGACTACGCGCGCGCTGCTGCTTCGTGATGGTAGCCAAGAGCCGATTGATGACCTTGAATATGACTACTTGGTGCACTTGGCGCATGACTTTGAACTGATCTACGAAGGCGAATCTCAAAAGCGCGAGGAGCGCCATATCGCTCAGACCCTCCAGATCGGCATGAGAAATTCCCTGGGGGATGTTCCGGGTATCGCAACCGATTCGGTGTACCTGTCTGCCACGAATTCGGCGTTGGTCGGCGGCGATTTCTATACGCTCATTCGTCTTCCCGACGACTGCGCCGTCATGATTCTGGGTGATGTGTCTGGCAAAGGCATTGAGGCCGCATCGATGTCCGCGCTCGTCAAGACGGCCCTGACGGCATATGCCTGGGAGGGCGCTGGACCGGCCCGCATGGCACGCTCCCTTAACAGCATGCTCATGGGCTTTTCGAGGGTCGAGACGTTCGTGACAGCCTTTATCGCCAAGATTGACCTTAAAGCCGGACGCGCAACGTATTGTTCGGCGGGCCATCCTCCGACCATGGTCATCAGGCCAGAGTCGATGCCGCTGGGTGGCGGCGAGTCCCGTGGGGGAGAGGTCGAGCTGCTTGGATGCCAATCGGGCGTAATCGGTGCCTTTGAGAGCATGGTGTACGAGACAGGCGTGTTTACGTTCGCCCCCGGCGACATGCTCTTCATGTATACGGATGGAACGATTGAGGCCCGCGACCGCACCGGAGCGTTCTTTGGCGAGCAGCGCTTGCGCGACCTTCTGCTTTCTGTTTCGGGGGAGGGCGTGTCGGGCATTTGCGGCAAGGTCTTGGGCGAGCTTGACCGATTTACCGAATCGGCGCTGGACGATGACATTGCATTGGTGTCCCTTGAGTTTTTACGGGGTCGTTCATAGACGACGCTGGGCGGGCTGAATCCGTACGGTTGGGGAAACGAATGCATCGAGTGGGCTTTTTTGGGGAACCATGGTCGTATGAATGAGTGGAATGACATAGCGGTTTTGACGCCACCAGGCGATATCGACATCGCCACGGTGCCTGCGCTGCGTCGGCGGTTGGATGCTTTGATTGGCCGCGGCGTGCGTCGTGTCGTCATCAACTGTCAGGCTGTTAGCTTTATCGATTCGACGGGCTTGGCATTCCTGCTTACGCGCGCTCGTGAGCTCATGAGGCGAGAAGGCCTGCTTTCGCTCGTCAATGCATCAGGTGAAGTTGTTCGCTTTTTGGAGATTGCTCGTCTTGTCGATATCCTTCATGTCGCGGGGCCGGCACGGGAGTCTATTCCCGCTATTCCGGTGGGGGAGCTGCCTCGCTGGAGTAAGAGCGTCGAGGTCCGTCAGGGTATCGAGAATCTTCCATACTACCGACATCGCATCGCCGAACTCCTTGAATCGCTTCCGTTGCGCCGTGACGAGCGCTACGATGTCGCATTGGCGTCGGGGGAGGCGCTGGGTAATGCCTATGACCATGCGGGCGGCATCGGGTGCGTCCTGACGGTTCAAGCCTATGGCGATCGCGTTGTGGTTGAGGTGCTTGATCGAGGTGCCGGCTATTCTATCGATGAAACGAGCGAGCCGGTTGCATCTGAGGAACGCGGCCGTGGTATCAAGCTTATGCGTATGCTCGTCGATAACGTGGAGGTTGCTCGTCGTACGGACGGCGCCGGCACGCGCGTGCAGATGGTGAAGCTGTTTAGCGGAGCGCTGGAATCGTGTGCCTAGCCAATCGCTTTAGCGCGTTTGGCTACTAAGAACATGCGGCAGACAAGTTTTTTGAAAAAAGTACTTGCGTCTTTTGGACAACTCGCGTAAATTAATAACCCGCAAGCGGACATGGCTCAGTTGGTAGAGCACAACCTTGCCAAGGTTGGGGTCGCGGGTTCGAGCCCCGTTGTCCGCTCCATTGCATTTCCGGACCGTTTAGGCGGTCCTTTTTCGGCGAAGTGGCCAAGTGGTAAGGCAGAGGCCTGCAAAGCCTTTACCCCCGGTTCGAATCCGGGCTTCGCCTCCAGGCAACATCCGGGCGCTCCGGCGCCCGTTTTGTTTTACATATGCGGACATGGCTCAGTTGGTAGAGCACAACCTTGCCAAGGTTGGGGTCGCGGGTTCGAGCCCCGTTGTCCGCTCCAAACGCAGCAGCCCGACTACTACGGTAGCCGGGCTTTTTCGTACCCATCGCATGGGCTCGAACCCGAGAGGGAGCGAGCGTTTTGGGTCGTGGCTGTGGCGTTGTTTGCCGCGAATGTCCGCTTTGGGCGTATCATCGTGGGCATCTCGCATAACCTCGTTGCAAGGGAGGTGCGCCCCATGGCTACAGAAAAGTCTTCTTCGCGCTCATGGATGTCCGACGCCGCGATCTATCAGATCTATCCACGCTCGTTTAAGGATTCGACTGGTTCGGGTCTGGGCGATATTGCGGGCATTACCCAGCAGATGGACTATCTTGAGCGGCTGGGTATCGAGGCCATCTGGCTGAGCCCGTTTTACCCATCGCCTCTTGTCGATGGTGGCTATGATGTGGCGGACTACTGTGATGTCGACCCACGTCTCGGCTCGCTTGACGACTTCGATGACATGATCGCTGCGGCTCACGCGCGCGGCATCAAGGTCATCGTCGACATCGTGCCTAACCATTCATCCAACCAGCACCCCTGGTTCAAAGCCGCTCTTGCCGCCGACCCCGGATCGTCCGAGCGCGCCCATTATATCTTTCGCGATGGTCGCGGCGAACATGGCGAGCTGCCTCCCACCAATTGGAATGCCAACTTTGGCGGCCCCGCATGGACGCGTGTTGCGGACGGTCAGTGGTATCTGCACATGTTTACGCCCGAGCAGCCGGACTTTGACTGGTCATGCCCCGAGGTTCACACGTTCTTTTGCGACGTCCTGACATTTTGGAGCGATCGAGGCGTCGATGGCTTTCGCATTGATGTGGCGCACGGTCTTGCCAAGGATCTCGACCGCGATGACCTCGACCGGTGGCATCTCGCCGAGGGCGATGACATGGTTGACGACGGCACTCATCCGCTGTGGGACCGCAACGAGGTCCACGAGATCTATCGCGAGTGGCGCCGCGTGTTCGACCGCTATAATCCGCCGCGCAGCGCCGTTGCCGAGGCGTGGGTGCTGCCCGAGCGCCAGTATCTCTACGCGCGTCCCAACGAGCTTGGCCAGACATTCAACTTTGAGTTCGCCAAGGCCATTTGGACCTATGATGACATGCACGCTGCAATCGAGGAGGGCTTGAAGGCGGCCATCGAATCCGATTCCGCCTCGACCTGGGTACTCTCCAACCATGACGTGCCGCGCGTGGCGACACGCTATGCCCTGCCGCAAATCAAGGCGACGCGCTACCATCAGATTGCGCTCGACTGGCTCTTACGCGACGGGTCGTCTTATGACGAGGACCGTGAACTCGGCGAGCGCCGCGCGCGGGCGGCCCTTTTGCTTGAGCTGGCGCTTCCGGGCTCGGCATACGTGTATCAGGGTGAGGAACTCGGCCTTTTTGAGGTGGCTGACATTCCGTGGGCTGCACTCGAAGATCCCACTGCGACCAATACGCACGGACCGAAGCGCGAGAAGGGGCGCGACGGCTGCCGTGTGCCCCTGCCGTGGGTGGCAGCGGACGATCCCGCACAGGGCGGATCGTTTGGGTTTTCACCGGCCGACGCCGATGCGGCGCCCCATCTGCCGCAGCCTGCATGGTTTTCCGATTATGCTGCCGATAGGGAAGAAGTGGACCCGACATCGATGCTTGCGCTCTATCGTGACGCCCTCTGGCTGCGGCGCAAGCTGCGCAGGTGCGCCAACGATCTTGCGTGGCTCGATCTTGACGGGCGCACCGGCCTTGCGGATGGTGCCGAGGGCGCTGAGGGCGGCGTCATCGCCTATCGCCGCGACAACGGATGGGCGTGTGTGACGAACTTCGGTGCAGCACCCGTGGAGCTGCCGGCGGGCAGGGTCCTGCTCACCTCATCACCGCTTGCAGACGGCAGGCTCGCGCAGGACAGCTCTGCCTGGATCATGCTCGGTGAGATGTAAAGACCTCTTGCGGCGAGTTTGAGTTTGCCTGCACCCTCCGTGGCGGCTGATGTCTTCGCGAGGTTCACGAGGGCGTCGCAAAACTTTTCAAAAAAAGTTCTTGCATAGGATGCGGGCATCACGTAAGATTAATCCTCGTAAGCGGACATGGCTCAGTTGGTAGAGCACAACCTTGCCAAGGTTGGGGTCGCGGGTTCGAGCCCCGTTGTCCGCTCCATTTGGGCGTTTAGCTCAGGGGGAGAGCGCTTCCCTGACACGGAAGAGGTCAGAAGTTCAAATCTTCTAACGCCCACCAAATGTTCGCAGCTCAGAGACTATGTCTCTGGGCTGTTTTGTTTTGGTCGCCAAATGTGGCACCAGATATTGAACTCAAGATCCGCGTGCGATGATCTTCGCATCCCGTAGGGGCACTGGCTGATTGCATACGTCCTGACCGAGCGTGACCGCAACATGTTGGTCAAGCGCAATCTTTTGGATTATTTTGGCGTGAGCGGCTTGGTTTTGGTAGGATTTGTCAGCGGCTTGACTAAGGGCGTTTTATAACTGCCATGCAGGTAGCCGTGTTGGTAACGTTTTACCGACTTGTCAAATATCCCTCATTTATAATGCGTCTGCAAAATGACCAATTGCTTTGACCTGCTGAAACACTATATGTTGTGTTTGAACTAAAAAAAGAATACAGGATATAGATGCGTCTTTGTCGTATGATAGATGGCGGACAGAGAACGAAGACCTTATTCGTCCCATTTGGACACGCCTTTGAGCCGCCTGATCGGCCGCGAGGATTGTCCGCATGAGGACTTATGGTTTATCGAGAACACAGATTGCGCGACGGCGCCGCAAGACAGGGGCAAGCCCTGCCGGGTATCGTTTGGCTCTGAAGCGCAATGAGGCTACGACGCGAAAGAGGCAAGAGGATGAAGATCATCAAGCGCAGCGGCACCGAGGTTGTCTTTGACATCGATAAGATCGTCAATGCCATCCGCGCCGCAAACTTGGAGGTCGAGGAGAGTTCTCGTCTTACCGACCGCCAGGTGGTTTACGCGGCACAAAACGTCGCCGAGGCATGCGAGAACGCGGGCCACACCGTGTCGGTCGAGGAGATTCAGGATCTGGTCGAGGACGAGATCATGCGTCTCGACTGCTACGAGGTCGCTCGCCATTACATCATCTATCGCTATGTTCAGAGCCTGAAGCGCCAGAAGAACACGACCGACGACAAGATTCTGTCGCTGATCGAGTGCAACAACGAAGAGGTCAAGCAGGAGAACTCCAACAAGAATCCGACCGTCAATTCCGTTCAGCGTGACTACATGGCCGGCGAGATCTCCAAGGACCTGACTCAGCGTGTGCTGCTGCCCCAAGAGATCGTGGATGCCCATAATGAGGGCCTGATCCATTTCCACGATTCGGATTACTTTGCCCAGCACATGCACAACTGCGACCTGGTGAACCTGGAGGACATGCTCCAGAACGGCACTGTTATCTCGGGTACGCTGATTGAGAAGCCGCACAGCTTCTCGACCGCCTGCAACATCGCGACGCAGATCATCGCTCAGGTTGCTTCCTCCCAGTACGGCGGCCAGTCGATTTCGCTGACCCATCTTGCCCCGTTCGTCGAGGTGAGCCGTCAAAAGATTCGCGGCGAGGTCGCCCGCGAGCTCGAGGAGCTCGGCGTTTCCGCATCTCCCGAAAAGGTCCGCGAGGTCGTTGAGGACCGTCTGCGTGACGAGATTCGTCGCGGCGTCCAGACGATCCAGTATCAGGTCGTGACGCTTATGACCACGAACGGCCAGGCGCCGTTCGTGACGGTCTTTATGTATCTTAACGAGGCCCGTACGCCTCAGGAGAAGCACGACCTTGCCATGATCGTGGAGGAGACGCTTCGCCAGCGCTACGAGGGCGTTAAGAACGAGGCCGGCGTGTGGATTACCCCGGCATTCCCCAAGCTCATCTATGTACTCGAGGACGATAACGTTCACGAGAATTCCCCGTACTTCTACCTGACCCAGCTGGCCGCTAAGTGCACCGCCAAGCGCATGGTGCCCGACTATATCTCTGAGAAGAAGATGCGCGAGCTCAAGCTGTCGAAGGGCGAGACCGCGGGCAACGGCGACTGCTATACCTGCATGGGTTGCCGCAGCTTCCTGACGCCCGATCGCTCCGGTAACGGATTTAACAACGTGGCCAACGCGCTGAACTATGACCCGAACAAGCCCAAGTACTACGGTCGCTTTAACCAGGGCGTTGTGACCATCAACCTGCCCGATGTCGCGCTGAGCTCGCATCAGGACATGGACAAGTTCTGGAAGATCTTCGACGAGCGCCTTGAGCTATGCCACCGCGCCCTGCTGTGCCGTCATGAGCGTCTGATGGGTACGCTTTCGGATGCCGCACCGATTCTTTGGCAGTACGGTGCCCTCGCCCGCCTGAAGAAGGGCGAGACGATCGACAAGCTGCTCGTGGGCGGTTACTCCACCATTAGTCTGGGTTATGCCGGCCTGTACGAGTGCGTCAAGTACATGACGGGCCACAGCCACACCGAGAAGGAGGGCACGCCCTTTGCCATGGCCGTCATGCAGCGCATGAACGACAAGTGCGCGGAGTGGAAGGCCGAAAGCGATATTGACTTCTCGCTGTACGGTACCCCGCTTGAGTCGACGACCTACAAGTTCGCCAAGTGCCTGCAGCGTCGTTTTGGCATCATCCCGGGCGTGACGGACAAGGGCTACATCACCAACAGCTACCACGTCCACGTGTCCGAGGAGATCGACGCATTCGACAAGCTCAAGTTCGAGGGTATGTTCCAGCAGCTTTCGCCGGGCGGCGCCATCTCCTACGTCGAAGTTCCCAACATGCAGGACAACCTCAAGGCTGTCATTCGCGTGATGCAGTACATCTACGACAACATCATGTACGCCGAGCTCAACACCAAGAGCGATTATTGCCAGGTGTGCGGTTACGACGGCGAAATCAAGATTGTCGAGGATGACGGCAAGCTGGTGTGGGAGTGCCCCAATTGCGGCAATCGTGACCAGGAGAAGATGAATGTCGCCCGTCGTACGTGCGGCTACATCGGTACCCAGTTCTGGAACCAGGGCCGAACCGAGGAGATCCGCGACCGCGTGCTGCATCTCTAATAACCATCCCAGGCCGCCCCGTAGCGAGGCCCCGGACCTTTACTCGCTATTTCGGACAGTCCTGGCTCACGACGGAGGCGCCACTGGCGCCTCCTGTTCGTGCGGAACTCATATCGAGCAAAGGTCCGGGGCCTCGCTACGGGGCGGCCAAGTTGACGTAGCTGAGATGCAGCATGAGGCCTGCTCACTCCTCGAAGTTCTTAGCGGAAATGAGTTGACTTGCAACAACGCTTTGCTTGCGAAGTCGGTTGAGCTGCAACTCAGTATTTATTAGACCTCGAACCCTATACTCGATGTTCGCTTTGTTCACCGAGCATCGCTCGCGAGGGGTCTGGAGTATATCGTCCCGCCCGCAGTTCTGCAGCGAGCGCAGCGAGCGAAGCTGTTTGAGGACGGGATGATATACTCCAGACCCCCAGAAAGGTTGCCTATGAACTACGCGAACATTAAGTATTTCGACATTGCTGATGGGGAAGGCGTTCGTACTTCTCTGTTTGTGAGCGGGTGCCGTCGTGGGTGCAAGAACTGCTTTAACTCTGTCGCGTG
>CABURR010000031.1 GCA_902493985.1 uncultured Collinsella sp. | reverse complement strand
TGTACACCAAGTATATGGCTGGCGGCCATGCCCTTACCTTGGGCGGGCATACGCTCAAGCCCGCAACCGATAAGTCGGACGAAGATACGGCGGCCATCGCCAACTCGGCGATGGGCAGTAATCCGGGTACCGTCGTCGTTGCCGACGAGCTGTTGTCCCAACTTAATCTGCAACCGTATTCCAGCAGCCTGCTCGTTAACTACAAACAGGGGATGGATACGACCGAGGCAGACGAGAGCATTAAATACACTGCGCTCGACAATCTGCTCGTTGACGGCAAGGAGCCGGGGTCGTGGGGACTCTTCATCACACGCTCCGAGATGTACGTGCAGGCAGCGCAAATGAACGGTCTTATTAGCTACCTAGCCATCTACATCGGCTTTATCTTGGTCGTTGCATGCGCGGCGATTCTGTCGATCCAGCAGCTCTCCAATGTGGCCGACGGCAGCCGCAGCTATCGTGTGCTGGCGCAGATCGGCTGCGACGACCGCCAGATCCGCCATTCGGTGATGGCACAGCAAGCGGTGTTCTTCCTGTTCCCGCTGGCGGTGGGCTTGGCGCACTCCTTTGTGGCACTTAAGGTGATCATCGAGCTGGTGAGCATATTCGGAAATATAAGCATCGGCGGCACCGTGGGCCTCACCTGTGCAATCTTCCTGGCAGCATACGGTGGCTACTTCCTGGTGACCTACCTCATGAGCGCCGGCATGGTACAAGCTGCTATCGCCACCCGCTACAGCGAGTAACCTGCCTAGCGAAAAGTAAAATCATCGCAGGTTGAGCATAAGTCAGCGAAAGCGCCCCTAGGTGAGCAAGGTGACGTGAAAGAGGAGGGAAGCGTACTTTGGGTACGCGACCGACGATTGAACGTCAGATTGCCGCTTAGGGGCGCTTGTAGCGTCGAACCGTTACGCGGTTTGGTAAAACCGCGTAACTTCATCGCTTCCAGAAGTGGAGGATGAGCGTGGTGCGATTTTGCTGCTCGGTTTTGACCAGGATGTTGTGGATGTGGGTCTTGACGGTGCCCACAGCAAGGAAGAGTTCGTCAGCGATCTCTTGGTTCGACTTGCCCAGTACGACCAGACGCATAACCTCGGTCTCGCGGTTGGAGAGCTTGTAGGCGTTGCGATAGAAGGGCATCTGCTCTTCGATGTGTCGATCAAGATCGCTGACGTTCTTTTCCTCGGGCGCCTCCTGCATGCGGATTGAAAGCACGTGGTAGGAGTAGATAATCAACAGAATCGCAAAGTAGCACGCAAAGAAGTTCTCGCTAAAGTTGCGCTCGGACAGATATAGCTGCAGCCAAGAGGGTGCCAGACTCATGGGGATGACCAGGATGTTGTAGAAATCCTCGGCAACGATGCAACCGACCAGAATAGCGCCGATAATCAGGTGCTTTCGCTGGTTGTTGACGCGTGCCTTCAGCTCAACCTTTGTACTCTTATGAGCCGTCCATAAGATATACAGTCCCACAAAGACAAGGAATGCCTGGCGTATCGTGTAGTAGATCCACTGACGCATGGGGCCGGAGGGGACTGCGACGATAGCCAGCGACTCGCACAGCAAAAACGTTAAGACGGGGATAGCGAACTGCTTTTTAGAATGCTTATCGAGCAAGTCCATGGCAATCAGCCAAATAAAAGCCTGTGAAGCGGTCGCCACAAGGGTCCGCAACACAGGCATGGTAATTGAGTAATAGTCGCTGGCCGGAAAACTCTCGTTTTGCAACGTGTATTCAAAAAAGAAGATCTCAGTCATTTCGATGGCGTAGCAAATAAAAACGCCACTGCCATAGATAAAGAAGCGTCGACGGGACGAGGCATAGGCGGCAAGCGAAAGCACTGCCGTCACAATACAGATTACGAGTATCGCTTGGGTATAGAAGAACATGAGTGTGTCCATCTGTCACCGTCCTGTCTCATTTTGATCCCTTATGGAGCCCGCTATATCCCCCGGGTATACATGCCTCCGCCGGTCGTTCCATTGCGGATTAAACGCCAAGAAACAGCATAGCCGTATACCGTTCGCGGTTCCAGACGGTAAACCCCCTGTAAACTCTTGACCTGCGGGTTTATATTGGATTAGAGAGGGTGTAACTCCGTGAACGGTCTTTAATCCCGAATAAACTAGGTAAAAATTGCATACGGGTGAATGATGGTCTTGTCAACACGAGGCGTGATGTTCGAGCGCCTCATAGTTAATAGTCGGCAAGACCGGCGGAAAGGAAATCGATATGGCACTGCCTAAGGATTTCATCGACACCAACGACTTCACCAAAGAGCAGATCCTGGCTATCGAGGATCTTGGCCTGGCAATGAAGAAGGCCATCAAGGTTGACGGTTATTATCCGCACCTGCTCCGTAACAAGAGCCTTGGCATGATCTTCCAGCAGGTCTCCACCCGCACCCGTCTTTCCTTCGAGACTGCTATGACCGACCTCGGCGGCCATGCTCAGTTCTATGGCCCTGGCACCATCCAGCTCGGCGGTCACGAGTCCCTGGGCGACACCGCTCGCGTTATGGGCTCGCTGCTCGATATCATGATGGCTCGCGTTGACCGTCACAAGGACGTCGTCGGCCTCGCCGAGGGCTCCGCTGTGCCCGTCATCAACGGCATGTCCGAGTTCAACCATCCCACGCAGGAGATGGGCGATCTCATGACCATGCTCGAGAACCTCCCCGAGGGCAAGAAGATCGAGGACTGCACCCTGGCCTTCATCGGCGACGCCACCCAGGTCTGCGTCTCCCTCATGTTCATCGCCTCCAAGGTCGGCATGAAGTTTGTCCAGTTTGGACCTAAGGGCCACCAGATTCCCGACGGCGGCCTGCACGTTGGCACCGTCGAGGAGCGCGCCGAGTTCGGCAAGCAGATGATGGCCATCGCCGAGGAGAACTGCAAGGTCTCCGGCGGCTCGGTTGTCATCTCCGACGACATCGAGTGCATCAAGGGCGCCGACTTCATCTACACCGACGTGTGGTATGGCCTGTACGACGAGGAGGTCTCGGGCGAGAACTACATGGACGTGTTCTATCCCAAGTATCAGGTCACCATGGACATGATGAACTTCGCCGGCCCCAACTCCAAGTTCATGCACTGCCTGCCGGCCACCCGCAATGAGGAGGTCGTCGACGAGGTCATGGACGATCCCGAGCGCTCCCTGTGCTGGGTCGAGGCCGAGAACCGCAAGCACTCCATCCGCGCTCTTCTTGCCGCCCTGGGCAAGCGCACTCCGCTCAACGACGAGGGTGTCGAGTACTCCGCCAAGGCTGAGCTCCACGCCGCTCTCGAGGCTCTCGAGCAGCTCTAAGCCTCAAGGCTTCTAAAAGCACGTTTGCGGGCGGCGGATGCTCGTCTCCTGCCGCCCGCTCACCGAGGCCCAAGCAATTGCCTTAATACCTTAGGGCCTCGGATCTGTCCAAGACTGAGCGAAGGAGCTCATCATGAGTGACGGAAAGAAAAAGCTTTCCTTCCTGACGGTCATTTCGACTATCATCTGCGTCGTCTTCGTTTGCGAGGCCGCCGCTCCTGCTGCTGCCATTGGCAACCAGCAGTTCTTCTGGTGGATCTTCCTGATTCTGACCTTCCTGCTCCCTTACGGCATGGTCGTCGCCGAGCTCGGCACCACCTATGACGGCGAGGGCGGCATTTACGACTGGGTACGCGATGGCCTGGGCGACAAGTGGGGCGCCCGCATTTCGTACTACTACTGGGTCAACTACCCGCTGTGGATCGCCTCGCTGGCAACCATGTTCCCCGACATCCTGGGCATGGTCTTCGGCGTCGAGTTCAACCTAATCGCCAAGATGGGCATCGAGCTTGCCTTCGTGTGGATCGTGTATCTCATGGGTCGCTCCAAGGCTGCCGACTCCGAGTGGGTCCTCAACGGTGGCGCTATCATCAAGGTCGCCGTTGCCGTTATCGTCGGCGCTCTGGGCATCTGGTATGCCATGGAGAACGGTTTTGCGAACGACATGTCCGCCGCCACCTTCCTGCCCGAGCTTACCAACACCAACGCTCTCGGCTACCTGTCCATCATCATCTTTAACTTCATGGGCTTCGAGGTCATCTGCACCATGACCGACGACATGGCCGATCCCGCTCGCGATATTCCCAAGGCTATCATTGTCGGTGGCGTGGCTATTGCCGTCATCTACCTGTTCGCTGGCTTCGGCATCGGCGCCGCTGTGCCGGCCGACTCCATCGACCCCGACTACGGCATGATCGTCGCAGTCCAGACCATGGTGGGCGACTCCATGATCTTCAAGGTCATCTGCATCGCCTTCCTGATTACCCTGTTCGCCAACATGGCTGCTTGGTCCTTCGGCGTCAACTCCGTCGCTCGCTATGCTGCTGAGCACGGCAACATGCCCAAGGTCTTCGCCTTGATGATCTCCGAGGACGACATGCCCAACGGCGCCAACCTGGTCAACGCTGTCGTTGCCTCCCTGGTTCTCTGCCTGCAGCTCGTTCCCATCGACGCCATCTCCAACGGTGTCTTCTGGATGCTCTTCGGCACCTCCGTCGTCTTCCTGCTGCTCACCTACATCCCGATGTTCCCGGCATTCCTCAACCTTCGTAAGAACGACCCGAACCGTGAGCGCATCTTCACGTTCCCGTTTAAGGGCGCCATGATGAAGGTCATGCTGGCCATCCCCTGCATCGAGCTGGTTCTTGCCATCGTTGCAACGCTGGTACCGTTCTCCGCCGCTGAAATTGGCGACAAGGTCCCGATGATCGTCATCTTCATCGTGCTCGTGCTCATCGGCGAGGTCGTCCGCGTCGTCAGCGCCAAGGGCCGCAAGGAAGAGTACAAGGGTCTGACCCCTGAGCTCGCAGCCCAGCGTCTCGCTGAGGAGGCCGCCGAGGCCGAGGAGAACTAGAGCACCCGGTTCTGGGGCTCCGACCCTCCTCGCGTACCAACGTGCGCTTCGTCGGGCTTGTCGCTCCCGACTCCGGGCACTCCGGCCTCTTCGGAGGCGTGCCCAAGCGACAGGTTTGCTAACCATTCCCTGGGGTGGGTGTGAGCTATTGCTCCGGTAACCACCGCCTACCCCAATCTCTCTTCCGTATCCTTCGTGCGTTTTGTCTCCGCGCACCAGGTTACGTCGTCGCTTGCCGGTGCGACTCCGCGAAAACCGGCGCCGGGCGCCCCGACCTTTGCCGGGGAACGGGCGCCTACCATCTCTTGGTTTTAGGCTGCGGGTAACCCGCCCGCGGCAAACGATCGTTCGATTTGGAGGAAATCTTATGCGTACGATCACCGAGTCCGAGTCCACCCCCAAGGCCGACGGCTTCTTCATGCCCGCCGAGTTCGCCCCGCAGGATCGCGTGTGGATGGGCTGGCCCCACCGCACCGACACCTGGGCCCACGGCGCCAAGCCTGCTCAGAAGCAGTATGCCGCCATCGCCCGCGCCATCTCCGAGTTCACCCCGGTCTATATGTGCGCCAACCAGGTCGACTATGCCAACTGCAAGGCCGTCTTCGAGAACGACGAGAACGTCACCGTCATCGAGATGACCACCGACGACGCCTGGTTCCGCGACACCGCCGCCACCTACGTCATCAACGGCAAGGGCGAGAAGCGCGCCAACCACTGGCACTTCAACGCCTACGGCGGCCTCGTCGACGGCCTCTATTTCCCGTGGGACAAGGACGAGCAGATCGCCCTTAAGATGGCTGAGCTCTCCGGCTGCCGTCGCTATCGTCCCGATGACATGATCCTCGAGGGCGGCTCCATCACCGTCGACGGCGAGGGCACCCTCGTCGTTACCGACCAGTGCCTGCTTTCCCCGGGCCGCACCTGCTCTGCGGTTCTGGAGGAGGAAGAGGATCCCGAGTCCATCTGGCCCAAGTACCACAAGAAGTTCGAGCCCTGGAGCGAGGAGCTTCGCGAGTACATGAACGAGCACCTCAAGGATTACCTGGGTGTCGAGAAGGTCATCTGGGTCAAGGAGGGCATCGACCCCGAGGAGACCAACGGCCACATCGATGACGTCGCTACGTTCATCGCCCCGGGCGTCATGGCCTGCATCTGGACCGACGATCCCGAGTACCCGTTCTATGATCAGTGCCACGCTGCCTACGAGACCCTCTCCAACGCCGTTGACGCCAAGGGCCGCAAGCTGAAGGTCCACAAGCTCTGCATGCCCGTGAACCCGCTGTTCATGGACCAGGCTTCCTGCGACACCATCGACGCCGACGAGAACGCCGAGCCGCGCGTTCCCGACGAGCCGCTGATCGCTTCCTACATGAACTACCTGGTCACCAACCACGGCGTTATCGTCCCGCAGTACGGCGACGAGAACGACCAGCTTGCCGTTGACACGCTCCAGAAGATCTACGACGAGGTCTGGGGCGAGGGCGTCTACAAGTGCGTTGGCGTTCAGTCCGAGCAGGTCGTCTTCGGCGGCGGCAATATCCACTGCATTACGCAGCAGGAGCCGTCGGCTTAATCGTCTGGCTTCCTGAGGCACGGCACCTTCCCGTTCATTCGTCGCTTGCGTACCGAAGTACGCGGCGCTCCTCTTTCACGGGAATCTGCCGCACCTCAGAAACCCAGCCGGTCAAGCGAACAGGGCTACCTGATTGATTGGTTGGGTTTTCTTTGGGCACTCCGTTGCCTCCACATCGGAGTGCCCTTTTTCTTTGATTGAATACGCGTCTGATCTGGGATTTATTGCGGGTTAGGCCAATTGTTCGCTTGAATTTCCCAGGTCAGACGCGTATTCAATTGCTGATAGTTTCCGGTTGCGAGCGCGACCGTTTTGATCGGAGTATCTATGTACCAGCGTATCGTTATCTACACGCGCCTGTTCCGCGAGCGTTGGTCCAACAATTGCATCCTCTCTTCTCTTTGGGATGGCACCTGCACCGGTGACGCGGCCTGCAACCCTACCTTGGGCTGCGCCTTCGGTACAGATGCCATCCTTTTTGCTGTAGGGGGAGCGTGCCATGGTAGGTAAAAAGTTCTCCCTGTTCGAGGTCATCCTCTCGGTTATCTGCGTTGTCTTTACCATCGAGGCGGCTGCTCCGGCGTCTGCCATGGGTAACGTGCAGTTCTTCTGGTGGATCTTCCTCATCATTACGTTTTTGCTTCCCTATGGCCTGGTGGTGGCCGAGCTCGGTACGGCGTTCGATTCCGAGGGCGGCCTGTACGACTGGGTGCGCCTGGGCTTGGGCGACCGTTGGGGCGCCCGTTGCTCCTGGTGCTATTGGGTCAACTTTCCGCTGTGGGTGGCAAGCATCGCTTGCATGTTTCCCAGTGTCATCAATGCGGTATGGGGCATCGAATTTTCGCTTGGGGTCCGAATTGCCATCGAGCTTGCCTTTGTGTGGGGCGTCACGGTCATGGCGATGCACCCGGTGGCCGAGGCCGATTGGGTCATGGACGGCGGTGCCGTCATCAAGGTGCTCATTACCGCCGTGGTGGGAATCGTCGGCATCTGGTTTGCCTGCAATAACGGCTTTGCCAACGACATGTCGTTTAAGACCTTCATTCCAGATTTGGGCGACACCAATTCGTTGACGTACCTTTCGATCATCCTGTTCAACTTTATGGGCTTCGAAGTGGTCGCGACCTTTGCCAGCACGATGAAAAACCCATCGCGCGATATCCCCAAGGCGGTTATCGCTGGTGGCGTTGCCATTGCGGCGATCTACATTATCTGCGGCATCGGCATTGGAGCCGCGGTTCCCACCGAGCAGCTTTCGCTCGATTCGGGCATTGTGGACGCGGTCGCCGCCATGTTGGGGCGCAGCCATCCGCTGACGATGGTCGTGGGCGTGGCCTTTTTGGTGACGCTGTTCGCCAACATGATCTGCTGGAGCTTTGGCGTTAACAACGTGGCGAGCTATGCCGCGCGTCATGGCAATATGCCGCGTCCCTTTGCGCTGGTGTCCAAGAAGACCGGCATGCCCAATGGCTCGGCAATCATTAACGGTTGTTTTGCCAGCCTGGTACTACTGCTTCAGATTCCGCTGGGCGAGGGCTCCGACGTTTTTTGGGTCTTCTTCTCGATGAACGTCGTCTTCCTGCTTATGAGCTATATCCCGATGTTCCCAGCGTTTTGGCGCCTGCGCAAATACGACGATCGCCCGCGCGTGTTCCGCGCGCCCTTCGAGGGCAAGGTGCTTGCGGTGGCACTTGCGATTCCCGTGGTGGAGCTTGTGCTTTCGATTGTCGCTACGATTGTGCCGCTCAACAGCTCGCCCGCCGAAATGGCAAAGTTGCCCATTCTCATGGGTGTGGTGATCGCCGTGTTGCTGGGCGAGGTTTCGCGCCTCATATCGCGACGCGGCCGCAGCGTCGACAATCCCGGCGTTGGCGCAAGGGGGACAGGTTTCTTTGCACCAAAACACTAGCGCCGCGAGCTGCGCGGCGCTTGCTGCATCTTGGATTACTGTTCGCGGTGCTCGGGATCAGAAGCGAGCTTAGGCGCAAAGTAGGGGACGTGGCCCAAGTAAGGGCAACTGTCGTTGCGCTCATCAACGATGCAGGGAACGTCATCGTAGGTCATGGTCGAACCGATCTTGGCGATGGCCTTGGCGGCGGGCGCGACAATAATCTTGAGCGGTGCAATCGGCGCCATGGCATCTCCTTTCGATCTTGGTATTCGTTCGATGTCTTACCATAACTGTAATGCGGAATCAAGCTGGTTGTGTGCGGAATGAGAGTAGTATGAGCTTCGCATTCTTTATCTACACGATTCTTGTCATGGGCGTTGGATTGGTGACGGCATCAACTGCACTCGTAATATGGCTCATGACTCGTCGACGCGATTGTTTGGTGGCGGCCGCGGGCTTCCTTCTCTATATCTTCGATATGTCGGTGATCTTCTTTGATGAGTACAACCGGCTCAAATATGACTATGTGGTGACGTTTAATGAGCCGCTTCAACATCCGTTACTGCGCTGCGCGCTGGGCGTGGCGATTCTTGCGTGCGTATGGCTTTGGGTAACGTTTCGCTTACACGATGAGGTGACCGTTAAGCGCGTTGCCGCATATGTCGTACCGATCGCCGTGCTTCAGCTTGCTCTGGTGCCTCGTACTGGCTTTGCGGGCCAGGTTCAGCAATATCTTTTTTGGCTTACGCGCGATTTGGGAATGGCATTCTGCTTGGTATATGCTTACGCTCGCTATCGCAAGACGGAGAATAGGGCTGAGCGGCTCGATCTTGAGCGCACTCGGACGTTCTTTCGCATAGCCTGCGTGCTTACCGTGATGGTGGTTATCGAGGATACCTATATGATCCTATTCTGCACGCCTGACGTTGACAACGTGATGGTGAGCGCCTTTTTATGGTATCTGGGCGAGCGGAATATCTCAGAGAATTTATTGTTTGTGGCTGCAGCCGTTCAGCTATTTAAACAGTTCAGCCATATCTTACGTGTGTTCTCGCGTCACCCTCGTGCCGATGAAGAGGTAGCGACAGAGCGCCGTGATGCACGGGAGGACCTTGTCTCGCGTGTTGTGATTTTCTCGGACGAGCATGGGCTTTCAAAGCGTGAACAGGAAGTGCTTACACTCGTATTGCGTGGACTCGATGTCCAAAATATTGCTAACGAACTTGTGATTAGCCCGGGTACCGTCAAGGCTCACCTGCATCGCATCTATGTAAAGAGCGAAGTCAAGGCGCGTGACGACTTGATTGAGACATTCTGGCGCTCGTAAGGCTGGAGTGGTTCGGCTGACGGCGTATCGCAGACCACTTGGCGTAATGAAGCGACAATAAACTTTGACAATAAAATACCTGCTCAGACGTGTAAACCTTCTTAAGCCGTCCGTTCGCCGCTTCCATCTTGGCAGCTTGTGCAGGAGGTGCGTCAATGGGTGTTGACACGGGGCGTAGGGCGCTGGACAGACACCCGACCGCTCGTAGGCACGTGTCATGTAGGGAGCGACAAATGCTCCCTCACCGATTGGGCGCGTCGTATCGTGGCGCTCATCCATTGTCCTGTAACGTCTGAGGAGGCTCATATGGACAAAGCGGATTTAGTCATCAAAAGTAATGCTGTGTTCACTGGTGACGGGCTGGCCCCGTTCAAGGGCGGCGTTGCCGTCGCAGGTGACAGGATTGTTGCGTGCGGCGAGGATAAGTACCTCGACGCTTTTATCGGGCCCGATACCGAGGTGCGCGACTATGGCGATAAGCTCGTCATGCCTGGCATCATCGACTCACACACTCACTATGCCCAGGGCGCCTTTGTGTCCGATCCCGATTTCGCCGTCAATCTCATCGATTGCACAAGCTTTGAGCAGTGTATGGAACGCGTGCAGGCGTTTGCCGAAGACCACCCGAACAACGAGTGGATCGTGGGCTATCAGGTTATCCAGTTCCAGTGGGACGTGCCCGAGATGCCTACGGCGGCAATGATCGATGAGTACATTTCGGACCGTCCGGTCTTTTTGCAGCAGGTTGACGTGCACACGTTTAGTGCCAACACCTGCGCAATCGAGAAAATCGGCATTACTGCTGAAACGCCAGACCCATCAGGCGGCAAGATTCTTAGGGATGAAGCTGGCAACCCCACTGGGGTCTTCTCGAACAACGCGGGATCCCTTTTCTTGGATGAGGTATACAATCCTGCCCCCGAGGTGGCTAGTGCTTCCTTTGCCAAGACCGCGCATCGTGCCAACGCTCTCGGTATTACGACAGTCGGCATGGTAAACCCCACTTTTGTGAGCATGGATAACCCCTATAAATTCCTCGCGGAGCTTAACCGCAAGGGCGAACTTCCGTTGCGCGTGTTCATGTACACAGACCTTTTTGAGAACGAGGCCATGACGCTCGAGGAGATTCGGGCGAAATACGACTTCCCGGGCACGCAAGTCGAGTGGCATGGCTTTAAGCAGTTCATTGACGGTGTGTGTTCCGATCATACTGCTTGGATGCTCGAGCCCTATGCTAATGCTCCCGAGGCCTGTGGCGAGCCGGCTGAGGAACCTGAGCGTGTGCGCAAAGCCATCCTTAAAGCGCTTGAGTGGGGTGTCGACACGCGCATCCATGCCATAGGCGATCGTTCCGTACGCTTTATCCTGGACTGCTTCGAGGAGGGCGAGAAGCGTTACGGTCTTATGGGCTGTCGTCACTCCATGGAGCACAACGAGACTGTTCAACCTGAGGATTTGCCGCGCTATGCGGAGCTCGGCGTCTGTCCGGCCATGCAGCCGTGGCATATGCTGCTTGATATGGCAGACTTGGCAAAGGACGACGCCGTTGGTCCCGAGCGCGCGGCGCTCTCGTGGCCAATTCATAGCCTGCTCGCGAGCGGTGCCTGCGTGCATCTGGGCTCCGACTTCCCGGTCGTGGGGCTTGAGCCTATGGAGGAAGTCTATGGAGCGGTCTACCGCATGCTCGAGGATGGATCTAATCCTGAGGGTTGGTTCCCCGAGGAGCGAATCACTATGGCCGAGGCCCTGCGCGCATACACCTACGGCAGCGCCTACGCTATGCATGCTGAGGACCGCATCGGCACACTCGCCTGCGGCAAGCAAGCCGACATTTGCGTACTCGACCGCAATCTCTTTACCTGCGAGCCGGCAGAGGTGCTCGAGGCTACCGCGGCCCTTACGATGATCGCCGGCAAGGTGGTCTTTGAGGCCTAGCGCCATCGTTTGGTTGGGCGGCTTGGCGCCAGTTGTCAGCCGCCTGACATCCATTCAGCACTACTCTCTCAAGGAAAGGGGAGAACAATGGCAGAAGAAGTAACCGCTGCCGTGGAGGAGGAGCGCGAGCTCGCCTCCCAACCGATTCCCGGCCTGGTGCGTAAGTACACCATCGTCACCGGCCAGGGCATGCTCGCCCAGATCATCATGGTGGTCCTCGAGGGCCTCGTGATGGGTTGGGGCCTGGGTGCCCACGGCCTGGCCTGCGTCTCGATCATCATGTCGGTCGAGTACATCAACCTGGCCTTTGGCAACCTGTTTGGCACCGGCGTGCCCGCCGTGGTGGGCAACCTTTTGGGTGCCGGCGACATTAAGGGCGCAAGCAAGGCTTTTAGCCAGGGCCTTTGGCTCACCACGATTGTGAGTGTGCTGCTTGCTGTGGTGATGGCCGTGTTTACCGAGCCCATCTGCGCATTCTTTGGCGCCACGCCCGACATCATGGCCGATACCGTTGCCGGCGTGCGCACCTTCGCCGTGCTGCTGCCGCTCACGGTCATTGGCCAGATGGTCACCGCTGTGATGCGTGTGGACGAGAAGGTTCAGGTCCAGGCCAACCTCATGACCGTTTCGGCCATCGTTGCCATCTGCTGGCTCGCGCTTTCTACGTTTGTGCTCAAGTTTGGCGTTATGGGCGCCGGCGTGTACTACGGGCTTTCCATCGGTATCTGGGCCATCGGTATCTTCTGGTTCATCGGGGGCAAAAAGTCCCAGCTCCAGATTAGCCTGGCCGACCTTAAGCTCGACCTCGCCGTCTGCGGCCAGATCCTCAAGATCGGCTTCCCGTTCTTCCTGGTCCAGGGCGCGACCTTTATCTTTAACACCGTTGCCAACTCGCTTTTGGGCTCGCTCGGCGGCGACATGGGCTCGCTCTACATCGCAGCCTTTGGCGTGATCAACGGCTACATCCTCTACATCACCATGATGGTTGCCCAGTGCTTCTCCTATGGCCTGCAGCCCATCGCTGCCTTCAACGCCGGCGCAAAGGCTTGGGCGCGCCTTAAGGAGACGCTCTCTTGCACGCTTAAGTACCAGGTTGTGACGCTGGCGCTGGTCACCGTCGCGCTCTGGCTTGCCGCCACTCCGGCGTGCGCCTTCTTTGCCGGCAGCGATCCTGCGCTCGTTGAGGTTGCCGCCAACGCCACGCGTACCGTCATCCTGGCTGTTGCCCTGGGCTATCTTGCCATGACCATGTCGATATATTTCCAGGCGGTCGAGAAGGTTGGTGTCGCCACGTTTACCGGCCTGCTTCGCTATGTGATCTGCTCAGTGCCGCTTATGTACCTCCTCGGCAACATGATGGGTGTTGAGGGCGTGTGGATCGCCCTGGTGGTGGCCGACGCCATTACCGGCATCATCTCCATTGCGCTCGCCGCGCACGAGTTCAAGCGCCTTGCCACGCTCTAGGCTCGGACATGGCTGGCGTACGATAGTCGAACAAGTTAACTCGCCTGCAAGCCACCACAATGGGGACAGCCCCCATTGTGGTGGCTTTTGTTATTTAGGGTCTGAGATTTCGGCTCTATAAATAATGCTTTTGAACTAGGCTACTATAAGATTGTGGTAAATGCTAATATAAGATTATGGCGAATGAAACTATCCGATTATGGTAACAGCGCAATAAGGGGCGTTGATATGGCTGAGTTCATTAACAGGGATTTGCATGAGTTGCTCATTCGCATGGCAGGCTGGTTTCCTGTTGTGTCGTTGACAGGGCCTAGGCAGAGCGGTAAGTCTACGCTGGTTCGGCATACCTTTCCCGACTATTCCTACGTCACGCTTGAGGACCCTCAAACGAGGCGCGCGGCCTTGGAGGATCCGGTGAGTTTTATCCGCAACCGAAAGGGCGGACTCATCATCGATGAGGCGCAATACGCCCCGGATTTGTTTTCAATGATCCAGGTTGTTTCGGATGAGCGGGGAGACGCCGGTCAATACATCCTTACAGGCTCGCAAAACTTTTTGATGATGAAAAGCATCGGGCAGTCTCTTGCCGGGCGAGTCGGGATCTTGAAATTGCTGCCATTATCGTTTCGAGAAGCGGAGAGGGGCCAGCAGGGGCAGCTGGAAGTGGATTTGTTCGCGCTCGAAGGGGGATACCCTCGCCTGCGTTCCGCCAGAATGCCGTCCTCGGTTTATTTTCCCAGCTATATCGATACCTATGTTGAGCGCGATGTTGTGGGCTTGCTTGATGTGCGCAATAAGGCGGAGTTTCATAAGTTTCTGTCCATAATTGCTCAGAGCGTCGGTGCCCTCATCAATATATCCTCGCTTTCTCGAGATACGGGCGTGAGCGTATCGACCATTAAAAGCTGGTTGTCCATCCTGGAGCAGAGCTACCTGACGTTTTCGCTGCAGCCCTATTATGCAAATGCCAAGAAGCGTCTAACTAAAACGCCCAAGCTCTATTTTTACGACACGGGGCTGCTCTGCTACTTGCTCAAAATTGGATCACTGAAGCAACTATTGGAGAGCCCTTATCTGGGGGCCGTTTTCGAAAACCTCATCGTTTCCGAAACGGCGAAGAGCCATCTCAACGTGGGCGAGAATCCCGAGCTGTATTTCTATAGGGACGACAGCAAGCGTGAAATCGATTTGCTCGACTGTACAAACTCAGGGAGTCCCAAGGCTATCGAAATAAAATCATCCAGAACGTATCACGATAAGTACGCCCACCATCTACAGACTGTATGCGATGAGATCGACATTGCAAAAGATGCGCGCTATGTTGTAGCCCGCGTGGACTCAACGTATGAGTCGAAAGACTGTAGTGTGGTTTCGGCGCGTGATTGGCTTTTACGATAACAAGCTCGGCGTATTAACAACAGCCGCGAAGGGAACCGGCCCCTTTTTGCTGCGGTTTTTGCCTATCTGGTGCGTCTTAGATGCAAGTGAGTAGACTTATTTGGATATGCCGAGCACACCGCGGCAAATGCTCAATAAAACCGCAGGTCAGAGCTGTGGCGTTTTGGGGCGTGCTTGGCCTCCTGCAAAAAGCCTACTCACTTGGTTTTTCTGCTGGAAGACCGCCGTGAGGGAAGGCAGCTCCCTCGTGGCGGCTGACATTTGCCCAGATAAACCCTGCCAAAATAACCCCGTCTACTCTTTGAGCCAGAGCCGACACTAATTCAAATGGCGAAATCAAAGGGCGTTTTCCGTATGGAGGGCGCCCTTTTTTATCGTGGGATGTTTTGCGTGGCAGTCATAAGGCCCAGACGGTTGCTGACGCCGAGCTTGCGATAGATGGCGTTGACGTGCTTCTTGACGGTTGACTCGCTTATGAATAGCTCGTTTGCCATCTGTTTGTTCGTTTTGCCGCCGAGCATGAGCTGCATGATTTCGGCTTCGCGCGGTTGGATATTATGTTCTGTAATGAAAGCATTCAGCTGGTTTGTGTCTTCGGTCTGGGTGAGATTAATGCCCCGAGGATAGAGGTTGGCGAGCGCGAGGCTCGCGTGCCGAGCGATTTCGAGCAGGATTGCGAGCTCGGTGTCGGTGAAGTCTCCGGCCGTGCGTTCGCGAAACAGGGTGATGCTTCCTAGCGGGCTGTCGTTGTGCGCGAGCGTGGCCGTACAGCCAAAGTAGACGCCCTGCGGTTCCATCCATTTGCGATAGATGGGCGTGGCATCGCGTCGCTCGACGTCCACGAGGTCGAGGTCGCGGTAGACGCCGACCTTATGTAGGTCAAAGCTCCATGTTGTATAGTCCATCGCGGCGTAGCGGTTGTAGTAGTCGCTCAGCGCGCGGTCGTCCATTCCGCTGCTTGCGGGGTGGACGTAGCGTGGGGCGTCACTGCCTGCCGCCTCGATCAGGTCGAACATGGCGATCCGATGGGGCACGAGCCCTGTCGTTCCCTCGAGGGTCTCCTTTTGCAGCTTATCGACACCGTGTGATGCGTGGATTGCAAGCGCGAGCTCGTTGAGAGCAGTCCAGGTCGTACTGTCCAACTCAATAGTCTGCTGTTTATTGCATGGGGGCATAGGGCGTCCTTTCCATTGTGGAGCCCAGTATGTCATGTTCTCGGCCTGAATAGAACTTTAGGTCAGCGAATGGTATACCGTTGGTCGCTGAAAGGGGCTCGAGGGACTATTGAGAACATCTCGGTGCGGCCGCATCATGGTCTCGTCAAGCAAAAGCACCGAGATTTAGGAGCTTGAAATGAAGACCATCTACGAGAGTGAATCCACGCCTAAGAAGGACGGGTTCTATATGCCCGGCGAGTATGAGGAGCAGGAGCGCACCTGGATTCTGTGGCCGCACCGCTCCGACGTGTGGCGCTGCGGCGCCAAGCCGGCGCAGAAGGTCTTCACCGAGATCATTAAGACCGTTGCACGCTTTCAGCCCATCACGGTAGGCGTCAACACCGAAGACTTCCCCGCGGTGTGCGAGATCTTCGACGGTGTTGAGAACGTGCGCGTTATCCACATGGAGTACAACGACAGCTGGATTCGCGACCCCGGCCCGGCGTTCCTCGTTAATGACAATGGGGAGGTGGCCCTTTCGCACTTCCACTTTAATGCTTACGGCGGTTTCATTGACGGTCTGTACTTCCCGTGGGACAAGGATGCTTCCATTGGCCTGCAGGTGGCACAGCTTGAGCAGGTTAACCGTTATCGTCCCGAGGACTACATCCTCGAGGGTGGCTCGTTCAACTGTGATGGTCAAGGCACCGTCGTGACCACCGAGATGTGTCTGCTCAACGAGGACCGCAACCCGCAGTACACCAAGGAGCAGATTGAGGAGAAGCTCTCTGAGTATCTCGGTATCGAAAAGGTTATCTGGATCAAGGACGGTATCGATCCGTACGAAACGAACGGTCATGTGGACGACGTCGCATGCTTTAGTGCGCCCGGCGAGGTCTGCTGCATGTGGACCGATGATCCCAACCATAAGTTCTACAAGGAGTGCCAGGAGGCGTACAAGACGCTCTCCGAGTCCACGGATGCCAAGGGTCGCAAGCTCAAGATCCACAAGGTGATCATGCCTGCGACTTCGGTATATATGACCGAAGAGGAGGCCAGCACGATTGATCCCGTCGAGGGCGTGCTGCCGCGTACCCCCGAGGACGCCTTCGAGCCGAGCTATCTCAATTTCCTGCCCATCAACGGAGCGGTGCTTGTGCCGCAGTTCGGTGACCCCAACGACGCCCAGGCGCTCAAGGATATCCAGGCTGCTTATCCGGACCGTGAAGTCATCGGTATCATGACTCGCGAGGTTATCTACGGCGGCGGCAACATCCACTGCATCACCCAGCAGCAGCCCAAGGCGCGCCACAAGTAGTAGCTCCTTGGTAAACAGGGTTTGATTATCCGTAAATGAAAGTCCGCCGGCTTCAATGGCCGGCGGGCTTTTTGTGTGGCGGTTTCAGCTGAACGGCGGGCCGTGCGGCTTGGGCGTGCGGGCTCACAATCTGGGGAAACCAAACAGATTGGGGGGCTTGTATGATCGACTCGAAGGGAAACGTGCGACCCGAGGGCATGTTTAACAGGGCACGCCTGGCCCCCGAAGCCCCGCGCGCATACGATACGCTACTCGAGTGCGTGCTCAACGGGCAGAAGGGCTGCGAGGTTTCGGCGCGTGCGGGCATGGATACGATCAAGGCGCTCGTATAGCTTTACGCTTTCGGATGTGACACATAGGACTGCATGCGCCGCTCCCGGCTATATTGCCTCCGAGTGCTTTAGCTCATGGAGATAGCCGGCATCAGCGATTTCGAGAGCTTGGCGGCGTCCACGAATGCCCCGGTGTTTACACCTCAGACGGACGACTTTGGACTCGCGGTCCATATCTTCAAGATGCTCAATCGCGGAATTCATCCGTACAGTTCTGGCGAGCTGGACCTAGAATTTTTGACCTAGACGACGATATTCCGGCTCTTCCGCTCAATAGCTGCGTGTGCAATGGGCGCAGCTCCTTTGTGGGGACGCTGATCGGATATGTTGTCCCTAGTTACGCTCTTGCGATCAATGACTTTGGCAACCTTATGGGCGAGGCTTTCCGCCGGTCGCTCTTTGGCAAAGCGCATGAGCGCCTTGATGCGCGCACATGGGCGCGCCTGCTCGCCCTGTATCTGTCTGAGACGGTTGAGTGTCCGCGCGGTCATCTATATCACGCTTCGCAGGATGAATGTCCCTACTGTCGAGGAGAGCGCACCCTGTTAGCTCTCTTGGCTGATTGCTGACTGTCTTGGAGAAAGCCCGTGAGGCGGCACACAGGCTAATCCTGCGTGTCGCCTCCGTACATGTAGACGATAAAGCCGTCGCCGGTGTCTTGGCTGTGATCCTCCAGGATGCGCTTCATGTTGAGGTGCTCGTAGAACTGCCAATCGGAGTTGCAGTCGCTCATCAGGAAGAACTTGGTGCAGCCTGCCTTGGCGAGCTCGGCGCGCGAAAGGTCGATGAGTGTGCGGCCGAGTCCCTTGCCCTGCCACTCGGGCACGATGATGATCAGGTTGAGCTGGCCCTGGGCATACTCGTTGCCCGTAGCGGCAAAGCGGTCGGCCGTGGCCTTTTCACGACTGTCGCCAAAGAGCGAGCCCTCGAGCTTGGCATCGGCGGTCTTTGCCATCTCGGTTGCCTGGGCGAGCATCTCGTCGTAGCAGGGCTCCCACGTGGGATTGGTGCGCGGCTTGCCGTCCTCGAAGATGCCGATACAGCAGGCGGCGATAGTGCGGCCCTCGGCCTCGGCGACGAGTGCGATGGGGGAGCGCTGCAGCTGCATAGCGATGTTAAAGCGCGCGCAGAAATCGGCGGCTTCGACGTCGCCGCGGTTGCGTAGTGTGTTGCACCACAGCTGGTTGTAAATGGCGGCGATGCCGGTCAGGTCATCGAGCGTGGCGGCGCGCAGAGTTACGTTGTCAAGGCTCATGGAGGCTCCTTCCAGGTTGGGTCAGGCCATCTCTGAGTGTGACATGGACGCAGGATTGCCGTATCGACCATTCGGCAGACGACCCTCGATCCCTCGGGGACGGAGGGCCCTAAGAAGGAATGAGGGTGGATTTTCGGACACTTGCTCAATGAGAGTGGGTAATCTCTCACTTTCGCTCGAAAAGCAGGCCACAAAAACGGGAGATTATCCACTCTCATTCTGGGTAGTCGTTTAAGAATGTCCCCAACGACTACCCCAAAAGGAGCGTCCCCAAGTGCCAGCTTTGGCAACGACGCTGGTAGAAAAACGTCAGCGAAAACCCGCCAGAGCGAGCAAGGTGCCTTGAAGCGAGACGGCATTGACCTTTTGGCCATGCCGTCGAAGCTGAAAGGCAGATTGCCGCTCTGGCGGGTTTGCAGCGTCGGCCGGTTACGGCGTTTGGTAAAACGCCGTAACCTACACCCGCTCCGCGATCTCGTGGATGAGGTAATCGGTCTTTTCCCAGCCCAGGCACGGATCGGTGATCGACTTGCCAAAGACGCCGCCATCGACCGGCTGGTTGCCATCCTCCAGGTAGGACTCGATCATAAAGCCCTTGACCAGCTTGGAGATGGACTCGTTGCGGCGGCAGCTGTCGAGCACCTCCTTGCAAATGCGATACTGCTCCAGCGGACGCTTGCCCGAGTTGTCGTGGTTGCAGTCGATGACCGCTGCCGGATTGGCATAGCCGGCATGCTCGGTATAGCGTTCGGCCAGGCGTTCCAGGTGTTCGTAGTGGTAGTTGGGGTAGGTGCGCCCATCGAGACCGATGTAGCCACGCATAACGGCGTGTGCGAGCGGGTTGCCGTCGCACTCGACCTCCCAGTTGCGGAAGATGAAGCTCTGGTGCGCCTGCGCGGCGTAAATGGAGTTGAGCATAACGGTGGTAGAGCCGGCAGTGGGATTCTTCATGCCGACGGGTACCGAAATGCCGCTCGACACCAGGCGATGCTCCTGGTTCTCGACCGAGCGTGCGCCCACGGCAACATAGCTCAGCAGGTCAACGAGGTACTGGTAGTTGGACGGATAGAGCATCTCGTCGGCGGTGAAGAAGCCCGTTTCCTCAATAACGCGCAGGTGCATATGGCGGATGGCCTTGACGCCCTCGAGCAGATCGTCGGGAGCCTCGGGGTTGGGGTTGTGCAGCAGGCCCTTGTAGCCGGTGCCCTTGGTGCGCGGCTTGTTGGTGTAGACGCGCGGAATGATGATGAGCTTGTCCTTGACCTCCTCGGCGGTCTTGGCCAGTCGGTTCATGTACTCAAGCACCGAATCCTCGCGGTCGGCAGAGCACGGGCCGATGATAAGCACCTTGCGTGCGTCCTCGCCGGTAAAGACTTTGGCGACCTCGGCGTCAAATGCCTGCTTTTTGGCGGTAAGCTCGGCAGAAAGTGGCATTTCCTCGCGGATCTCCATGGGGATCGGCAGCCTGCGTTTGAATTCCATGGCCATAGGGGTCTCCTCAATCTATAGAAAGAGCAATAAGCGTATTGTCGAATGCTCGGCATTATCCGCTGTCGCACGCTAAAGTGCAAGCCCTTGTCACCCCGAAACCTACCAAAAAGGGACAGGTTTATTTTGGCAGGTTTTATCTGGGTAAACGTCGGCGGATGCCGGGAGGGAGCGGCGCCGCGCGGGACCCTAAGGCTGTTGTCGGTTCCCTAGGAAATACCCTGTGGGCAAAAAATGCCAAATATGAGTACGGTTGCTATCTTAGTATCATATTGCCTTCGCAAAATAATAGACATAACAGCAAAATATGTTCATTAACGCAAACACATATAAGTCCGCTATGGTGCTGTTTGATCAATTTAGGGACGCGTGTAAGCCGTGGGAGCGGCATTTAAGGCGGTTTTGGCTGTTACTAAAAAGGTAACAGTACTCATATTTGCCCTTTTTTGCCCACGGGGTCTGGAAAGCGCCGTCAGTGAGGTCTCAGGGAAGGCGTTTCGAGGCTCGAAGGACACAAAACGGGGGCGCAGGTTGTCCTGCGCCCCCGTTTTCTTGGCATTGCGGTTGTTTGCCGCCGGTTTTTACGCCGCTTCGTCGAACTGCGAGTTGTACAGGTCGGCGTAGAAGCCGCCCTGGGCGAGCAGCTCGTCGTGCGTGCCCTTCTCGACGATGTCGCCGTCGCGAATCACCAAGATCACGTCGGCGTTGCGGATCGTGGACAGGCGGTGCGCGATGACAAAGCTGGTGCGGCCCTGCATCAGCGCATCCATGGCGCGCTGAATGAGCTCCTCGGTACGGGTATCGACGTTGGAAGTCGCCTCGTCCAGAATCAGTGCCGGGCGGTCGGCCAAAATGGCACGGGCGATGGTCACGAGCTGGCGCTGACCCTGCGACAGGTTAGTGCCCTCCTCGTTGATCATAAAGTCGTAGCCGCCGGCGAGCGTATGGATAAAGTGGTCGCAGCGTGCGGCGCGTGCGGCGGCCTCGACCTCGGCATCGGTCGCATCGGGGCGTCCGTAGCGGATGTTCTCGCGGATGGTGCCGTTAAACAGCCAGGTGTCCTGCAGCACCATGGCAAACTCGCCGCGCAGCGCCGCGCGGTCCCAGTCGCGCACGTCGACGCCTTCGACGCGCAGCGAACCGCCGTCCACGTCGTAAAAGCGCTGCAGCAGCTTAATGAGCGTGGTCTTGCCGGCGCCGGTGGGGCCGACGATGGCAATGGTTTGGCCGGGCTTAGCCTCGCAGCTAAAGTCGTGGATGATGGTCTTGTCGGGCGTGTAGCCAAACTTGACATGGTCAAACTCCACGTGGCCGGGGCGCTTCTCGGGAATCTGCGCGTCGGCCTTCTGCTCCTCCTCGGGCGCGGCCAGGAACTCAAAGACGCGCTCGGTGGCAGCGGCCATCGACTGCATCGTGTTGCTCACGTTGCCCAGCTGCTGCACGGGTTGCGTAAAGTTTCGAACGTACTGGATAAAGCTCTGGATGTCGCCGGGCGTGGCATTGCCGGTCAGCGCGAGCTGCGCGCCCACCACGACGACGCCCACGTAGCCCATGTTGCCCACCAAGCTCATAAGCGGCATCATCAGGCCCGACAGGAACTGCGAGCGCCAGCCACTAATAAAGAGGCGGTCGTTTTGACGGTCGAACTCTTCAATCGAGGCCTCGGCGCGGTCGAACACCTGAATGACGTTCTGGCCGGCAAAGTCCTCCTCGATAATGCCGTTGACGGCGCCCAGAACCTGCTGTTGCTCGCGGAAGTACGGCTGCGAGAAGTGAATCATCACGGTCAAGATAATCGCGGCGGCCGGCAGCGTGAGCACGGTGACGCCGGTAAGCGGCAGGCTGATCGAAAGCATCATGACGAGCACGCCGATAATCTGCGTCACCGACGTGATGAGCTGCGTCACGCTCTGGTTGAGCGACTGACCCAGCGTATCGACGTCGTTGGTGATGCGGCTGAGCACGTCGCCCTTGCTGTGGCCGTTGAAGTAGCTCATCGGCACGACGGCGATCTTGGCGGCGATCTCCTTGCGCATGCGGTAGCAGATCTTTTGCGTGACGCCGGTCATGAGCCAGCCCTGGACCAGGCTGCAGACAGAGCTCGCCAGATACAGGCAGAGCAAAAAGCCGAGCGTCTTAGCGATCCAGTTAAAGTCGACATCGCCGGTGCCGTTGACCTTGGCAACCAGGCCCTCGAACAGCTTGGTGGTAACCTGACCGAGCATCTTGGGTCCCACAATATTAAAGATGACCGAGCACACGGCAAAGGCGACGGCGGCAAACACGGCGATCTTGTGCTGGCCGATATAGCCGAGCAGCTGCCTCATGGTGCCCTTAAAGTCCTTGGCCTTTTCGCCGCGACGCATGCCGCCCATGCGGCCCATGGGACCACGCTGGCGGGTGGGCTTGGGAATCTGAGCCTTGGTCTCGTCTGCCATTAGCGCTCGCCTCCTTCCATGACGGCTGCAATTTCTTCTTG
Organism: uncultured Collinsella sp.; assembly: GCA_902493985.1. Lineage (GTDB taxonomy): Bacteria > Actinomycetota > Coriobacteriia > Coriobacteriales > Coriobacteriaceae > Collinsella. The sequence goes on along the minus strand of CABURR010000031.1, from coordinate 2,187 downwards.
GGTAAGCCCCAGCTCCTCGGCGGAAAGCTGCGACTGTGCGATCTCCAGGTACGCCGGGCAGCTGCGCAGCAGCTCCTCGTGCGTGCCGGTGCCCACTACGTGGCCGTCGTCGAGCACGATGATCTGGTCGGCGTGCATGATGGTCGCGATGCGCTGGGCCACGACCACGAGCGCGGCGTCGGTAACGTTTTTGGCCAGCTCCTCGCGTAGGCGCGCGTCGGTCTTGTAGTCGAGGGCACTAAACGAGTCATCGAACACCACGACCTCGGGCTTTTTGGCCAACGCGCGGGCGATGGCCAGACGCTGGCGCTGACCACCCGAAACATTGGAGCCGCCCTGGCTGATAGGGGAGTCGTACCCGTCCTCGCGCTCGGCGATAAAGTCCTCCGCCTGGGCGACGCGTGCTGCCTGGCGCATATCCTCGTCACTCACCATGTCGCCGGCAAACTTGAGGTTGCTCTCGACGGTACCCGAGAATAGACGACCCTGCTGCGGAATATAACCGATGCGGCGGCGCAGCTCGGAAAGTGTCATGTCGCGCACATCGATGCCGTCGAGCGAAATGCTGCCGCCCGTGACGTCGTACAGGCGCGGAATCAGCTGCACGAGCGTGGACTTGCCCGAGCCCGTGGAGCCAATGATGCCGAGCATCTGACCGGCATGCGTGGTGAAGTTCACGCCGCTGATGACATCGGCGCGGGCATCGGGATACTGGAAGCTCACGTCGCGGAAGGTGAGCTCGCCGCGCGGCGCGCTGGCCGCGGGCAGTTTGGGCGAGACGGGGTCGTTGATGCTCGTGGGGCAAGTGATGACCTCTTCCACACGCTCGGCTGCGACCTCGGCGCGGGGCAGGATAACCGAAACCATGGTGAGGATCATAAACGCCATGACGATCTGCATGGTATAGGAGATAAACGCCATCATGTTGCCGACCTGCATCACGCCGTCGGACACGCCCTGCGCGCCAAACCAGACGATAAGCACGGTGATGCAGTTCATGACCAGCATCATGAGCGGCATCATAAAGCTCATGGCGCGGTTGGTGTAGAGCTGCGTGGTCATCAGGTCGAGCGAAGCCTTGTCAAAACGCTCGAGCTCATGTTCCTCGCGGTTGAACGAGCGGATGGGCATGAGGCCGTCGAGCAGCTCGCGGGCGGTAAGGTTCACGCGGTCCACAAAGCTTTGCATCTTTTTGAACTTGGGCATGGTGAGACCCATGAGCACGCCGACGACGGCCGAGACCGCGATGATGGCCACGGCGATGGTCCACTCCAGGCCGGTGTGGTTGGCCAGGACACGCATGACAGCGACGATGCCCATGACGGGGGCCATCAGGCACATGCGGATAAACAGGGTTGCGGCCATCTGGATCTGCTGAATGTCGTTGGTGCAGCGGGTGATGAGCGAGGCCTGGCTAAACTTGCCCACCTCGGCCGGCGAGAAGTGCATAACCTTGTTGAAGGTCTCGCGGCGCAGGTCGCGGGCGATGGAGCAGGCGGTACGCGAAGCCACGGCACCGGTCAGGATGGTGGCGACGAGCGACACCAGGCACAGCCCAAACATCGTGGTCGCCATGCGGCTCAGGTAGGCGTTCTGCACGTCGGCGGGGTCGATACCCTGTGCCTTGTACTCGTCCTGTACATAGCTCACGGCGCGCTGGGTGACGATGGAGCCCGACATGGAGCCCATTTTGTCTGCCATTTGGTTGGCGCCCTCGACGAGCTTGCTTTGGTCTACCAGACCGCCCTCGACACCCAGGCGCAGGCTCTTCATGGTGATCTTACCGCCGTCGGCATCAATCTGCTTTTGCATGTTCTGCGCCGCTGCGGCCTTCTGCTGCATCTCGGCGAGCTGCTCGGGCGTCATCGCTGCCATTTGCTCGGGGGTGGGTATGGCCTGGGCGGCGCCGCCATCGCTTTTCTCGGTGGATGCGCCGGTCATGTCGCCCATGGAGTCGGCGTCGATGCCCTGGTTGAAGGCGAGCACGACGGTCTCAGGCAGGCTCATGATGTCGGCAATCTTGCCGCCGTCGCCGCGCTCCTCCTCGGTGCCCTTGTACGTTCGAATGCCGTTATTGTCCGCCTTGCTAAACACGGCCTCCACAGCTTTGGCGTCCTTGGCGCTCATAAAGAGTTCGAGGTCGTCGAGCGATTCGGCGCGAATGGTGTCGGGTACGGGCGAGGCGAT
>CABURR010000030.1 GCA_902493985.1 uncultured Collinsella sp. | reverse complement strand
TCTTTCCGCAGGACGGCAGGACCCCCGCCGCACGAAGTGCGCAGCGGGGGTCCTGCCATGTCCGAGGACGATTTGGGGGCAAAGCCCCTGGCCTCCCCGGCGAGTATACGGGACGGCGACTACAGGTATTCGATCTGGGCGCCCTCGGTGTCGCACGTCAGAATGTGCGTGTCGCACTTGGGGAACTGCTCGCGCAGCTTGACCTGCAGGAACTTTGCCACGATGGTGTCGTCGGTCACAGCCATGAGGGTCGAGCCCGAGCCGCTAATCCAGACGGTCTTAGCACCGCCGTTAAGGCAGGTGTCGCGCACGGCGTTGTAGTCGGGGATGAGGCGGCGGCGATAGGGCTCCTGGATGCGGTCGTCGTTGGCGGCGGCAATCAGGTCAAGGTCGCCGGTCTCCAGACCGCGCGTCATGCCGGCGATGCGGCCCATCTGCCACACGGCGGTGGAGAGTGGAATCTCCTGCGGCACAACCTTGCGCGCCTCGCTCGTATGCACCTCGTAGGGTGGAATCACAGTAATAAAACGAAGCTTGTCGCTTACCTCGTAGCGCAGACACTGGGGGAGCGAATCGGTCGGCGTAAAGGAGCAGACGGCGCCGCCCAGGATAGCGGGGGCGACGTTATCGGGATGGCCCTCGACCTCGGTGGCGATGCGGACGAGCTCGGCGCGGTCGACGGTGTGGCCTGTCAGCGCGGCGGCAGCCATAATGCCAGCGACGACGCAGGTGGAGCTGGAACCCAGGCCGCGGGCGACGGGCACATCGGTCTGAATGTCGATGGCGACGGGGAAGGCCGGCTCGCCCCATGCGGCCAGTGCATCGACAAAGCTCACGTAGACCAGGTTGTTCTCGTTTTGGAATTCCTCGGGGCATCCGGTGATGGTGAGCTTATCGGAGCGCTCGAAGGTGAAGTGCGAGTAGAGGCTGACGGCCATGCCGAGGGTGTCGTAGCCGATGCCTAGGTTGGCGCTGGTTGCTGGGACGGTGATTTTGATCATGTGGGTCCTCCTGGGCGGGTCTGGCCGTTTAGTTCGCTGCTCGGGCAGTCCTGGCTCGCTCGGAAAGCACATTAAGTGCTTTCCGGCTCGTGCGGAACTCGCGACGAACTAAACGGCCAGACCCGCTCGCATGCTCGTCATCATCCCGAAAGCTAAATAAAAAGAAGGTGCGCCGGCTTTCGCCGGCGCTTAATAAGGGATTTAGTTGGTGCTCATTCGTTTTGCTGCAGACTCGACGTAGCTTGCCATCTCATCGACGTCGCAGACGTCTTCGAAGCGGACGGGCTTGGATTCGAGTTCGGCGAGCTGGGTCGGGGCGACCGTGTTGGTGGCCTGCTCGAGTACACGCATGGCCTCAAAATCATCCTCGGGAACGTCGAGGCCCAGGGCGTCGCAGCAGGCGCGCGGGAACTTGTAGGGGCTTGCGGTCGAAAGCAGCACGCGGGCCTTGGCGCCCTCGGCGGGGGCGACCCGCTCAAAGACGTGATAACCGCAAGCGGTGTGCGGGTCGATCACGTAGCCGTTCGCATCCCAGCAACTCTTGATGGCAGCGCGGACCTCATCCTCGCTGGCCCAACCGCAGCCAAACACGCTCTGGATCTTGGCCAGCAACTCGGCAGGCACCTCGTAGCGACCCGTCTGTGCCAGCTGCTCCATAAGGCCGGCAACGAGTTCGCAGTCGCCATCGGACAGGAAGTAGAGCATGCGCTCCAGGTTGGAGCTGATGAGGATGTCCATCGACGGCGAGATGGTCGTGAAGAACGGACGGTTGCGGTCGTAGACGCCGGTGGTCAGGAAGTCGGCCAGCACGTTGTTCTTGTCGCTCGCGACGATGAGCTTGGCGACGGGCAGACCCATGCGCTTGGCATAGTAGCCGGCCAGGATATCGCCAAAGTTGCCGGTCGGTACGCAGAACTCCACGGCGTCGCCGGCCTCGATGGCGCCGGCGCGCAACAGCTGCGCATAGGCGGCAAAGTAGTAGACGACCTGCGGCACCAGGCGGCCGACGTTGATGGAGTTGGCGCTCGAAAGCACCGTGCCAGCGGCCTCCAGACGCTCGGCAAGCTCCTTATCGGCAAAGATGCGCTTGACGGCACTCTGGGCATCGTCGAAGTTGCCGCGGATGCCGCAGACGGCGACGTTGTCGCCCTCCTGTGTGGACATCTGCAGATTCTGCACGCGGCTGACTTTGCCCTCGGGATAAAAGACGGTGATGCCCGTGCCCGGGGCGTCGGCAAAGCCGGCGAGTGCTGCCTTGCCCGTGTCGCCCGATGTGGCGGTGACGATCATGATGCGCTCGGCGCCACCGTCCTTGGCGGAGGTGCGGGCCATCAGGCGGGGGAGCATCTGCAGGGCGACGTCCTTAAAGGCGCTCGTGGGGCCGCCAAAGAGCTCCATCACATAGGTTTGAGGAGCGTCGGGGTCCGGCGCTACGTCGAGTTTGACGAGCGGCGTGACCTCTTCACTCGCGAACGTGCCTCGGTATGCCTCGTCGACACACGCCGAAATTTCTTCGGCCGTGTAATCATTCAGTAACATTCCCAACACATCTTGAGCGATTTCAAAGTACGATTTATCTGCAAGCGAGCTGATATCGACCTGCTGGGTGCCGAGCTCGTCCGAGACAAACAAACCCCCGTCGGGAGCGATGCCGGCGCGGATTGCCACCTTACTTGAGCACGATAAAGTGCGTCCTCGTGTACTATGATAAGTTCCCATATAACACTGCTCCTCGGATGCCTTGGTCCCAATCGGTGAAACCATGGTATCAGAGCGCGCAAAACAGGTTTGCAGAGGCTTTTAGAAAGGTAACCTCAAGCCCATGATTAAGATTGCCAAGTTTGGCGGCTCGTCGGTCGCCGACGCCGAACACTTCAAGAAGATCAAGGCCATCGTCGATGCCGACCCGGCTCGCCGTTTTGTGGTGGTTTCCGCCTGCGGTCGCCGCTTTAAGGGCGACACCAAGGTGACCGACCTGCTCTACTTGGTTAACGCGCACGTTAAATATCACGTGTCGTGTGAGGAGCTGCTCGAGGACATTGGCCAGCGCTACTTTGATATCGCTGACGAGCTGGAACTCACCTATCCCATCCGCGAAGAGTTTGCGGCCTTTGCCGAGCGCGCCCGCTCGGGCGGCTACTCCACCGAGGAGCTTGTGAGCCGCGGCGAGTATTTCACCGCTCGCCTAATGGCCGAGTACCTGGGCCTGCCGTTCCTGGATGCCGCGACGGTTGTGGCGTTTCATCACGACGGTACGCTCAGCATGAACCGCACCTCCGAGCTGGTGCAGGAGTACGGTCAGCAGGGCGGCTTTGTTATGCCCGGTTTCTACGGCGCGACGCGTGAGGGCCAGATCAAGCTGCTCGACCGTGGCGGCGGCGATATCTCGGGCTCGATCCTGGCCAAGTGCCTGGGCGCCGACCTGTACGAGAACTGGACCGACGTCTCGGGTTTCTATTCTGCCGATCCTCGCATTGTGCCCGAGGCTCAGCCCATTGCGCGCGTTACCTACGAGGAGCTGCGCGAGCTTTCGTACATGGGCGCAAGCGTCCTGCACGAGGAGGCCGTGTTCCCTGTGCGTGAGGCGGGTATTCCGCTGGTCATCAAGAACACAAATGCGCCGCAGGACCCCGGCACCATCATTAGCGAGACGGCTGACGAGGGCGAAGCAGAGCCCATCATTACCGGCGTGACCGGCAAGCGCGGTTTTGTCGCCATCAACGTGGCCCGCGACCGCACCAAGCCGCGCGTCGGCTTTATGCGCCGCGCGCTTTCGGTCTTCGAGCGCTATGACGTTTCCGTTGAGCACATGCCCACCGGTGTCGACCGCTTTGGCGCCGTGGTGCAGGAGAAGGATGTACACGATTCGCTGTACTCGCTTGTGGGCGACATCCAGCAGGAGGTCGAGCCGCTCGAGATCGAGGTTGTCGAGGGCTTGGCGCTCATCGCGACCGTCGGCCGTAACCTGCGAGGCCGCGCGGGTATCTCGGGCCACCTGTTTGGCATGCTTGGCCAGGCCGGCGTGAGCGTGCGCATGATTTCGCAGAGCTGCGACGAGATCAACATCATTATCGGTGTCGAGGAGAAAGACTTCGACCTGGCGATTCGGACCATTTACCGTGCCTTCTCCGACGAGAACGGCATTGTGAAGGTCTCTGACCTGGAGGCTCCCGCGCCGGCCGATCCCACCTTGGCCGCGCTCAAAAAGTAGCGACTGCTCGGTAGATTTTTGGGTCATGTCTCAAAAATCTACGGCGGGGCGTTTCGTTTCGGTTTCGTTTCGACGGGGCGGGTTTCGTGCCCGCCCCGTTCTTGTATACACTGGCAACAATAATCGGCCTGCTCGGCGTGCGGGCAAAAGCCACAACCTTTAAAGGGGGAAGCATGAAACAGTACACGGTTGCTATTTTGGGCGCGACGGGAGCCGTGGGCACCCAGATGCTCGAGTGCCTCAACGAGCAGGAGTTCCCGGTTGGCAAACTCAAGCTGCTGGCGAGCGCTCGTTCTGCGGGCAAGACCGTCGAGTTCCGCGGCGAGCAGATTGTGATCGAAGAGGCTTGCCCCGAGGCCTTTGAGGGCTGCGACATCGTACTTGGAGCCGCCGGCGACGACATCGCGAAGGAGCTACTGCCCGAGGCCGTCAAGCGCGGCGCCGTCGTGGTCGACAACAGCCATGCCTTCCGCATGGATCCCGAGGTGCCGCTGGTTGTGCCCGAGATCAATGCCGACGACATCAAGTGGCATCACGGCCTTATCGCCAATCCCAACTGCGCGACCATTATCGGCCTGGTTCCCACGTGGCCGCTGCATCGGCTCGCCGGCGTGAAGCGCATGATCGTCTCGACGTATCAGGCGGCTTCGGGTGCCGGCGCTCCCGGCATGGCCGAGCTCGAGGCTCAGCTGGCCGCCCTGGGCCGTGGCGAGGAGATTCCCGAGCCGCGCGCATTTGCCGCCCAGCTCGCGAGCAACCTGATTCCGCAAATTGGCGGCGTCAAGGAAGAGGGCTTTACCTCCGAGGAGATGAAGCTGCAAAACGAGGGCCGTAAGATCATGCACCTGCCCGAGTTGCGCGTGAACTGCACCTGCGTGCGCGTGCCCGTGCTGCGCTCGCACTCCGAGAGCATTACGCTCGAGTTCGAGCGTGACATTACGGTTGACGAGGCCCGTGCTGCGTTGGCTGCCGCTCCGGGCGTGAAGCTGGTTGACGACATGAGCGCCGAGGATGCGCACGATCGCTTCCCCATGCCGATGGATACGTCCGACCAGGACCTGATCTGGGTCGGTCGCGTGCGCCGCGACATCTCGAACCCCGAGGCTGCGCGCGGCATCACCTTCTGGTGCTGCGGCGACCAAATCCGTAAGGGCGCGGCAACCAACGCCGTCCAGATCGCTAAGCTGCTCTGCGAGTAGTGTGACCTGTCCGGCGGGGGCCGGGCTTAGCTTTCAGAACGTCCTCGACCATGTGTGGCGCCTTGTCCTGCTCCTTCGGAGCCGCGGACAAGGCGCCACACTGGTCTGCGGAGTGTTTTGAAAGCTAAGCCCGGCCCCCGCCTGCGGTGACGCTGCTGCGAGCGGCCTGCGATGGGGCCGTTGTTGGTTGGGGCCGCTGGGCTGATGTGGGAGCACGTGGCCGTTACGGGCCCTGGTCCCGGCGGCGGCCCCGGCGCTTTGCGCCTGCCGCCTTGGGGGACTGTGGGGCGCGGCCGGCAGCTGCGGCGCTTCGCGCCTGCTGCCCGAGGTGACTTTGGGGTCGATTGGGGTTGTCTGCACAATTCGCGGTATTATGGTGCGGAGTTTTGAAAGGAGCCGCTGGTGGTCACGACGACGTTTGCTTCGCCTTTGGGCGAAATCCTGCTTGCCGCTGATGGCCGCGGTCTGACGGGACTTTGGTTTGAGGGGCAGGAGCATTTTGGCTCCACGCTTCTACGGGAAGACTCCGAACATGTTGAAGGCGCCGACGCGGTTTCCGGTATTGGCGGTATGTCGTCGGCGAATCCGGCCCATGGTGCGGCCTCTTCGGTACTTGAGCGTTCGTGGGCTTGGCTGAATGCTTATTTTGCAGGGCAGGAACCTCGGTTTACGCCGCCGTTGCATATGATCGGCACGGCGTTTCAGCGCGAGGTTTGGTTTGAGCTGCTTTCTATCCCGCGTGGCGAAGTCGCTACGTATGGTGAGATCTCCCAGCGTATTGCGGCTCGACATTGTGTGCCGGGAAATGAAGCGCCCGTTGTGTCCCCCCGTGCGGTGGGGGCTGCGGTCGCGCGTAATCCAGTTTCGATTATCGTGCCGTGCCATCGCGTGGTGGCGGCCGACGGATCGCTCAACGGATATGCCGGCGGGCTTGACCGCAAGGAGTGGCTGCTTCGGCTTGAGGGCGCGTACGAGGAGTGACGCTCGAGTACTTTGCCTGTAGTAGCCGACTTCGACCAAAGCTTGCTCGAGTTCGCTTTGATCAGAGCACTTAAGACCCTTGTTTTCTGTCAATAGTGCTATCTGTTCGTTGATGGATATCCACGACTTCTGGTATTTCATTTAAGCCTCTTGATATAAAAAGAGCTGGAGTTGCGCATCGTTGAGAGGCTTTCCAGCTTTAGAGACATAAAATTATAAGATACGATGACCTGCGTCAAGGAAGCTGCCAGATGACCTTGGAGCGGCTGATTGCCTGGCCTAAAACCTGATGCGCGGAACGGCGCCCAACGCTATTCAGCGCGCTTGATAGGATGACGAACCACAGTCTTAAGTTTCTCCGGTGCACATTTGCGTGGATCGGAGAGATAGATTTCGTGATGTAAACGGGAGTCTGAGAAGTCGGGGACATAGCCCTGCTCGGTCATTAATTCATGCATAGCGTTTACGGTCGCCGGTTCGTTGTCGTAGGGCCCGGTGTGCATGCATTGAACGCAGAGACCTTCGTCAACTTTAAGCAGCTCGACGGCAGAAAAGTCCAGTTTCTTTTTGGTCGTGGCTTCCGCGACTGCCCAGTCAAAGTCATCTTGGGTGACGAAATCGGGCAGGCGGATGCACGAGATAAAGTTGAAATCGTCCTTGCGTACATAGTCGATGTCGCCGCTCGGGGAGTCTTGCCACCAGAAACCCTCGAGCGGCGGTACCACAAAGTCGAAATAGCCCTCGATACTCCTTGAGCCTTTCTTCGACATCTTGACGGTATAGGCGATGCCGTAAAGCAGCGGCAGGGCGTTTTGATACTCGCCACCTTCGGTATTTGGGTCGCCCTTTCCGCGAACGGCAACGTAGCTCATAGGCGGGACAGTTACGATACTCGGCTTGCTTGCAGGTTTGTAGAGCTCCTTGCATTCCTTCTTAAAGTCGAACGCCATGTTGGCCGCCTTTCTGCGAATTGGCCTGCTTAGATAGCGGAATCATATCATAGAAACGAACAGCTGTTCGAATGATTTGGCTGACAGATTGAGATGCGTGCGTTGTGTTTGGCGGTCGGCCTGACCCCGTTGATGATTTCTCTGCCTCCCCGGCGCCTCATCTATAGCTGCCGTTTCCCCATATAAAACCTGCCAAAATCAACCTGTCCCTTTTTGGTCGGTGGGAAATGGGTAATACTAAAGAGTTATCCGACCAGATGGGAATTGATCGATGGCCTATATCGAATTCAAAGACGTCATCAAAGCATACGGCGAGGGTGACGCCCGCATTCATGCACTCGACGGCGCAAGCTTTACGGTCGAGCGCGGCGAGCTCGCCATCATTTTGGGTGCTTCGGGTGCCGGCAAGACCACGGCTCTCAACATTCTGGGCGGCATGGATACGGTAACCTCCGGAACTGTGACGGTGGACGGGCGCGACGTGAGCTCTGCCAACGAGGCACAGCTCGTGGAATACCGCCGCGCCGACGTCGGCTTTGTCTTTCAGTTCTACAATCTGGTCCCCAACCTGACGGCGCTCGAAAACGTCGAGCTTGCAGCGCAAATCTGCCCCGATTCACTCGATGCCGAACAGACGCTTCGCCAGGTTGGCCTGGGCGAGCGCCTGGGCAACTTTCCGGCACAGCTTTCGGGTGGCGAGCAGCAGCGCGTGTCCATCGCCCGCGCACTGGCTAAGAACCCCAAGCTGCTTTTGTGCGACGAGCCTACGGGTGCGCTCGACTACAAAACCGGCAAGCAGATCTTGCAGTTGCTGCAGGACACTTGCCGCAAGCAGGGCATTACGGTCATTATCATCACCCACAACTCCGCACTGGCGCCCATGGCCGATCGCCTGATCCGCTTTAAGAGCGGCCGCGTGGAGAGCGAGACGGTCCAGCAAAATCCCGTGCCTATCGAGACGATCGAGTGGTAGCGCCCATGGACCAGGATCGCCAAAACAGCCAAAACCACGATACGGAGCACACGGGTCGCGATCGGGAGTTCGCGACCTACCGTACTGCCCAAAGCTCAAACGATATGGTGCCGACGGTTTTTCGCCGTGGCATCTACCGCACGATTCGCGGCAGCCTCAAACGTTTCTTGTCTATCGTCGTGATCACCGCGCTCGGCGTGAGCGTGATGTGCGGCCTCAAGGCGGGCTGCGAGGACCTGTGCGATTCGGTCGACGCCTATTTTGACCAGCAGAATGTCTATGACATTAACGTGCAGTCGACCTATGGCCTTACGCGCGACGATCTTGCGGCTATCCAAGAGGTCGACGGCGTCGAGACGGCCGAGGGTATCTACACCGAGACCGCCTACACCGCCGTGGGCACAACGCGCGAGCGCGTGGTCGTGCAGAGTCTTTCCAAGGAGAACATCGATCAGCCGGTGCTCGTGAACGGCGATTTGCCCGAGAGCGCCGATGAGGTCGCGGTGACTTCGAAGTTCCTGAAGGCTTCGGGCAAAAAGCTCGGCGATACGGTGAGTTTTGCCGCCAATGACGCGAGCTCGTCCAACCAAAGTGCCAAGGATCAGTTTGCCGCGGGCGATTACACCATTACGGCCGAGGTCCTCGATCCTACCGACGTGAGCTCCGACTCGACAGTCAACGCCTTTCGCGCTGCTTCGGCTGCGGACTATAAGTTCTATGTGAGCGAGGATGCCGCGACATCTTCTTCCTACTCCGCAGTCCACGTGATCGTCGAGGGAGCCAAGAGTCTTAACTCCTATTCAGATGCCTACACGACAAAGATCAACGAGGTCAAGGGCAATATCGAGAAGATCCGCGAGGGGCGTGAGAAGGCGCGCGTTCAGGAGCTGACGGTCGACACGCCGGCAAGCTTGGATGCGGCCGAGCGCCAGGCGAATATGCTCTTTGGGATTGAACAGGACAACATCAATCGCATGACCGAGGGCAGCGAGGAGCGCGTCCAGGCTCAGGCAGAGTTGGACCAGCGGCGCGCCGCCGCCAACCAGCATTTTGCCGATGCCCGCGCCGAGCTTTCCGATCTGGGCGAATGCACCTGGTACATCCAGGACCGCGGTAACATCGCAAGCTACTCGAGCGTCGAGAGCGATAGCTCGTCAATTGAGGCCATCGCCACGGTTTTCCCATTTATCTTCTTTGTCGTCGCCGTGCTCATCAGCCTTACCACCGCCACGCGCATGGTCGAGGAGGAGCGCACGCTCATTGGCCTGTACAAGGCGCTCGGCTATTCACGCGGGCGCATCCTGTCCAAATACGTGGACTATGCGCTGTGGGCATGTCTGATCGGCGGCGTGCTCGGCAATATCATCGGATTTGTGGGCCTGCCGCTGTTCCTGTTTACGGTGTTCGACGACATGTACTCGCTGCCCCAGATGTTGCTCTCGTACGACATCGTGTCCTCAATCGTCTCGGTGGCGCTGTTTGCCGTGGGCGTGGTGGGCGCTACGATTATCGCCTGCCGCCACGAGATGGCCGAGACCCCAGCCTCGCTCATGCGTCCCAAGGCCCCACGCGCCGGCTCTCGCATCTTGCTTGAGCGCATCGGCTTTATCTGGCGCCGCATGAGCTTTTTGAACAAGGTGGCGGCGCGTAACCTGTTCCGCTACAAAAAGCGCGCCTTTATGACCATCTTCGGTATCGCCGGCTGCACAGCGCTCGTGATCTGCGGTATGGGCATTCGCGACACGTCGGTGGCGCTTTCGCCCAAACAGTACGGGCATATCACGCGCTACGACCTGCTGGCGGTCGCCAATCCCGACGATTTTTCGCAGACGTGCGCGGCGTTGGATGAGCGCGGCGCGGCCAATGATTCCAACGTGACCGTGACTTCGACGCTGCCGATTATGACCGACAACGTCACCTTTACATTCGGCGGAAAGAGCGAGACCGTGCAGCTGATCGTGGTGCCCGATGACCGCACGGGTGACTTGGGCGATTACGTGCGCCTGGAGGATGAGTCCAAAGAACCGCTGTCTTTGCGTGACGGAGACGTGTATCTGAGCAAAAGTTCACAGCTGGTGCTGGGGATTCAGCCGGGCGATACGGCTCACGTCCAGGATTCGTCGCTCAATGTTGCCAAGTTCAAAGTCAGCGACATTTCGCTTAACTATCTGGGCAACACGCTTTACATGACGCAGGGCACCTATGAGCGTACGTTCGGTCGAAGCGCACGCCTTAACGGCGTCTTTGTGCTGCTTAAGGGTTCGTCGGTCGACCAGATTGCGTTTAGCAAGAATCTTAAGAGTGACGGTTGGCTCACGATTTCGAGCACGGCCGAGCATTGGGAGAACTACGAGGCGAACTTTACGATTATCAATTCGGTCGTGGTGCTCGTGACCTTTATGGCGGCGTGCCTGTCGTTTGTGGTGGTGTTTACGCTGTCCAACACGAATATCTCCGAGCGCGAGCGCGAGCTGGCGACCATTAAGGTGCTGGGCTTCCGTCGCGGTGAGGTGCACCATTACGTCAACAAGGAGACGTTGATCCTCACGGCGATTGGCGCCGCGCTGGGCGTGCCGCTGGGTGGCTTGCTGGCCGAGAGCTTTACCTACATTTTGCAGATGCCGTCGCTGTATTTTGATGTTGAGGTCGAGCCGCTGAGCTACGTGCTTGCCGTGGTGCTTTCCTTCGGCTTTACGTTTATCGTCAACCTTGCCACCAATCGAACGCTCAACAAGATCGACATGGTCGGCGCCCTCAAGAGCGCCGAGTAACCTGCCAAAAAGGGACAGGTATATTTTGGCAGGTTTTATCTGGGCAAACGCCGGACAACCATTAGGTGGCCCAGCGTTTGCCCCGTTTTGCTGGGGATGTCTGTCGTTCAGTGCTCTTACTGGCCAATCCAGTGTTGCGCATAGCTCTTAATGTCTTCGGTAAAACCGTCAAGGTCGTCAGGGGTGATCACGCTGTCGATAAGCAAATTGGCTATCTCGCGGTGCATTGTGCTGCGGCGAATGTCGTTTGCAATTACGCCTGAGGACAGCTTGTCTCTATTGAGGCGCTCTTCTAGTGCCCAAAATCTACTGGACGCTTCGCTGTCGCCGTTCAGCATCTCAACGTACTGGCCGATGAGCTTTTCCATATAACGTTCTTGCCATTGAGGAAGCATTTTCTTAAACAGCTTCCAGTCGCTTTCGGCTACGTCGCGCATATGTTCTCCGCTCGTCAAACGGGCTTTCCATTTGCCTTTCATTCTATTTGGTTTTCGCTCGCAGGCGCGGATGAGAGGCTCTCTTTAGCCTTCGAGATTGGGCTTGAATGGGTCGTATGCCACAAAACGGGCCTATCTACTACGTTTAATCGGATATCCTCAACCATGCCGGCAAAACGGAAAATAAAACCGCAGGTAGAAGGGCTGTCGATTTTCGAAAAAGGCGGTCATGGTTGGCCCCGTCGAGTTAAACGTAGTAGATAGCCCCTTTTCGTGGTGGACCATCAAACGAACGCCGACGCTTGTGCTCTAGCCGCTCCGATCATTCGTAAGTTGCGGTGGAATAGTTCCTAGATTCAGCCATTTGCGGGCTAAGCAGGAACTATTTCACCGCAACTTAATTTCAGACCAAGCACCCGCAGCAAGAAGACGAGTGGCCTCGGCGAGTATGTAAACGCAGGGCCCTCCGACCCCGCCCGACGATTTCGATTGGCGACCTTTGACGGAGTCAAGGAGGAGCCAAATCGAAATACGTCGGGCGGGGTCGGAGGGCCCGATGGGATGGATTTCGGCCGAGGCTATTCGTCGCCGAAGCTGATGCCCAGCGCCTTGGCCTCGCGCACCAGATCGCTCTGGGGGTCGACAAACTTGAGCTTGCCGGCGACATCCTCGAGCGGCATGTGGCACATCTTGCCGTCACGCAGGGCAATCATGTAGCCAAACTCGCCACGCAGGCAGCCGAGCGCTGCCTCGACGCCGCACTGGGTCGCAAAGATGCGGTCCTGGGCGTCGGGCTGACCGCCGCGCTGCGTGTGGCCGGGGATGGCGACGCGGGTCTCGCGACCGGTCTTGGCCTCGATCTCCTTGGCAATGTCGTACACGATTGACGGGCTCGTGCGCTCGGCGAGCTTCTTCTTGTACTCCTTCTTGGACAGCGCCGCGTCCTCCTTGGAGATGGCGCCCTCGGCGACGGCCACGATGGTAAAGCGGCTGCCGGTTTCCATGCGATGCTCGATGGTCTTGATGACGTTATCCATGTCGTAGGGAATCTCGGGAATCAAGATGACATCCGCGCCGCCCGCGACGCCGGCGTACAGCGGGATCCAGCCAACCTTGTGGCCCATGATCTCGATAACGAACACGCGCCCATGGCTCGAAGCGGTGGTGTGGATGTCGTCGATGCACTTGGTGGCGACGTCGATGGCGCTCGTAAAGCCAAACGTCAGCTCGGTGCCCCAGGTGTCGTTATCGATGGTCTTGGGCAGGGCGATAACGTTGAGGCCCTCTTCGCGCAGGCGGTTGGCGGTCTTGGTGGAGCCGTTGCCGCCCAGCATAAACAGGCAGTCGAGCTGCAGCTTATGATAAGTGTGGACCATTGCGGGTACCTTCTCGACGCCATCGGCCTCGGGAATATCCAGACGCTTGAACGGCGTGCGGCTCGTGCCCAGGATGGTGCCGCCGCGGGTGAGGATGCCGCTAA
Source organism: uncultured Collinsella sp. (assembly GCA_902493985.1). Taxonomy (GTDB): domain Bacteria; phylum Actinomycetota; class Coriobacteriia; order Coriobacteriales; family Coriobacteriaceae; genus Collinsella. The sequence goes on along the minus strand of CABURR010000030.1, from coordinate 12,131 downwards.
AATCGGCGGGCGACATGACGCGGAACCTGCTGTAGATAAGGCCCTGGTAGCCGTCCTCAAAACCATAGATCTCGATAGGTTCTTCGCTATTGGTCATAAGCGTTTTGACAATGCCGCGCATGGTGGCGTTGAGCGCCTGGCAGTCGCCGCCACTGGTAAGAAGACCGATCCTGAGCATGATGAATCCTTCCGGGCAAGTTATAACATGCGCATAAGTTTACCCCCGCACACTGTTGATACGGGGGTAAAACGTGTTAGCTCAAGCGTATGGAAATGTAAGCAACGTCAGGGAACGTAAGGTCGACGGGCCTGGCTCCTTACAGTGCGAAGGCGTCGACGTCGCCCCAGTGGCGGCGCAGCGTGATGGCGGCAGCAGGTTCGGTATTGTCAAAGACGACCGACCATTGCGTGTTGCTGGTGATATCTTCCGGATTGGGCTCTTGCGCTGCGGCGCGCAGGGCCTTCCAAGCGACTGCCTCGTCCTGGGCACCGACATGGGCGTCAAGGACATCGGCGATTGCGACGGCGCGCTCCTTGCCGTGGCCCAGCTCGTCATTCTTTTGGTTGGGGAGCACTTCGTCGCCATAGCAGGCGTAGAAGTTCGTGACCTGGCGCACGGGCGTCGCCTTGCATGCGCGGTCGGGATCGCGCGGATCCCACTCCACCACCCGTGCGTCACCGGCGGCGTCGTTGATAAAGAAGTGGTAATCGCGTCCGGCCATGGCGTGCATGTCGTGGGCGGAAAGTAGGTCGACGGCCTCTTGCGTGGTAGCCGCGCGGTCGAGCACCAGACGGATGGCGAGCGAAGTGTTGATGACGGGGCGTTGCGCGTCCTGGTCACAGGGCTGGGAATCCAGGGTGAGTACGGCAATGGACACGCCGCGTTCGTTAACACCTTCGAGCTGGGCAAACGGGCCCATGAGTGCGGCGGCACGTCCGGCGGCGGAGTCAAGCGGTGTGTTATCGCCCAGGTTGTTAAGGGCGGCAAACCCGATGGAGGCATAGCCGCCGCGTGGGTGATTGCGTACCAGCAGCGCCGAGGTGTCGTCCTTAAAGTCGTAATTGCGACCGGTGCGCACGCGGCCTTCGGCATCTACAGCGACAAAAGCGCTGCAGGCAAACTGGGGCGCCTGGACATGTGCCGGCACACCGGGCAGCACCTGCGCCACCACGGCATCGATGTAGGCCTGGTCGTCGCGCACGCCAGCGGCGATGATGCGATCAAGATCGTAGTCGTAGGCGATGTCGATTGCGTACAGGTCATAGCCATCCGCGTAGCCGGTCAAGCGTTTGAGCGACGCGGCGGACTTGATTTGCTTGTGATAAACGATACCGGTGGCAGCGGCAAGGCCGACGGCGACTCCCGCGACACCGCAGGCGATGGCAATGCTACGTGGCTTCATGACGGCTCCTCTCGTCCTGTTAGCGTAATTGTCGCAAAAGGAGCGTGGGCATGATAGCTCAACTTGGCGAGCGGCGCGGGATTAAACACGGAATGAAGAGTGCAGCGCTGGCGCGACGGGGTATGCTGGAGGGGACCATCAACCCAGCGAAAGGGGAGAGCATGACGGATCAGGAAACGCCCGAGCGCGCGCACGTGACGGCCGACGATATAGAGGCCGCCAACGACCTTATCGACTTTATCGAGGCATGCCCAAGCATGTTCCATACGGCGGCGACCATTATGGCCGAACTCGATGAGGCGGGCTTTACCTACCTGCCCGAGAACGCGGCGTGGGACATCGAGCCGGGCGGGCGTTATTACACGCAGCGTAACACCTCGAGCGTTGTTGCCTTTAAGGTGGGCGAGGACCTGGCCGCGACGTGGGGCGAGGACGGCGTTGCCGGCGACTACCATTTTCAGCTCACGGCGTCGCACAGCGATTCGCCGACGTTTAAGGTCAAGGCTGTGCCCGAGCTCGATGGCGCGGGCGAGACGCTGCGCCTGAACACCGAGGCCTACGGCGGCATGATCGACTACGCCTGGTTCGATCGCCCGCTGGCGCTCGCGGGCCGCGTGTTGGTACGCGAAGGCGACCGTATTGAGAGCCGTTTGCTCGCTACCGAGCGCGAAGTCGCCATCATTCCGAGCCTTGCCATCCACATGAACCGTGGCGTTAACGAGAGCTTTGCTCCCAACCGAGCCGTTGACCTGTGCCCGCTCATCAGCGCTGGTGACCTTAAGCAGGGCGACTTTGACGCCCTGATCGCCGACGAACTGGACGTTGAGCCCGAACAAATTTTGGGCCGCGATCTGTTCCTGGTCAATCGTCAGGATGCGCGTATTTGGGGCTGGGCCGATGAGTTTATCTCGACGCCCAAGCTCGACGACCTGGCCTGCGTCTATACCTCGCTGCAGGCATTTTTGGGTGCTGAGAACGCGCGCGATGTCTCGGTCTTCTGCTGCTTTGATAACGAGGAGGTTGGCTCCGAGACCAAGCAGGGCGCCATGTCGACGTTCTTGGCCGATGCGCTGCACCGCATTAACGGCTCGCTGGGCTTTGACGACGAGTCGTACCACCGCGCGCTTGCCGCCTCGATGCTCGTGAGCTGCGACAACGCACATGCCGTGCATCCCAACCATGCCGAGAAGTGCGATGCCCGCAACCAGGTGGTGCTTAACGGCGGCATCGTCGTCAAGGAAGCTGCTAACCAGCACTACTGCACCGATGCCTTTAGCCGCGCGGTGTTCCAGGCCATCTGCGATGACGCCGACGTGCCCACGCAGGCCTTCGCCAACAAGAGTGATATGGCGGGTGGCTCCACGCTCGGCAACCTGTCGAACATGCAGGCGAGCATGCATGCCGTGGACGTGGGCCTGCCGCAGCTGGCCATGCACTCAAGCTACGAGACCGGCGGCGTACGCGACGTGATGTACGCCATCCGTGCCCTCACCGCCTTCTACGAGCGCGACCTAACCATCAACGGCGCCGAAAGTGTGGAACTCTAAAATCGACCAAGATGAGATGACAATTTTGGCAGGTTTTATCTGGGCAAATGCTTCAACGCCAACGACAAGACGGAACTGCTAGGACTTCATAGGCAGAGCCTGCGCTAGTCAGATCCCGCAGGTCGAATAAAAGTCAGCGAGAGCCCGCCGTTTGAGCCAAGGTGCCGTGAAATGAAAAGGCGCTGACCTTCTGGTCGCGCCTTTAAAATTGAACGGCAGATTGGCCAAACGGCGGGCTCGCAGCGTCGGCTCATTACGCCGTTTGTAAAACGGCGTAATTCTTAATGTTCGATCCAGCAGCGAAGCGTCTCGCCTGCCTGCAGGTGACGCAGGTTCTCCGCGGCGATGTTGACCACATTGTTGAGCGTGGCTGCCAGGTGGAACCAACCGGAGACGTGCGGCGTGATGAGCATGTTGGGCGCATCCCATAGGGGGCTTGTATCAGGCAACGGTTCGGGGTCGGTGACGTCGACCGCGGCGCCGGCGAGATGTCCCGACTCCAGGGCGGCAACCAAGTCGTCGGCGACCACAAGGTCGCCGCGGCCGCCGTTGGCAAAGAAGGCGCCCGGTTTCATCGCGGCGAAGAACTCGGCGTTCGCCAGGCCGCGGGTCTCGGGTGTGCTCGGCATAAAGGATGCGACGACGTCTGCCTCCGCCAAGCGCTCAGACAGGGCATCCATGCCGTCCATGTCCTCAAACACAATGGGGTAGACGAGCGGATGGCGCTTGATGCCGCGGACGTGCGCGCCCATGCTGCGGCAGAGTGTGGCGAAGTGGCCACCGATATCGCCCGCGCCCAGCACCAGCACATTGGCGTTTTTGAGCGAGGTGACCGGGCCCAAGTCCTCCCAGCGATGCTTGCGCTGCAAGTCGTGATAGCCGGGCAGGCGCTTCATCATAGACAGCACCATGGCAAACATGTGCTCGCTCACGGCCTGGCCGTAGGCGCCCACCGAGCAGGAAAGCTTGGCGTCGGCTGGCACGGTGCCGGCGGCCAAGTAATCGTCATAGCCCGCGGTCTGCAGTTGCAGCAGCTGGAGATGCTCACATGCTGTGAGCATGTCAGGGTCGATGTTGCCCAGGATCACGTCGGCATCGGCGACCTGCTCGCGCGTGGCGGCATCGGCGCTCGTGTAGATAAAGTCCTCGCCCGGAGCACTCGACTCAAGAATTGCGCGATGGCGGTCATTGACGGGCAGCAAAACCAGGATGTTCACAAGCAGTCCTCTCCGCTCGACCTGACAAAAAGGGACAGGTTTATTTTGGCAGGTTTTATCAGGTAAAACGTTCAAATAAAACGCCGGGCTTCGCGATGGTTAACATATCCATCGCGAAGCCCGGCGCATCCGCAGCTACCAGCTCAGCAGTTCGTAACCGTCCTCGGTCACCACGAGCTGTACCTCGCACTGGGCCGAATCGCTGCCGTCCTTGGTGCGCACGCACCAGCCATCGCCCTTGCTGATCTTGATGTCGGGCGCTCCGGCGTTGACCATGGGCTCGATGGTAAAGACCATGCCCGGAGCCATAATGGTGTCCACATCGGGCGCCTCGGTGGTAAAGCCCACAAACGGGTCCTCGTGGAACTCCTTACCGATGCCGTGTCCGCCGTACTCGCGCACCACGCTAAAACCGGCGTCCTCGACCGTCTTTTGCACGGCCTCGGCCATCACGGACAGCGGCAGCCACGGCTTGACGGCGGCCAGACCCGCCTCCACGCTGGCGCGGGTGACGTCGACAAGATGCTGGCGCTCGGCAGAGACCTCGCCGATGCAGAACATGCGGCTCGAGTCGCTAAAGTAGCCGTCCAAGATCGTGGAGCAGTCCACGTTGATGATGTCGCCCTCGTGCAACACGTCCGTATCGCAGGGGATGCCGTGACAGACGACGTCATTGATCGAGGTGCATACGCTCTTGGGGTAGCCCTCGTAGTTGAGGTCTGCCGGCGTGCCGCCGTGCTCGACGGTGTAGTCGTAGATCATCTGGTCGATCTGGTTGGTGGTCATGCCTGCGGCGATGTGCTCACCTACGTAGTCGAGCACGCCCACGTTGATGGCGGCCGAGCGCTTGATGCCCTCGATATCGGCGGGCGTCTTGTAGAGCGTGCGGGGCAGGACCTCCCAGCCCTCTTCCCACAGGCGCTCGAGGCGCTCGTCGAAGGCGCTATGACATTTCTTATATTTTTTGCCGCTGCCGCACCAGCAGGCGTCGTTGCGGCCGGGCACAGGTCCGTTGTCAAACATGGCTAACTTCCTTTCATCCGCAGCTAGTATAGCCCACTCACGTATCCATAAAAGTTGCGGTGATATAGTTCCGATTTAAGCGGTTTAACAGCACAAATAGGAACTATATCACCGCAACTGATGGAGTGGGATGGCGGACACTGGCTGCTGCGTGGTTTTGCTAGTAGCTTACCTGGCAGGGAATGCTGAGGGCTTGGACGCGCGCGGCAATGGCGTCGAGCACCTCGGGCGCCGCTTTGGCAAGGCCGGCGACCGGTGTCTCGCGCGCCACCGTGTAGATGGTCGCCTCCTGCGGACGAATGCGCTCGAGTGCCGCGAGCCAAGGGCCAACGAACTCCTCGCCGGTATTGTCGAGAGGCTTGCCCTGGTGTTCGCCGGTCAAAAACATCGTCTGGATAATGACGTGGCCGTTAAAGCTCGCGAACGTCTCGATCTGATGCTCCACATCGTAGGGGCCAACGGGTTGATCGAGCAGCTGGATAAATGCCGGGTCGATCGTATCGAGCTTGAGGATGTTGTCGTCGACCATCATGAGCGCGTCGTGCACCTCGGGGCGGTCGGCGCGCGTGCCGTTGGAGAGCACGGCAATCTTGGAGTTTGGGGCAAGCTCGTCGCGCAGCGCGACAGCGCCGGCGATGGCCTGCGGAAACTCCGGTGCGGCGGTGGGCTCGCCGTTGCCGGCAAACGTGATTACATCGGGCAGCTCACCTTCGACTGCCATCTCGCGCAATTTGGCCTCGAGTGCATCGAGCACCACGGCAGCCGTGTTATACGATTCGTGGCAGGGGCGCTCGGCATTGAGACCGTTCTCGCAGTAGATGCAGTCGAACGTGCAGATCTTGCCGCTCGCCGGCATCATGTTGACACCGAGCGAAAGGCCCAGGCGACGGCTGCGAACGGGCCCAAAGATGGGGCTGGCATTTAGAAACGTAGACATAGGTAAAAGCTCCTCAAGACAATTAACCTTAAGCATAGCATCGGCTCCAACGTATGGTCCGGGCTTGTGCTTTGCAGGTTTCGTTTTTTAACTCTGCCTTCGATGCCGCGTCATGAAAGGTATCGGGTCGGGTACAGTTAATCTGTTAACAAAACGCAAGACGATGGGGCACAACATGGAATTTACGGTCGAGAATGCGGGCACCACGATTGCCTGCCGCGAGTATGCCAGTCCGGTTGTATCGTCCGATACACCCGCCTTGGTGTGCGTGCACGGCGCCTGCGTCGACGGTGTCTTTTTTGACGCCATCGCCCGCGAGCTCGCCCGCGACTGTCGCGTCATTGCCTACGACCGCCGCGGTTGCGGCGAGAGCGGCGACGCTGCAGACGGACGCTACGACCTCGCTGCCCAGGCCGCCGACCTGCAGGCTGTTATCGAGCATATTGGCGCTCCGGCAAACGTGCTCGCGCACAGTGCCGGTACGTTGGTGGCCCTGGAGCTTCTCCGTGCAAACCCCGCCATAATCTCGCGTGCGATTCTGCATGAACCCGCCGTGACGGATGAGGGCGCCGGCCTGGGCGCGGCCCCGGTTTTGCTCGAGATGATCGCCGCGGGAAAGGTTTCCAGGGCATTACGGGCCTTCCTGGGCGCCATCGGCGATTCGGACCCTGAGGCCCCCAAGTTAACCGAGGCAGAAGCTAAGCATGCCCTGCGCAACGGCCGCAGTTTCATGGCGAACGAATACGGGATTACTATGACCTGCGTTCCCGATTGGGATAGCGTTCGCGCGTCGAAAACGGTGGCCGCCGTGCTTTTGGGCGAGCTCTCGATTGGTACGCCTCGCGAGGCGGGAACGAGGATGGCGGCTGAGCTTTTGGACTGTCCGCTCGTAATGGTTCCCGGCGCGCACAACGGCCTGCGCGATCGCCCGGCAGCGGCTGCCCAGACTGTCCGTGGCATCCTGGAGCTCTAGCAGCCGTAAAAATCAAAACAGCCTTCACCCGCAAACGTTTCGGCCGTGTTAACAAATGTGCTCAAAACCTCACGCCTGCGGCTTCAATCGCACCGTCTGCCAACTCATAAAAATGTAACAGCATTCACGTGCTTACCTGCATCGGCAAGGTGTTACCCTTGTAACATTTGGAACCCACCGCTACCATGCGAAACTATCGAAAGGGCCCCATATGCTCAATAATCACGAGGCCAATCTAACCGACGAGGAGGCTGCCGCCGAGGTCGCCCGCGTCGCGCAGACCTACCCCGTGGTGCGTTTGCTGTCGGCCGATCAGATTAAGAGCGAGCCTAACTGCTTGCTCGCCGGCGATCGCTGCCCCTGTCTGCGTCAGTCGAGTCTTGAGGCCTTGGCAGATTCGGGTGAGGTGTCGGAGCAACTGCTCAACGATGGTGTTGAGTACCGCGCCCGTCTGCGCCCTCTAAAGGTCGAGGGCGAGCCTCACGTCTTGCTGATGGTGCGTCCGATTGATGAGCAAGAGGCCACAGAAGAGGACCTTGTCTACACCGACGTGCTGACGAGTGTGCGCAATCGCCGATATTACGAGGAAAAGCTCCGTAGCGCTCGCATGAATGCCGGCGTTGCGATGATCGACCTTGATGATTTTAGGGTCTTCAACGATACGTGTGGCCATCATGCCGGCGACCTTGCACTCGGTGCTGTGGCGACAGCCATACGCAGCGGAATTCGTTCGACTGACGAGCTTGTGCGCTATGGCTGCGACAAGTTTGTGGTCGTCATGCCCAATATTCCCTCCGATGACTTCGCCCGTCGCCTGCATCAGGTATCCGATGCCGTTCATGCCACGATTGTTCCGGGCCATGAGTACGTGAGCTTGACGGCATGTGTTGGTGGCGTTCGCATTCATGGCGAGACGGTCGATGAGGGCGTTGGCCGTGCTGTCCAGTTACTGAGCCGCGCTAAGGCAAAAGCCGGTACGGTCGTGACTGATGCCGATTCCATCGAGGCCTTCCAAAGCGAAAAGCCTTTGGTGCTTATTGTCGATGACTCCGAGATGAACCGAGCCATTCTCAACGAGATGCTCAAGGATGAGTATTGCATCCTCGAGGCTGATAACGGTCGCGCGGCACTCGACATGGTCGACCGCTATGGCGATGAACTGTCGCTCGTGCTGCTGGATATTGTCATGCCGGGCATAAGCGGCTTTGAGGTGTTGGCCGATCTGTCGCGCCGATCGGGTATCGACAATCTGCCTTTCATCATGATTTCGAGCGAAGATTCCGATGATATGGTTCTGCGCGCGTACGAGCTGGGCGCCTCGGACTATATCAACCGCCCGTTTGACTCCCGTGTCGTGCGCCGCCGTGTAAGCAACACCATCCGCCTATACGCCAAACAGCGCCGCCTGACGAGCCTGCTGTCCCAGCAGTACAACGAGCGCGTCAAGAACAGTCGCATGCTCATCGACATCATGGCCGGCGTCATGGAGCTTCGCAACGGCGAGAGCGGCAGGCACGTTACGAACATCGAGAAGCTGACCGAGCTGCTGCTTGACTGTCTGGTCCAGCGTAGCGACACTATCTCCCTCGACAATGAGGAGCGCTCCACGATTGCCCTGGCTTCGGCGCTGCACGATATTGGCAAGATGGCGATTGACGATGCGATCCTCAACAAACCCGGGCGCCTTACGCCCGAGGAGTTCGAGATTATGAAGACGCATACCACGATCGGCGCCGACATGTTGCTTGAGCTGGGTCGCCATCACGTCGGCAATGCGCTTATGGAATATGCGTACCAGATTGCGCGTTGGCATCACGAGCGCTGGGACGGCAAGGGTTATCCCGATGGCCTTAAGGGCGACGAGATTCCCATTGCCGCGCAGGTGGTCTCGGTGGCCGACGTGTATGATGCGCTGACGAGCGTGCGCGTGTACAAGGACGCTATCCCGCACAAGGAGGCGATCCAGATGATCCCGGACGGTAAGTGCGGCACCTTTAACCCGCTGTTGCTCGACTGCCTGCTCGAGGTGCAAGACCGTATTGCCGAGACGTTGGCACGCCCCGCCGACGTTGTCGCGTTTCCCACGATTTAGTTTGACCAAAGGAGTTTTAATCCATGATTTCCATGCGTGAGGCGTATGAGAAGATCGGCGCTAATTATGATGACGCGTGCGCTCGGCTGATGGGCGAGGAAATGCTTAGCCGCTTTGCCCTCAAGTTTTTGGATGACGAGAGCATGGACAAGCTGGAGGCCGCCATGGCGGCGGGAGACGCCGAAGGTGCGTTTATGGCGGCGCACACGCTCAAGGGCGTGAGTCAGAACCTGGGATTCGATAACCTGTATGAGCCGGCGGTCGTGGTGACCGAGGCGCTGCGCGGCGCCGATACCGTTGACGGCGCTCGCTAGGGAATGCATGCGCTGCAGCAGCAATATGCGGCAACGATGTCGGCCCTGCGCGAAGCGGCTGAATAAGAGCTTGCGAGCTTTGATGACTATGAGAGTGGATAATCTCCCGTTTTAGGCCCGGCGGCGGCCTCAAAGTGGGAGATTATCCACTCTCGTTCGATACGTGTCCAATAATCCACTCTCACCCTTTCTGATTAGTGAATGGCCTATGCGCACTGGCGGGGCTTTCCGCGTGCAATCCATATCGTTGTTCGATAAAATATTCGAATAACGATAGAGTCGATGAGGGTGAGTGTATGTCCAACAGCGTTCAGCGTATGGCCAAGGCGGGCGAAAATATCAGGAAGCTTGGTTTTTGCATGGCAGCCGTTTTTGCAGGGATGCTCGTCGCTTTTGCCGCGTTGGTTGTTTACGTGATCTGGTATGCGATTGCAAACGTTGCTTCTGTCGATTCTTTCGGTGTCGTGACGCTTCTCAATGGCGGGTGCATCGTTATCCCAAGCGGACTGTGCCTGGCACTCGTTGTGGGTATTTCGCTTGTCGTTTTGTGTGGGATCAGCCGTAACATCTCGCGAGGCGCCTCGCCTTTTACCAGAGCGCATGTGCGGCTTATCCGTGTTCTTGCCCTTGCTCTTGCTGTTAACGCCGCGGTTTCGTTTGTTGGTGCCTACGGATCGGTCAATCTCACCATTGGCGGACTGAAGCTTTACGTCGTTCCTCATTCCTTCGTTATTGAGATTTGCCAAGGCGTTACCCTTGATGCGGGATCGCTTATCGGCGCAGTTGTCTGTTTGTTTATCTCGGCGATCTGGAGTTATGCCTCGCTGCTCCAAGAGCAGTCTGACGAGCTTGTGTAGGAGGAAACATGAGCTATCTCATCATCGAGCTTGAGACGCAGCTGCTTAAGACCGGAAAGACCAGCGCTGATCTGATTCGGGCGACGGGACATACTCCGGCTAATATTTCAAAGCTTAGAAACGGAAAGATAAAAGCTATTCGCCTAAAGACGCTTCTCGATATCTGTGATGAGCTTGATTGTCAACCGGGAGATATTATTCAGCGCGTGAGCGAGAAAGAGCTTGAGGAGCTTATTGTCGAGCGCGCAAAAAATGTCGTGAGGCAGATGCGGGACGGCGGAGGCGATGAGGTATCGCTTCCGACATCAGTCTTTGCTGTCGATTTGAGCGATGAGTAGCATATAGCGAGCAGCTATAACGAAATATCAGTGTAAAGGAACCCGTGTCTAACACGGGTTCTTTCTTTTAGATTATCTTGACAAATATGAGTTATCGAAAAACAATAACAACTAGGAAAAACGATAAAAGAGAGAAGGAACGATATGAGCAGTTTTGCTATCGAGCAGGACGGGAGGCCAATGAACGCATCAGCGATAAAGTTATCAAAGGTGTCAAAGCGCTACGGGAAACGGCGCGTTTTGCATGACGTTTCCTTCGAGGTGCATCAGTCTGAGCTCCTTGCCCTTGTTGGTGCAAACGGGGCGGGTAAAAGCACGCTTATTAAAATAGTGCTGGGCCTCTGCGAGCCGTCGTCGGGGAGCGTGGAGCTCTTTGGAGGCAAGTCGAAAAAAGACCTGAGCCTGATGCGGACGCGTGTCGGCTATGTGCCAGATTCCAGCGGAACATACCAATCTCTCAACGCGGTTGAGAATCTTCAAATCCGATGTGCGGAATGGGGGCTTGATGAGAATCGTGAGATTCCTCGCGTTTTGAGCCTAGTCGGGCTGGACGTCGATGAAAAAAAGAGCGTAAGCAGTTTTTCTCTGGGAATGAAACGGCGGCTGGATATAGCTACGGCTTTGTTGGGTGACACTGACTTGCTAGTTTTCGATGAGCCAGCAAATGGATTGGACCCGCTGGGCATCGAGAGTATATGGACCCTTATCGGCCGATTGAATCGAGAGCAGGGTAAGACCATGCTCATCTCTAGTCATGATTTGGATGAGCTGGCATCGGTTGCAACAAGTTGTCTGTTTATTCATGACGGTAAACTGCTGAAAAAGGAATCGATGGATGTCATAAGGGACGAGGCGCCGTCCCTAAAAGAATATTACAGGCGCTTGATGAAGGCGGCCTCGCTATGAAGTGGGCGATTCATCCCATAAAGGCGGACATGATGCGTTTACACAGGATGTTTCCGGCGAAGTTTGGTCTTGCGCTTATGCTGGCGTTCGGCCTTCTCTTCGGCATCTTTCTAAAAAACGGAACAACGTTGCTCGCCTTTGGCAATAGCGTTTTTGGGGAGGATATTGGCTTCTGCTGGAATGTAATCGATCCTTCTGCACCCGATGAATCCCTTGTGCGTAGCGCCTTTGCCGGCACATCTCTGCTTGTGCCGCTCATCGTTTGCCTGGTAATTCTACAGGAGCGTGGCTATGAAGAGGGCTGCCGAATTTCTTTGGCAAGAGGTCTCAACCGCTTTTATGGGGCTCTAGCCCATGCATTTTCGTCTGCTTTAATAATTGGCGCAGCATATAGTGCGCTTTGCCTTCAAGACTTTAGTCTGCTGGCCGCGCAGCGGCCAGCTTTAAACCACCCGCTACGCGGGTGGAGACAAACGGCTTTACAAAGCCACCCCTCCGACCGATATTGACGATTGTTCAGGCCG
>CABURR010000029.1 GCA_902493985.1 uncultured Collinsella sp. | reverse complement strand
GCCACCGCGACCGCCACGGTCGCCGCCACGGCCACCGCGATCACCAAAGCCGCCGCGACCGCCGCGGTCGCCGCCACGGCCACCGCGATCGTCACGGCCGCCGCGAGGACCGCGGTCCTCGTCCAGGCCCATGGCGACGAGCGGAGCGATAACCTTATCGAGAGCGGCCATCAGCTCGGTGGCCTCCTCGTAAGAAAGCTCGGGCAGGAGCTTCTCCTTCTTGTTGGCAAGCTCGACCAGACCCTCAGCGGCATCCTCGGCAGCGAAGACGACGATCTTGCGCATATCGCCCTCGGCGTCGTCGATGCGGCCGACCAGATCGGCAGCCTCGGCCTCGGCCATCAGACCATCGAGCTCACGAAGGCGCATGCCCAGCAGGTCGGACATTTCCTTCTGCTCCATCTTGGGCTTGAGGTCAAGGAGCTTGATGGCGCGCTCGATGTTCGCCATGCGCTCGGCCTTGGCCTCCTCCTCCTTGGAAATAGCAAAGCGACGGCTACGCAGCAGGCGGGCGGCCTTCTGCATCTTGTCCATCAGCTCTTCGTCATCGTAATCAGCGGCGGCCTCGACAACCTCGGCCTCCTCCTCGGCGGAAACCTCGTCAGCAGCCTCAACCTCGGCAGCTTCGGTCTCCACGGTCTCGACTGCCTCGACCTCGGCAGCCATGGTCTCGTTCTCGGTCTCGTTCATGATCTCTTCGTTCTCGGACATGAGACTCCTTCTTGGCCCTCTCGGGCATCATCGCCCCATTCGCGGGGCCCGTCGCGCACTCTTTGCGCTTTAAACATTCATGCCTCTCGGCAAAACGTCCATTAGTTTATGGTGTCGCCATCCAATCTAGCTGCAGAATCTATGTGCACACATTAATGCGACATGTGCGACTCGCGACGAGCGTACACCAGCGACGTCACGAACCCGACCACGGCAATTACAGCCGCCACACGCACGGCAGCTGCAAATCCAATCGCCTGGGCAACGTCGGTCGCAACGCCAGCCGCACCGACAGTCGTCGCAGAACTCGAGAGCAGGCCGATAAACAGCGACGGGCCAAACGATGCGGCAATCATGTTCCACGTGTTAAGCAATGCCGTTCCGTGAGGATGCTCAGCGGCAGGCAGCGTCTCCAAGCCGGCCGTTTGCGAGGGACTCAGCACCAAACCGACTCCGGCATACACCACAACGGTCAGCGCCACGACGACGCCGATGTTCATGCTTGCCGCCGTCATCGAGATGGCAGTCTGTCCCACGGCAATCAGGGCAAAGCCGACCGGCAGCAGCGGCCATGCGCCACGGGCGTCCATCACGCGTCCGCCCACAATCGAGGTCACGGCGTTGCAGGCAATCGCCGGCAAAATGAGCAAGCCCGCAACAAGGGCGGTCATGCCGTATGCGCCCTCAAAATAGAGCGGCAACAAAACGCTCATCGAGAACGTCGTCATCATCGACACCACCACAAGCAGGCACGCAGGCCAAAAGCGAACGCTCGCCATGGGACGCACGTTAAGCACCGGATGTTCGAGCTTGAGCTGACGGGCCGCAAACAGGCCGAGCAGCACAATGGCGGCGAAAAGTGCCACGATACCGGCAATTAGATTGGTCGAAAACTCGCCTACGGAATACACAAATGCCGTAATGCCGGCCGCGAGCAAAACAACCGACAGAATATCAAGCGTGGTATTCGAGCGCTCTCCGACATTCTGGACATGCTTTACGCCCGCCGCAGCGACCACAATGCCGCCCACCAGCGGCACTACGAACACCGCCCTCCAGCCAAACAACGTGCACATAAGACCACTGATCACGGGTCCAAACGCCGGCCCCAACGTAATGCAGGCACCGCCCAAGCTCAGATACAGGCCGAGCTTCTCGCGCGGAGCGCAAGACAGCACCACGTTCATCATGAGCGGGAACAAGATGCCCGATCCCGCAGCCTGCAAAATACGACTTGACAGCAAAACGCCAAACGACGGAGCGACCAGGCACAGAACTTCGCCGGCGACCATGCATCCGCATGCGAAAAACAGCAGCTTGCGCGTCGAGAAACGGCCGGACAGGAAGGCCATGATGGCCGTAAAGATCGACGTCACGATCATGTAGCCCGAAACGAGCCACTGCGCCGTGGTGGCACTCACCGAAAAGGCCGCCATAATGTCGTGCAACGCCACGTTAATGATGTTCTCGTTAAACGCGGCAACAAAGGCTGCAATATACATTACGACGAGAATTGCCGCAGTGGCCGATGGCGGTGCTTGAACTTGTTGCTGAGATTTGCTCCCCATGCATTTCCTTCCTCTTGGAACGACAGTCGCATCGCCCCAGAGGAACAGTCCAGGGCGAAAATGAGCCCTAGACTTACGCCAGACGCCGTACACGACGAGTCTGGCAACATGGTCCAACATCGAAAGATTGTAACGCGGACGCACAGCTTTCCTTCCGCGCTATTATTAAAAGTCCACGAAAGCATGAGACATGAGGAGCCCGCCATGATTAAGCCCATCATGAAATCCGAGTTCTTTTTGCGCCTGTCTTCCGAAGACGCGGGACCCGACGATGCCGCGACCGGGCAGGACCTCCTGGATACGCTCCACGAACATGAGCATGAGTGCGTGGGGCTCGCCGCCAACATGATCGGCGTACGCAAACGCATCATCTGCGTAAAGGACGGCAATAGGGCGCTGCTGATGTACAACCCTCAAATTCTTGAGCAGGTCAATGCCTATCAGACGAGCGAAGGATGCCTCTCGCTGATCGGCGAGCGTCCCTGCACCCGCTATCGCCGCATTAAGGTTGAGTATTTGGACGAGAACTTCGTCCACCGCATCAAAAACTTCTCGGGCTACACCGCCGAGATCATCCAGCACGAAATCGACCACTGCAACGGAATCGTTATTTAGTTCCGCCGATTCAAGAAAGCCCCCCGCAGCCAAGCAACTGCAGGGAGCTTTTCATAGTGCGGAGCTTCTATCCCACTAGTTCTGACGGTAGTGATCGAAGAAGTCGGCGAGGTCTTCGAGCGACTCTTTGAGCACTTCCATGCGCGGCAGGTACACGATGCGGAAGTGGTCGGGCTCGGCCCAGTTAAAGCCGCCGCCGCGCGTGATGAGGATCTTCTTCTCGTGCAGCAGATCGAGGGCAAACTGCTCGTCATCGGTGATGTTGAACTTCTTAACATCCATCTTGGGGAAGATGTAGAACGCCGCGCGCGGCTTGACCACCGAGATGCCGTCGATCTTGCTGAGCGCCTCATACACAAAGTTGCGCTGCTCGTAGACGCGACCGCCGGGGCGGATGTAGTCGTTGACCGACTGATGGCCGCCGAGCGCCGTCTGGACGATCGACTGGGCCGGCACGTTGGAGCACAGACGCATGTTAGAGAGCATGTTGACGCCCATGATGAAGTCGCTCATGCAGCGCTGGTTGCCCGAAAGCACCATCCAGCCAATGCGATAGCCCGCGATCATATGCGACTTGGACAGGCCGCTAAACGTAATGCAGGGCAGATCGGGAGCGAGCGAGGCAATCGAGACGTGCTCGTAGCCGTCCATGCACAGACGGTCGTAGATCTCATCGGCAAAGATCATCAGCTGATGCCTGCGCGCAACCTCGACGATGCCCTCGAGCACCTCGCGCGGATAGACAGAACCCGTGGGGTTGTTGGGGTTGATGATGACGAGGGCCTTGGTCGCGCTCGTGATCTTGGACTCCATATCCTCCAGGTCGGGATACCAATCCGCCTGCTCGTCGCATAGATAGTGCACGGGATGACCGCCGGCAAGGGTTGCGCACGCCGTCCAGAGCGGATAATCGGGGCTGGGGATCAGAATCTCGTCACCATTGTCGAGCAGCGCGTTCATCGAAAGCTGAATGAGTTCGGACACGCCGTTGCCCGTGTAGATATGCTCCATCTGAACATTGGGCAGCCCCTTGATCTGCGAGTACTGCATGATCGCCTTGCGCGCAGAGAACAGGCCGCGCGAGTTGGAATAGCCTTCGCAGTCGGGCAGCTGCTGGCGCATGTCCTTGATAACCTCGTCGGGCGTGCGGAAACCGAAGGGCGCCGGGTTACCGATATTGAGCTTGAGGATGCGCTCGCCCTCGTCCTCCATACGGGCGGCCTCGTCGACGACGGGGCCGCGCACGTCATACAGGACGTTATCGAGCTTGGTGGATTTAGAAAAAGTGCGCATGGTGGTGCTCCTTGCAATTTGAGCTGAGGGATGGGGTTCGGGCTTGGAATCGTTGCGGGGTGATGATGCCTCGCCTTGATCGGCGTCGCCGGCAAGCAGCCAGGTAACATCGACCTCCAAAATACGGGCGAGCAGCTCAGCCACATCGCGCCGCGGGATCGTCTTGCCGCTCACATATTGGCTCATCTGACTCTTGCCGAGTTTTTTGCCGAGCATCTCCGATGCGCGGATCACGTCCGACTGGCGAACGTCGCGATCGGACATAGCCTGTCGCAGGCGATCGCTAAACGTCTCTTGGGCCACTAGAACCTCCTTGCTGGCAAAGTTCAATTTATAGAACACGAATTGAACCAGGGTTCAATTTAGCAAGCAGTATAGCGCCGTACCTCATTCGAAAGTTCAATTTCATAAGAAAATGTATCGGACTCCGAGATTTGCCCAAAGCGAACAATGGTGTGTACACGTTTAGAGGTATTCGAGGAAACGGGCGGCGGCAAGCGAAACATCGGCCGTTCGATATATGGCGTTGATCTGCCGATGGGGATGTCCCTCGAGCGAACGCACGGCAACATCGAACTGACAACGGCGCAAGATGAGCGCGGGAAGAATGCTCACACCCAGGCCGTCCTCAACCATGGCCATAATCGCATAGTCATCCCAGGTCGACAGCTTGGAGCACACCGTCAGTCCCGCCCGACGGAACAGCGGCGTAATCTCGTCATCGGTGCCGCGTTCTAGCAGAATAAACTGCTCGTTGGCTAAATCGGCAAGAGAAACGACCTCCGCCGTGGCAAGCAAAGAGTCTGCCGGTACTACCGCCATCAACTCGTCGCGCACCAAAGACCGCGATGCCATGCCGTTTTCTCGGGGCTCACGCGGGATAAAGCCCAGGTCACAACGACCCTCAGCCACCCATTGTTCAATCTCTGAGTAATCGCCCATCAGCAGCTCGTAATCGACATCCGGATGATCGGCGCGAAAGCGCGCGATCACCGGCGGCAGTACATGAGTCGCCACACTCGAAAACGTACCGATACAGATCTTGCCGCGCATGAGCCCTCGCATCTCGTCCACGCGTCGCTGCAGGCGGCCAAACTCTTCGCATAACGCCTCGACTGCCGGCATGACCTGCCGCCCGTCGGCAGAAAGCACCACGCCCTCGCGGCTGCGATCAAGCACCTTAAAACCCCAGTCTGCCTCAAGGTCGCCCACCATGCGGCTCACGCCCGACTGCGAATAGCTCAGCCGCTCTGCAGCACGCGTAAAGCTGCCGGCACGCACCGTCTCGAGCAGCACTTGCATCTTTTGGATATTGGTCTCCATGGCACGTCCCCACCCTTGTATGAGTTTTTGTCATGTTTTCCATGCATTATATTCGCTTTTCTTCTAAAGCCAGTTCACCCATAGTGAACATGCTCGGATATAGAGGGGATGGAAGCGCATGAACAACGGACTGTTTACGTACTTAGCAGCATTGCTATTGTTTGGCTCCAACGGCATCATCGCCGCTGCCATCGCGCTGCCGAGCTCCGATATCGTGCTGCTACGCACGTTTTTGGGCGCTCTCTCGCTTGTCACTATCCTCGCCATCACCCAACACCATAAGTTGCAGGCGCCATCTCGTCCCCGCGAAGCCGCGGCCCTCCTCCTCTCGGGAGCTGCGCTGGGCGCCAGCTGGATTTTTCTGTTCCGCGCCTACCAGACGATCGGCGTCGGCGTATCCTCGCTGCTGTACTACTGCGGCCCCATCATTGTCATGGCGCTCTCCCCGCTCATCTTTGGCGAAAAGCTGACCGGCGGCAAAATCGCCGGCTTTGTCGCCGTTGCTTGCGGTGCTTTTCTCATTGCAGCGCAAGGTCTAGGCGGCAATATGCCCATTGCGGGCATCGTCTGTGGAATCGCCTCGGCCTTCTGCTATGCATTGATGGTCATCGCCAGCAAGGGTGCGCCGCACATCGAGGGCCTCGAGAACTCCGCGCTCCAGGTGAGCGCCGCCTTTGTGACCGCACTGGTCCTCACGCTCATCACGCAGGGCGCTCCCTCGTTCCTGTCCGCCGGCGTCGCCGCCAGTATTGATTGGCACGCCGTCGCTATGCTCGGCGTCGTCAACACCGGCATTGGTTGCCTGCTCTACTTTAGCGCCGTCGCCAAGCTGCCCGTCCAGACCGTCGCCGTCGTCGGCTACCTCGAGCCGCTTTCGGCGGTCGTGTTCTCGGCCGCCCTTTTGGGTGAAGCCATAACACCGGTCCGCCTGCTGGGCGCCGCGCTTATCATCGGCGGCGCGATTTTTTGCGAACTCGCCGGCAAACGCGCAAACGCCAAGGCTGGCATCGCCCAGACAGCACGTGCTTAAAAGCCCCTGCTTTGAAATGCTACCTGCGTAGATAAATAATCCCCAGCTGAGGATTATTGTCTAAAATAACCCGATGTGCCAAACTGCTCTTGTATGTATAAAGACGGCATAAAGTTTTTTGTCCTAGACAGATAACCGGATGTCTAAGGGAGTCCTCGTGGCACACAACAAACTGGAGGCAAACCTCCAAGGCCAGCATGGGCAGGGCGGGCACGGAGCCATTCCCCTCTCCGCTGGCATGCTGCTCGTAACGCTCGGCGTCGTCTATGGCGACATCGGCACGAGCCCCATGTACACCATGAAATCAATCGTCGCCAACAACGGCGGCATCGGTACCGTCAGCGAAGACATGATCTTGGGAGCGCTTTCGCTTGTCATCTGGACCATGACGCTCGTGACCACGGTCAAGTACGTGGTTATCGCCATGAAGGCCGATAACCACAACGAGGGCGGCATCTTCGCCCTATTCAGCCTCGTGCGCAAGGTGGCGCCATGGCTGATTCTCCCCGCCATGATCGGCGGCGCGGCGCTGCTCGCCGACGGCATCCTCACCCCCGCCGTCACGGTTACCACGGCCATCGAGGGCTTGCGCACTATCGAGTGGGGCCACGCGCTTTTGGGCGACGGCCAGACCAACGTCATCATCATCACCATCATCATTATCTGCGGCCTATTTGCCATGCAGCGCGCCGGTACCTCGTCGATCGGTAAGCTGTTCGGCCCGCTCATGACGCTGTGGTTCCTGTTCCTGGCAGGCGCCGGCCTGTTCAACATGCTCGGCAACCTATCCATCCTGCGCGCGCTCAACCCCATCCGCGGCATCATGTTCCTGTTCTCGCCCATCAACCACTCGGGCATCATGGTGCTCGGCTTTGTCTTCCTGTCGACGACCGGCGCCGAGGCCCTCTACTCGGACATGGGCCACGTTGGCAAGGCCAACATCTATGCATCCTGGCCGTTTGTTAAGGCGGCCCTTATCCTCAACTATCTGGGTCAGGGAGCTTGGCTGCTCGCCAATAACTCCAACCCCCAGATGCTCGCGATGGATATCGTCAACCCGTTTTATATGATGCTTCCCGAGCCCCTGCGCCCCTTTGCCATCGTACTTTCGGCCGTAGCGGCCATCATCGCCTCGCAGGCGCTCATCACCGGCTCGTTCTCGCTGGTATCCGAGGCCACGCGCCTCAACCTTATGCCGCATCTGCGCATCCACTACCCCAGCGACACCAAGGGCCAGCTCTATATTCCGCTCGTCAACAACATCATGTGGGTCGGCTGCATCTTCATCGTGCTGCTGTTCCAAAACTCCGAGCGCATGGAGAGCGCCTACGGCCTCGCCATTACCGTGACCATGCTCATGACCACGACGCTTTTGACGAGCTATATCGCTGGCATTCTCAAGCACAAGCTGGGCGCCTGCGTCTTCGCCCTGCTCTTTGGTGCCATTGAGCTGTGCTTCTTCGCCTCGTGCCTCACCATGTTCTTTGACGGCGGCTATGTGATGATCTTCCTGGCCGCACTGCTGTTTGGCCTTATGTACGTGTGGCGCCGTGGCACCGCCATCGAGCGCACGCAGACGATTCTGTTGCCCGTCTCCAAGTACATCGATCAGCTCAACCGCCTGCGCGACGACGAGACCTACCCCGTGCTCGCCGACAATCTGGTGTTCCTCACCAATAGCCCCGACCCGCTCACGCTCGACCGCGACGTGCTCTATTCCATCCTGGACAAGCACCCCAAGCGCGCCAAGGCATATTGGTTCATCAACGTGCACGTTACCGACGAACCCTATACGCACGAGTATTCCGTCGAGACCTTTGGCACGGACTTTTTGTTCCGCGTGCGCTTGGACCTGGGCTTTAAGGTCAACCAGCGCATCAATGCCTACCTGCGTCAGATCGTTGGCGACTTGATGGCATCGGGCGAGCTGCCGCCGCAGCATCACACCTACTCCATCTACGAGACGCGCGGCAACGTGGGCGACTTCCGTTTTTGCATGCTGCGCAAGATGCTTGCTCCCGAGACGGACATCAACCGCAACGACCATCGCGTGATGGCCATCAAGTATGCCGTCCGCCGCGCCTGCGGAAGCCCGGCACGCTGGTACGGTCTTGAGAACTCGGCCATCATCATCGAGTACGTACCGCTCTTTGCCCGCATGCGTCCAGCAGTCAAGCTCGTACGCACCCAGGTGCCACTCGAGGTCCAAATCGAGGAAGCCGAGGAAATGGAAGTCGATATCTTCTCGGACGACCTGGTCAACGGCAACGAGGCCGGTAAGGACATGAACGTCGATCCCACCGAGCTGCTCGAGAGCGTCGCCGATACGCCCGAACAGCAACAGCTCGACGGCCTCGAGAGCGAACAACTCAACGACGCCAACTTCTAGCAACGCCACAAATCAACGACAGCGGCCCTGCGCCTCACGAGAGACGCAGGGCCGCTTTGCATTGCAGTAAAGCTAACGGCTACGAACGGCGCGGCTCGGGAACCACGAGCCTATCGGGGCTCGCGCCCTCGGCATCCATCAGGCTCACGTAGCGAATCGACGGATCCCCATACATCGCGTAGTAATAATTGCCCGTGCGCGCACTAAAGCATCCGGTGTAGATAGTCTTCTCGAACTTGCCATCGCCCATCCTGGACGCTCCCTCGATCATCACCACGCCCTCGAGCGAGCGGAACATGCGAACGACGTTTTCGGTCTCGCTCTCCTTTTGCGGGTAATTGGCATTGAGGTACGCCGCCTTTACAAAACGGCTCGGCGAATAGCAGTCACCCGGAATACCGCGCATGCCGGCACCCGCGCCATAGGGCTTGAGCTCGGCGCCACGCCATGTCGCCGTCTGCGGAAAATCGCTTGTGGCCGTGATATAGGTGCGCAGGTTTTCCATGTGCCACGGGAAGGTGGGCTGATTGGCAAGGGTATCGACCGGATCGTCGTATACATGCAGGCCGTCAGCCATCATCTCGACCACGATGCTGCGCTGGCTGTCGCCGATAATCCAATGGAGCAGCGACACGCCCAGCCCCTCTCCGGCAGATTTGGCGACAATCACCGTGTCGCGCAGCGCGTCCTCGACCTCATCGACCGTCGAGAACGTCGCTGCCACCCACAGGGGAAACTCATAGGCCGCGATATTGTTCTTGCCGTCGACAGGGCCCTCGGCATACTCGGCATAACCCGGGAAATTGAGACCCGCCACGGCGAGGCCCGCATCGTTGCCGCAGTCGAAAAACATGGGATAGTTCTTGTAATCGATGCACATACCAATCACCGCGTGTGCCGCTGTCGCGTCGTCGATAAACGAATACGGAATGTGGAACCCGCGCGGCATCACACGAACCTGTTGGCCGTAGTCAAAGCTCCAGTCGAGGTTGCGGCCTAGATACATGTGGCCAGAATTATCGGTAAATCGAATGCTCGTACACATAGCGCCTCCTAGCTTTACGTTCCTGCTAAGGTTATTGTCACCAAACAAAAAGGCGCTAAACACAAAAGCCCGGACATGACAACAATGTCACGCCCGGACTATTCAAGCAGGATAAACTCAACCAAGTTAACCCCGCAGGTCGTCTAAGGGGTCAAAGTGCCGCAGATTGCCACGAAAGAGGAGCGAAGCGTACTTAAGGTACGCGAGCGACGATTGAGCGGCAAGGTGCGGTGCTTTGATCCCCTTAGACCAACTTGCCGAGGCAGTGGTCGATCATATGCTGGATCATCTGTGCCTCGAAGCCGACGAAGTCCTGCTTGCGCTCGCGCATCTTGCCGTCGACGATCACGTCATAAGCGACCTTGCACTTGATATAGCGCGTGGACTTGGTGACCTCCTCGTGCGTCAGGCAGCTCTCCTCCATCTTGCTGGCGCCCAGGCCAAACACCAGACGGGGGTTGTAGAGCACGTGGGGCTCGCCGGCATCGTCCAGGTAGACGCAAACCTTCTTGGTAACGCCAATCTGGTTAGCGGCCAAGCAGCCGGCATCGTCGAGCGACTTGATGGTATCGATCAGGTCCTGAGCAACCGACTCGTCCTCGACGGTCGCAACCTCGCAACGCTGGGACAGAATAGCCTCGTCGTGGCAAAGCTCTTTAATCATACGTTCCTCCATAGGGGTCGTTGTAACCGCTTAAGTATACGGTACCCACACATTTTCATGCGAAAAATACCGTCCGTCTGCTACAAAGCGCCGAACATCAACATGCGAGGAACAACAGCGTCGTAAAGGGGCTATAGTGGGTGAGTTCGTGTCAATCGGCCTAAACTCGGGGCCGAGCAAGGAAAGGGTATGCATGGACGAACTATTTCACGTCAGCGAGCGCAAGTCCACAATCGGGACCGAACTGCGCGCTGGACTGACAACATTCCTGGCGATGGCCTACATCATCGCCGTCAACCCCGCAGTGCTCTCGGGCGCTGGCATCGATGCGGGAGCGCTCGCCTGCGCCACCTGCCTGGGCGCCGGCATCATGACCATCTGCATGGGCATCTTCGCCAACCGCCCGCTCGCCTGCGCGTCGGGCTTAGGCGTCAACGCGATGATCGCTGGAATCACCACCACCGTCTGCGGCGGTGACTGGCACGTGGCCATGAGCGTCATCTTCCTCGAGGGTATCGTCATCTTGCTGCTCGTGCTTTGTGGCCTGCGCGAGGCCATCATGGACGCCATCCCGGTTGTCCTGCGTCACGCCATCTCGGTGGGTCTGGGCCTGTTCATCGCCATGATTGGCCTGTGCGATGCCGGCATTATCACCGCTGGCGCCGGTACACTCGTCGGTCTGGGCGACATCACCTCCCCCACCTTCATCGTCGGCATCATCTCCATCCTGGTGACAGTCGCCCTCGCCTGCCGCAACGTCCCCGGCTCGCTGCTCATCGGCATCGTCGTCGCCGTCATCGCCGGTATCCCCCTAGGTGTGACCCATGCTCCGACCGGTATCATCGCCCCGCTCGACTTCTCGAGCATCGGTGGCCCCATCGCCGACGCCGGCGGCGTGCCCGCCATCGTCAAGGTCCTTACCGACCCCACGCTCCTCGTCATCTCGTTCTCGCTGCTCATGAGTGACTTCTTCGACACCATGGGCACCGCGATGGCCGTAGCCAAGCAGGGCGAGTTCCTCACCGACGACGGCAACGTCGAGAATATCAAGGAGATCCTGATCGTCGACTCCGCCGCCGCTGCTGTGGGCGGTTTCATGGGCGTCTCCTCCATCACCACCTTCGTCGAGTCCACTTCCGGCGCCGCCGACGGTGGCCGCACGGGCCTCACCTCCGTCACCACCGGCGTGCTGTTCATTCTCGCCGCGTTCTTCTCCCCCATCGTCACCATCGTTTCCAGCGCCGCCACCTGCGGTGCTCTGGTCTACGTCGGCTACCTCATGATGAGCGAAGCCTCCGAGATCGACTGGTCCGACGTGTCGCAGGGTTTCCCGGCGTTCATGATCGTCGCCGGCGTGCCCTTCACCTACTCCATCTCTGCCGGCATTGGCCTGGGCTTTATCGCCTACGTGATCGTCGCGCTCTTTAAGGGCGAGGCCTCCAAGATCAAGCCGCTCATGTGGATCGCAGCCCTTGCCTTCCTCGTCTACTTCTTCGTGGCGTAACGGCATAGTCTGCTAAAGCAGAACATCAAGGCGCGGAGTCGCATCGAGCGGCTCCGCGCCTTTCTTTTAGCGTCTGCCCCCGCGCCAGCGTGCGACAATTGAGGCTGTCAATATCACAACACCGAGAGAAGCCTGCCTTGGAAGCGCATCATAAGCAGATAACCGTTTATTCAGAGTGTGTGGAAGGCGCGCCCGTCATCTACCTTCCCGTGGTTATGGGCGACGGTAGTGAAGTCTACGAGCGCTGCCGAGAGCTCGACTGCCCGCCCTTCACCCTTGCCGCCATTGGAGGACTCGATTGGAATCGCGAGCTGAGCCCCTGGGAATGCGACGGAACTATACGAGATGCCGAGCCCTTTGGCGGACAGGCGTCTGAGTTTCTCGATGAGCTGCTGAATCAGATAATCCCAGAGGCCGAATCATCACTTCCCTGCCCGCCCACCTGGCGCGGCATTGCCGGCTACTCGTTGGCGGGTCTTTTTTCACTGTGGGCACTTTGGCAAACAGATGTCTTTGAGCGCGCGGCAAGTGCATCGGGGTCGCTGTGGTTCCCCGGCTTTATCGACTACGCGCGCGAGCGCACGATGACAGCCACGCCCGACGCCGCCTATCTGTCGCTCGGTAAAAAGGAAACCAAGACGCCCAACCGCATGATGCGGCACGTACTCGACGATACGCGTGCGATGGAAGAGCTGTTTATCGAGCGTGACATTCCAACAACGCTGGAGCTCAACCCCGGCAATCACTTTGCCCAAACTGACCTGCGCATGGCGCGCGGCATCCACTGGATACTGACGCATTAAAAATGGCGTCCACGCGTACATACGCATGGACGCCATTTTTAATTTGGCTGAACGCAGCTACTATTCAGCAGTCTCCTCAAGCTCGGAAGTATCAAACTCAAAGTCATTACCGGGCAGGATGGCGTTGAGCACAATGCCCACCAGCGAGCCCACGGCAAGGCCCGAAAGCGAAATCGTCACGCCGCCCAGCTCCAGCACGATGGCACCGGCGGTACTGTAGGCAATGCCGAGCGAAAGCACGAGCACCAGAGCCGCCACCAGCACGTTGCGGTTGTTCTGGAAATCAACCTGATTCTCGATGAGGTTACGCACGCCAACGGCGCTGATCATGCCGTAGAGCACGAGTGACACACCGCCGATAACGCACGCCGGCATGGCGGCAATCACCGCAGCAAACTTGGGGCAGAACGAAAGCACAATGGCGCAGCAGGCGGCAATGCGAATCACACGCGGGTCGAACACACGCGTCAAGGCAAGCACGCCGGTGTTCTCGCCATACGTCGTATTGGCGGGGGCGCCAAAGAGCGATGCCAAGATGGTCGCCAGGCCATCGCCGAGCAGGGTACGGTGCAGACCGGGATCGGCAATGTAATTGCGTTCGCAGGTAGAGCCAATGGCGGAGATATCGCCGATATGCTCGATCATAGTTGCAAAGGCCAGCGGCATGATGGTGATGATGGCCGTCGTGGCAAGACCGCTATCGAACTGCGGGCCAAAGAGCGCAAACACGGTGTTGTCCCACACGATGGGCAGACCGACCCACGGAGCGGCGGCAACGCCCGAAAAATCGACCTCACCCAACGCGGCCGCAACGGTATAGCTCACCACGACGCCCAGCAGGATCGGCACGATCTTGACCATGCCGCGGCCCCAAATATTGCAGATGACGATGACGGCCGCAGCGACAACGGCAACAAGCCAATTGGTCTGGCAGTTGGCAATGGCAGAGCTCGCTAGGATCAGGCCGATGGAAATGACGATGGGACCGGTCACCACCGGCGGAAAGAAGCGCATGACACGCTTGGCGCCAAAGGCACGGAACAGGGCCGCGAGCACCGGATAGAGCAGACCGGCGCAGGCAACGCCCAGGCAGGCGTAGGGCAAAAGCTCGGCCTCGCCGTTGGGCGCAATGGCGGCATAACCCGCGATAAAGGCAAACGACGAGCCCAGGAACGCAGGCACCTTACCGCGCGATAGAAAATGAAACAGCAGCGTGCCGATGCCGGCGAACAGAAGCGTCGCCGAAACGGAAAGGCCGGTGAGCACGGGCACGAGCACCGTGGCTCCGAACATCGCAAACATGTGTTGCAAACCCAACACGAACATGCGCGGGCGGCCGAGCGACGATGCGTCGTAGATGGCATCGGTGACGGCGGGCGTCGAGGATTGGGACATGGAAGTCCTTTCATGATGGAAGGGCGATCAGGCATATCGGATAACCTGCCCGAACGATACGATCCGAACCATTGTACGTGATACACCATGTCTCGCGCGCGCCGTCACCTGCAAGCGGTAACGTTACTTCCAAACGCGCTCAGCAATGCGCTTGACCAGCGCGATCTTTGCCCACTGTTCGTCCTCGGTCAGCTTGTTGCCAATCTCGCAGCTGGCAAAGCCGCACTGGGGCGACAGGTACAGGTTCTCGAGCGGCACATACTTTGCGGCCTCTTGGATACGTTCGACGATAACGTCCTCGTCCTCAAGCTCAGCCGCCTTGGTGGTCACCAGGCCCAGCACGACCTTCTTGCCGGGAGCAACGTACTTAAGCGGCTCAAAGCCACCGGCGCGTGGCGTATCGAACTCAAGGTAGAACGCGTCGACGTTCTCATGTGCGAACAGGTACGGCGCAATGGGATCGTAACCACCCTCGAAGGCATACGTGGAGTGATAGTTGCCGCGGCACACATGCGTGTTGATAACCAGATCGTCGGGCTTGCCCGCGATGGCAGCATTGTTGAGCGCCACGCCCAGCTCGCTCACCTTTTGCAGGTCAACCGGGCTCATGCCAGTCTTGGACACAAAGTCCGTATCGCAATAGATGCCCCAGGTGCAGTCATCAAATTGGATGTTGCGGCAGCCCGCGGCATACAGGTCGGCGATCACCGTGCGATAAGCGGCTGCAATGGCGTCGGCAAGTTCCTCATCGGTCTTGTAGACGGCGCGCAGACTCTCCTGCTGTCCATCGCAGCGGTCGAGCGTAACCTCCGAGAACGTCTGGATCGGCGCCGGAATGGTTTGACGCGCGACCTGGCCCTCCCCCTCAAGCGCCTTGACAAACTTAAAATGCTCGACGAACGGGTGGTTCTCGCCGCTAATGGGACCGGTAACCACGGCGGTGTCGGCCGTCGTCTCCTCGTCATGGAACATATAACCCGTGCGTGAGGTGCGGCGCTCAATGCCGTTAAGGCCCCACATAAAATCGAGGTGCCAGTAGCTGCGGCGGAACTCGCCATCGGTGATCACCTGCAGGCCGGCGGCCTTCTGCTTGGCCACTAAGTCGCGGATGGCCTCGTCCTCGACGGCCTTAAGGCCGGAAGCGTCGAGTTTACCCGCGACATAGGCGGCACGGGCATCCTTTACAGCCTGCGGACGAAGAAAACTGCCGACGATATCGGCACGAAACGGCGCGTTCGGTTGAATCGAAGTGCTCATAGATATCTCCCTTTGCATTGGTTGCTTTACTGGGACAGAGTATGAGCGCTCATATGGTCATCGTAAAATATACGTTTATAACAGTTTGATATAGATGCTTCCTATATCAGTCTGGACTGTCATAAAGAGACTTGAACCGTGCGGAGCACAGCAGCCTAGATATGCTGACGAATCGCGTCGATATAGGCCCGACCGTAGCGCGTGAGCGTCGTGTTCTTGCGCGTGATGATGCCAATCTCCATGTACTCGTCCACGTCGAGCGGAATCGAGATAATGCCGGGGCCGTTGAGCTCGTGGCTGATCACGCCCGAGCATACCGTGTAGCCGTTGAGGCCCATGGCCAAATTGAACAACGTCGCACGGTCGCGCACGCGGATATTTTTGCGACGCTCGAACGTCGAGGTCAGCTCCTCGGAATAGTAAAACGAGTTGTAGCTGCCCTGCTCGTAGGACAGGAACGGGTAGTCTTCCAGATCCTCGAGCGTCACGCTGGAGCGGCCCGCCAGCGGATGGTCGGCGCAGACGAAGACATGCGGCGTGGCGCAGAAGAGCCCTTCGAACACGAGCTCGTTGGCGGCAAGCATGCGCTCGATGACCTCGCGATTGTGCTCCGACAGATACAGGATGCCGAGTTCGCTTTTCATATGCGCGACATCCTCGATAATTTCGTGGGTCTGTTCCTCGCGCAGGGTAAAGTCGTAGCGCGCGGCATCGAACTCGCGGATCACGTCGACAAACGCGTTGACGGCAAAGGAATAATGCTGGCAGCTCACACTAAAGTGCGGCACCTGCTCGGATGCGCCCTTGTACTTGCCCTCGAGCAGGTCGGCCTGGTCGAGTACCTGGCGCGCATAGCCCAAGAAGGTCTCGCCTTCCTCGGACACAATGACGCCCTTGTTGGTGCGCTCAAAGATGTGCACACCCATCTCGTTTTCGAGATCGCGAATCGACGCGGTAATCGAAGGCTGCGACACAAAGAGCCGGCGCGAGGCCTCGGTAATGCTGCCGCATTCGGCAACTTTGACGACATATCTGAGCTGCTGGAGCTTCATGGCTGTCTCCTTAGCTGTTAGTGAGATTCGCGTCGGCAGTACCCGGCAGGCGCATAAACGGCGGCATCTCCCCCGTCGCGGCGCAGGCGGCAATCTGATGCAGGACTCCGGCGACCGCATCATCCACCGCGGCGCCGATATGCCAGCGCGCGGCAGCCGTGACGGCCTCGTTGGCATTGGCGACTGCAACGGAGTTGGGAACGGCATCGATCATGGGCAGATCGTTATCGGAATCGCCAAATACGGCCACCTCGTCGGGCGTCAGGCTCAAGGCGCGCGCCAGCTCCAGCGCAGCGCAGCCCTTGTCCCAACCATCCGGAAGGATGTCGAACAGGCGCACTCGGTTGTTGGGAAACACAAGCGAGAGTTCCGGCACCTCAACGGCAACGCGCTCGCGTAGCTCCGCGAGCTCCTCACGCGAACGGGCACTCCAGATATTCGCCTTAAACACCGGCGCGCCATCGACGACGGGACGACACGGGGCCTCTTCGCCTTTGAGCCACGCATTGCCGCCCGACTCCATAGCGCGACGCACACGCTCGGGATTGCTCGTCACGCAATAGGCATCGTTGCCCCAAAAGTCATCGCCCAGGCTGTAGACTTTTAGAAATGTATCGTCGGTCTCTTGCTCCAGATAGTCAGCCAAACGCATCAGAGCATCGTTGTCGATTGCGCGCGAAGCGACTACTTCGCCGTCGACAAACATCACCTGGCCGTTACAGAACGCACCGGTCGAAAAACACTCGGAACGGTTTTTGAACATCCAGCCCATCGCGGACGGCTGACGACCCGAAACCGGCCCAAAGTGCAGACCCGCCGCCTGCATGGCATGAATACCCTCAATGGCGTAGTCGCTGGCGCCGTCATGCCCGGCTGGAATCAGCGTATCGTCCATATCGGTCAGCACAAGTTTAATCATAAGGCCCCCATTCGTATCGGTCCTACCTATTGTAACGACCTGCCAAAATAAACCTGTCCCTTTTTGGCAGGTGCGCTAGTATAGGGAACAACAGATTCGATGCGGGAGTGCCGGCGGTGCAAACCACAAGGCTGAGAGGGCATGGGGCCCAATCCTTTGAACCTGTCAGTTAATGCTGGCGTAGGGAGCATGCCGCCTTTACAGGGGCGCTGTCTATGCACAGCGCCCCTTTTCTATGCCAAGGAGGCATGTGCAGTGATTGATTCGGAACAGCTTAAGCAACATATGGTCAAGGCCGTAGAGGAAATTCGCGCCACCAATCCGATGGCCGGCTCCATCACCAACACGGTGACGATCGACTTTGTCGCCAACGCACAGCTCGCCGTGGGCGGATCGGCCGCCATGGTCTATCTGCCCGACGAGGGCGAAGCGCTCGTTGCCGGCGGCGGCGCCATCTATCTCAACATGGGCACGCTCTTCCCCATCTACGAGCAGACAATTCCCCGCGCGGCCAAGGCGGCACACGACGCCGGCAAGCCCTGGGTGCTCGATCCGGTGGGCCTGGGCATCGGTAGCCTGCGCACCCAGTTGGTAAACGAACTCAAGCAGTACAAGCCCGCCATCGTGCGCGGCAACGCCTCCGAGATCATCGCGCTCGCCGGCCTGTGGGGTCTTGAGGGCGAGGCGGCCGATCTGAGCCGCGTGCGCGGTGTCGATACCACCGACACGGTAGACGCTGCCCGCGATGCCGCCGTGGCGCTCGCCCGCTACACCGGCGGCGCCGTTGTGGTCTCGGGCGAAGTCGACCTGATTACCGATGGCACAACCGTGGCCAAGTCCCACGGCGGCAGCCCGCTCATGTCCAAGATCACCGGTTGCGGCTGCTCGCAGGGCGGCGTGCTGGCCGTGTATGCCTGCGCCGCCGACCCGTTTACGGCAGCCATCTGCGGCACCGCGGTCTACAACGTTGCCGGCACGCGTGCCGCCGCTGTCGCCGACGCCCCGGCAAGCTTTAAGGTCGCCTTTATCGACGAGCTCTACCGCGCGAGCGCCCAGGACATCGCCAACAACCAGCTCGAGCTCGAGGAGGCGTAAGCCATGTC
Organism: uncultured Collinsella sp.; assembly: GCA_902493985.1. Classification (GTDB taxonomy): domain Bacteria; phylum Actinomycetota; class Coriobacteriia; order Coriobacteriales; family Coriobacteriaceae; genus Collinsella. The sequence goes on along the minus strand of CABURR010000029.1, from coordinate 8,230 downwards.
CGAGCCCGCAACCAATGCCGGAATGAACACGCTCATCGCCGTGGCCATCGCCCCGTGCGGCACCGGCGACGAGCTGTCCGCCGAGGTCGCCGAGGTCGTGCGCGTCATACGCGAGAGCGGCCTTCCCAACCGCACCACCTCGATGTTCACCGAGATCGAGGGCGACTGGGACGAGGTCATGCAGGTCGTGCGCGACGCAACCTTTGTGTTGGCGAGCAAGGGAATCCGCACCGAAGTCGTGCTCAAAGCCGATATTCGGCCCGGATTTACCGACACCATGACCGGCAAGCTCGAGCGCATGGAAGCACAGATCAAGAAGCAGGAGGAAGCACGATGAGCATCCGCGACAACCTTGATATCTCGGCCTATCTGGTACTCGGCCCCGAAAACACCCTCGGGCGCCCCGTGGGCGATGTGGTGGCCCAGGCGCTCGACGCAGGCTTTACCTGTATCCAGGTGCGCTCCAAGGTGGCAAGCGCCCGCGAGATCATTGCACTGACCGGCGACGCCGCGCAGGCAATCGCACAGGCTGGCAAGACCGGTCAGGTCGCCCTGTTAATCGACGACCGTCTGGACTGTGTACTCGCCGCGCGCGAGCAGGGCATTGCCGTCGACGGCGTGCACGTAGGCCAGAGCGACATTCCCGTCGAGGTCTGCCGCAAGCTGCTGGGCCCCGATGCCATTGTGGGCCTTTCGGCCCGTTGCGAGGAGATGCTCGAGTACGTCAAGACCGCCGACATGAGCCTGGTCGACTACCTGGGCATCGGCCCGCTCCACGAGACCGAGACCAAGCGCGACTGCGGACGCGCGGCCGACGGCTCTATCATCACCAAGAGCTTTGAGGACCTGGCCGCACTCCACGCGGCAAGCCCCGTGCCCATCGTGGTGGGCGGCGGCGTCAAGACGGCCGACCTGCCGCAGCTCAAGGCCACCGGCGTCGACGGCTTCTTTGTGGTGAGTGCCGTCTGCAGCGCCGATGACCCCTACGCCGCGGCCAAGGAGCTCGTCGACACTTGGCAGCAGGCATAGGCATAAGCCGAGCAGCTGATCCGCAGCCTCACATCTTCAGCAATGGAAAGCGCATCCCAGTTTGGACCTCCATTCCGGGATGCGCTTTCCGCCGAGATGGCGGCAGCGGCCTCTACCCTGCCAGATATGTCTCCAGTGCCGGCAAGGTCGCCTCAGCATCGCGACGACCAATCTGATAGATGCGCTCGAGCTCATCGGGCTCGCGGCACAGCGACGGCACTTTCACCGATTCGCTCGGACGCACCACAAAGATATCGCCGGCGGCCTCACGACGTGCCAAATCATCGAGCGTGGCATTGTAGACCTCATGCCGATGCTCAAGCGCTGCGACAAACTCCGGATAGTGACGGAACACGCGACGCAGCATAGGCATCACGCTGTTGGGCCGCTTCACAAAGCCCGCCGGCTGCGTGAGCACCACGATATTGCGGTCATACCCCTGAGCAAACAGCCATGCACTGGGAATAGAATCAGCCACGCCGCCATCCAGGTACTTGCGGCCCTCAATGGCGACAGGACGCGTCGCCACGGGAATTGCCGACGACGCCCGGATCCACTCGATATCGCGCTCGTCGCCATACGGCAGGTCGTGGTAGACGGCCTTGCCCGTCTCGATATCGGTACACACGCACGTAAATCGCATGGGGCAGGCGCGATACGCCTCCAAGTCGATGGGATCGCGCTCGATAGGCACCTCGTGATAAGCAAAGTCGGCATTGAACATATCGCCGGTTCGCAGCCAGCTGGTCACGCTCGCATAGCGCTTGTCGGCGCAATAGGCCTTGTTATAGCGAATGGCGCGGCCGATCTGGCGCGATTTAAAGTTGTAGCCAAATGCCGCGCCCGCCGAGACGCCCACCATATGGTCGCAGGTCAAACCGTGCTCCATCCAAACGTCGAGCACGCCCGCCGTATACATACCGCGGTAGCCGCCTCCCTCGAGCGCCAGCCCCACCGTGCGCGTCATATTTGACTGTGCCATGCGACCATCTCCGTTCCTGCGTTTTAAACCGGGACAAGTATACCCGTCAACATATATCGTCCCAGTCGCATTTTTATCGAACATCGCATCGTCGCGCTACCGCCTGTCGAATAATAGCCGCCCACAGCATGTGCACCCATATCCCCGCACTCGAGGAAAGCGGCTTTATGGTGACGCTCGACAAGCACATTTGGCAGATTGTGCCCACCGACCGCGATCAAGGCCGCAGCACGCAAATCATTTCATCGATGCTCGAAATGGCGCAGTCGCTCCATCTGCCCGTCGTGGTCGAAGGCGTCGAGACAAATGAGCAGGCGAACATGCTACGACAAATGGGCGCCCGCTACGCTCAGGGCTTCCTCTGCTACCGCCCCATGCCGGCGAAGGATTTTGAGGCATTGCTCGATGGTGGCAATAACAACTGATACGCTCGCGCGCAAAACGCCACCGTCGAAGGGGATATTTGTCTCCATTAGCTAACTTATATCCCCAATTCAAACCGAATTGGGGATATGATACAAACCGTTGTTCCGCCCAAGGAGGTTATCCATCATGAACGAGTCATATCGCCTGGGCGAGCAATCGATTATTGCCTATCTTCAGCGACTTGCGAACGGCGTCTCGACCGCCGAACTCGATGTTGCCGCGCTGCCTGCTGAGCTACGCGCCGTTGGCGAGCAACTGCAAAAGACGCATGCCATCCTGCAACAAGAGCGCCAGCTGCTTGAGCGCAACGCCTATATCGATCCGCTCACCAACTTGGGCAACCGCAACGGATTCGACCGTCACGTCGAGCAACTCTGGCGCAAAGGCGACCCCTTCACCTGCGCCTATATTGACATCGACCATCTCAAGCATTGCAATGATAGGTTTGGCCACGCCGAAGGCAATCGCTATATTCTGAGCATCTGCCGCACGCTCTCCGAAACCATGGAGCACGATGAAATGCTGTTCCGTATCGGTGGAGACGAGTTTGTGCTTATCTCGCTCTCCGCAAACGAGATTGAACTCGAGCAGCGCTTGGAGCAGGTACGTACCAGGCTGATCGAGGCGAGCTCAGGTGGCAAGGCGCCCATGATCGGCAGCTTTAGCTTTGGCTGCTCGCGCGTCGATCCACTTGCTGGCGACACGCGTCGCCAGATGACGATGGATGCCGATCGCAAGATGTATCGCTATAAGCTTATGCATCGTGTGCAGCAACCGAAAGACGATGACGCGCCGCAACGCCCAATCGTCGATCAGCTTCCCTGCAACGACCGGGTGCTCCAAGCGATCTCCATGAGCTCCGAGACGCGCTATCCGTTTATCCTCAATCTCGATACGGGAGAATCGCAATGGTCGGTTAACGCCGTGCGCGATTTTGACCTGCCCTCCCAGCACCCTTTTAACTCACTCGACATGTGGCTTGCCCGCGTTCACCCCGAGGACCGCGACAACGTACGCGCCGAGCTCGACATGGTGATAAACGGCACGTGGCACTTCCACTACATGCAGTATCGCGTAATGGACGCCACCGGAAAATACGTGCTTTGCGACTGCACGGGCTACCGCTTGGACGGCACCGATACCGAGCCCGGCATGTATGTGGGCATTATCATCAACCGAAGCTTGGCAGATACGACCGATTCCGTGACCGGCTTGGGCGATATTCATGCCCTGGTCAACGCCATTGGCGAAATGCGTCGCGTGGCGCGCAAGGCTGGTTTGATCGCCATCAAAATCGACGATATCGCTCAGGTCAATGCCCGCTTTGGCTTTGATGCGGGCGACCGCGTTTTGGCAGAATGTGCCGCCTGTCTGGTGGAATGTTCGCGCGGTAAGGGTCGTATGTTCCGCTCGACGGGGCCGATGTTCGTGGCTCTTTTCGACGACTTTGATCCCGAAGAAACCGATGCGATTGCAGAGGAGATCGAGCGGTTCCTGGGTTCGCCCGTGCTCTTTGGCCCATTTGAATATCAGCCGCCCATTCGCGTGGCCACGCTCCATCTGGACGGCGTCGACCGTCAGCCCGTTTCGATTTTGAACGAGCTCAAAGCGTTGCTCGGGAAAGCCGTGCAGGTGCCAGGTACCAAACTTGATTAGCACCGCGCCCACACCGCCTCCCCCATCGTGCGATAATCCTCTGCAGAAGTCACCGACAGCAGAGGGAGTTTGTGATGAAGGTTCTTTTGGTCAACGGCAGCCCCAAGGCAAACGGCAACACCGCCCGCGCACTCGCCGAGGTCGCCGAGCAGCTCAATGCCGAAGGCATTGATACCGAGGTGTTTCAGCTGGGCGCCAAGCCCATTCGCGATTGCATCGGTTGCGGCCAGTGCGGCAAGCTTAGCGGTCGCTGCACCTTTGACGACGACGTAGTGAACGAGCTCATCGCTGCCGCCGAGCAGGCAGACGGTTTTGTCTTTGGCTCGCCCGTCTACTACGCGCACCCCAGCGGACGCATCCTTTCGGCCCTCGATCGTGCCTTCTATGCAGGCGGGCATGCCTTTGAGCACAAACCCGGCGCCGCGGTCGCCGTCGCCCGTCGCGGCGGCACGTCGACCACCTTCGATGTGCTCAACAAGTACTTCACCATTAAGCAAATGCCCGTGGTTGCTTCCACCTACTGGAACAACGTGTTTGGCCGCGTGCCCGGCGACGCCGATGGGGACGCCGAGGGCCTTGCCACCATGCGAAACATCGGCAAAAACATGGCCTGGCTCCTGCGTTGCATCGAGGCAGGACGGGCCGCCGGTATCAACGCACCCGAAGCCGATCGCGCAACGACCAACTTCATTCGATAAGTCCAGCGGTGGTCACCTCGATGTTCTATCAATGTCAGCGAAAAGCCAGCTGATGAGGCAAGGTGCCTTGAAAGAGGAGGGCGCTGGGCTTTTGCCCGCGCCCGACGATTGAAAGGCAGATTGCCCATCAGATGGCTTTGCAGCGTCGAGGTGACCGCCGTTCGTTAGAACGGCGGAACATAATATGAATATTCAAATCTTCGGGACTAAGAAGTCCTTCGATACCAAGAAAGCACAGCGCTTCTTCAAAGAGCGCCGCATTAAGGTGCAGTTTATTGACCTTAAGGAAAAGGAGATGAGCAAGGGCGAGCTCACGAGCGTCATGCAGGCGGTCGGTGGCATCGACAAGCTGCTCAATCCCAAGGCCAAGGACGAGGAGACGCTCGCGCTCATCCAGCACCTTACCCCTAGCCAGCGCTTCGATAAACTGCTCGAGAACCAGCAGGTCTTGGCCGAGCCCATCGTGCGCAACGGCAAAAAGGCCACCGTCGGTTATTGCCCTGATGTATGGGGAGCCTGGGAGTAGCCTGTGTTATTTGCCAGCGCGTGGGTATAAGAGCAGGCGTTTGGCATAAGATTCAACTGTAAGCCATGTCTAACAAAGGAGGGCACATGCCCAACAAACCCGTGAAGATCATCATGCTTACCGGATACCTCGGTGCCGGCAAGACCACGCTGCTCAACCACATCCTCGCTAACGACGGCGGTATCCGCGCCGCCGTGATCGTCAACGATATCGGCGAGATCAACGTCGACGCCAGCCTTATCGCCGACGGCGGCCTTTCCGAGACCGATGACCTCATCCCGCTCACCAACGGCTGCATCTGCTGCACGCTTTCGGACGACCTGGCCAACCAGCTGCAGGGCATCGCCGATTCGGGCAACTTCGACTACATCATCATCGAGGCATCGGGCATTTGCGAGCCTATCCCCATCGCCTACACCATCTCGAGCTTCTGCGACGAGGCCAAGGTGGGCGGCGAGCCCAAGCTCGCGCTCGACAACATCGTGGCCGTGGTCGACTGCGCCCGCATGTACGACGAGTTCAACGGCGGTCGCGACCTGCTGGCCGAGGATATCGACGAGGACGACATCGAAAGCCTGCTCATCCAGCAGATCGAATTCTGCTCCACGCTGATCCTCAACAAGACCGATACCGTGACGCCCGAGCAGATCGCCGAGCTCAAGGCCATCGTGCGCAGCCTGCAGAAGGACGCCGTGATTGTCGAGGCCCAAAACGGCGAGGTCCCCATGGAGGAGCTGCTCGACACCGACCGCTTCGACTTTATGCGCGCCTACAACTCCGCCGCCTGGATCGAGGCCATGGAGCATCCCGAGGAGCACGACGACCCCGAGGTGCTCGAGTACGACATCGAGACCTTTGTGTACTCGCGCCGCAAGCCGTTTGACCTGCAGAAGTTCACCAATTTTGTTGAGCAGGAGTGGCCCGACGAGGTCATCCGCGTCAAGGGTCCGCTGTGGCAGACCGGCGATCCGGACATGTGCTACATGTTTGAGCAGGCCGGCCACCAGATGCGCCTGATGGAGAACGGCCTGTTTGTCGATTCGGCGCCCGAGGGCGAGAAGCAGAAGATCATCGACGAGAACCCCGAGATCATGCAGATTTGGGACGACGAGACGGGCGACCGCATGACGAGCCTGTGCATCATCGGCCGTCACATGGACAAGGATGCGCTCATCGCCTCCCTCGATGCCTGCCTGACCGACTGGCACCGCGCCTAGGTTTATCCAAGCGGGCATTTTTCCGCCTATGTAACCGCCAAACCACCACGAAGGTGCTCTTCGTGGTGGTTTTTCGTTCTGAGCCAAGGAGATTCATGTTCAACATTGTGCTGTATGCGCCCGAGATTCCGGCCAATACGGGCAATATCGGCCGTACCTGCGTGGTCACCGGCGCCCGCCTGCATCTGGTGGAGCCGCTGGGCTTCTCGCTCGACGACAAAACGGTACGTCGCGCCGGCCTGGGCTACTGGCAAAACTTGGACGTGACGACCTATGCCGGCTGGGAGGATTTCCTTGCACGCAACGGTCTCTCCCCTGCCGACGAGCGCCTACATCTGCTGACCAAAAAGGCACGCCGCACCTATGCGCAGAGTACCTACCACGACGGCGACTACTTGGTCTTTGGCAGCGAGAGCTCGGGCATTCCCGAGCCACTGCTCGCCGCGGCGCCCGAGCGCTGCGAGCGCATCCCTATGCTGCGCGATTGCGACTCGCTCGATAACGCCGAGGCTTGGGAAGCCCACGAGGAATCGCTCGGACATACCGAGGACAGCCACGAGGCTATCCTTCAACAGGACATCTGCGGCAACTTCGTCAACCCGGACGACTACCGCATCAGCGCCCTCAACCTCTCCAACAGCGCCGCCATCGTCCTCTACGAAGCCCTGCGCCAAACAGGCTTTCCGGGAATGTGACAAAGGAACTGTCCCTTTGTCACATTCAAGCGCCGCGCCGATGGCGCACACGCCTAATTGATGCTCTAGATAAAAAGCCCTCACTTTTAATCAGAATTAACTAAAGTAAAATGAAGTTAAACGGCGCTGTGAAAGGAGAGCTTTGTGGAATATCTCGAGAACCCGTTTACCCCTAGCTTTGGCGAGGTTCCTGCCCATCTCGCTGGCAGACAACAGATTATTCGGGATTTGGACCGTGCCTTCTTGAGCCAGCGCAGGCGCCCAGAATTGACCTCGATCTTCTCAGGCGCACGTGGAACCGGTAAAACCGCTCTCATGTCGTCGCTCGCGACAAGGGCGGAATCCCACGGCTGGATTGCCGTAAAGACAACCGCGCTCCCGGGAATGCTTGAGGAAATCGAGTTCGGGGCGAAACGTGCTGCTGGCCATCTTATCGACCCGTCTAACAACTTCGAAGTCACCGGTCTCGGAATTGCACCGCTCGGCAGCATCGAGGTCAATCGCGTTCACGATGCCTCAACCTGGCGTTATCGCATGAGCGACATCATCGACCAGCTCAACGAGGCTGGCACCGGTCTGCTCGTTACGGTTGACGAGGTGGACCCGACACTCGACGAGATGATTCAGCTCGCAGCGTCGTATCAGCACTTTGTGACCGATGGAAAACGCGTCGCCCTGCTCATGGCGGGACTTCCCAACAACGTATCGACGCTACTAAACCACAAGACGGTCTCGTTTCTTCGCCGCGCCCAACAATATCATCTGGGTCGCATTGCCGACTATGACGTGCGCGAAGCCTTGATTCGCACAATTCAGGAAAACGATCGCCTGGCAGATGCTGAGGGAATCGATAGAGCCGTTCGCTCGATCTCTGGTTTTCCCTTCCTATTGCAACTCGTAGGCTACCGTGCCTGGGATCTCACAAGCGATTCGAAGGAAATCTCGTCACGCGACTTTGACCTGGGAATCAAAATCGCGCGCGACGAGATGGACGACCGAAT
>CABURR010000028.1 GCA_902493985.1 uncultured Collinsella sp. | reverse complement strand
GTCGCCTTTGCGTCGCCCGCGCGGCACAGGTCGTTCACATCGCGACCGACCGAAGGACGGCTGGGGTCGACGCGGCCAAAACGCTCATCGTACATTCGACCAATGGAAGTGCCCGAAGCAACCGACTCCAGATGGCCGGAACGCCCGCAGGCGCAGGGAATGCCGGCGGCAGCCGAGCACTCGATGTGGCCCATATGGCCAGCAGCACCATGGAAGCCTTGCATCACGCGGCCGTTCTCGACATATGCGCCGCCGATGCCCGTACCGATGCCAAGACACAAGACGGAGAACTTGCCCTTGCCGACGCCCCAGTGGGCCTCGCCCAGAGCATGAGCCTGCACGTCGCCTACAACGGCAACGGGAAGACCGAGGTCCTCGCGCAGACGCGGCCCCAACTGGACGCCGGACCAGCCGGGCATGATCTCGTTGGCATACGCGATGGCGCCCGTCTTGGGATCGACGACGCCTGCGGCACCGATACCGACGCCAAGGACCTCGACATCGGGATTCGCCTCGAGAGCAGCCTTGATGGACGCCTCGATACGCTGGAAGACGGCCTCGCCGCCCTCTTGGGCCTCGGTGGGAACCTCGGCCTCAAAAACGGGATGAGGCACGCTACCGTCAGCCGGGTACTCCATAATGGCGGTCGCAATCTTGGTGCCGCCGATATCAACGGAGCAAATGTACTTGTTCTCCATGTCGCTCTCCTTAGGAGATAAAAACAACTACAGGAAATGCGCCGTCAGGCTAGCCGTCACAGCGCGGTAAAGGTTTTCCAGGTGCCCGAGGTTGGGGTGAAAGTGGTCGGGCGTTGACCTAATGGGTCACGCCCGACCACTTGAGCCCCAAGATCGGGTGCCTGGGGAAGCTTTACAGGAGACCGTTGTCCTGGAGGACCTTCTTAATAGCCTCGACGTTCTCGCCGGTCATGGCCTTCACCGGGCGCGGCATGGTCGGGCTGTCGAAGATGCCCATGAGGTTCATAGCGGTCTTGAAGGCGCCGACGCCACCGGCATAGCCCTGGACGCCCGAGGTGACATCCCAGATGTGCGAAATCTCATTGAGGCGATCCTGCTCGGCCTTGACGGTAGCCCAGTCACCAGCCTGAGCGGCCTTCCACTGACGCACGTAGCCCTCGGGCTCAACGTTGGCAAGACCCGGGACGGAACCGTCGGCGCCACCGAGGTAGGCGCCGTCGACAACAACCTCGTGACCGGTGAGAATGCTCATCGGATGGCCGTTCTTCTCGTTCTCCTGAACGAGGTAGCGGAACGAGATGTCATCACCCGAGGAATCCTTGACGCCGGCCAGAACGCCCTCGGCACCGAGCTTGGCAAGGAGCTTCCAAGGGAGCTTGGTGTGGACACACACGGGGATGTCGTAGGCGAAGATGGGCAGGTCGAGTTCCTCATGCAGGATGCGGAAGTGCTCCTCGACCTCGGTCATGCCCTGCAGGGCATAGAACGGGCAGGTGGCGACAAGCGCATCGGCGCCCAGCTCCTGAGCGACCTTACCGTGCTCGATCATGCGCTCGGTCTCGGTGTCGATGATGCCGACCAGAACGGGAACGCGGTGGTCGACGATACGAACGGCCTCGGCGATAATCTGGCGACGGCGCTCGTCGGTGGAGAAGACGACCTCGCCCGAGGATCCCAAGAAGAACAGGCCATCGACGCCGGCATCGATCATGCGGTTGATGCTGCGCTCAAAGGAGGCAACATCGAGCTGGTGGTCTTCGGTATCGGGAACAACGACGGGAGGGATAACGCCGGTGAATTTCTGAGTTGCCACAAGAATCTCCTTAGTTGTCTGGCGGGCAGCCCTATGCCGCCCACTCTTGTTGGCAGTGTCCAGGCCGTCTAGGCCAAAGAACACGGGTAGAACGTTTGGTTAAAGAAGTCGACGACTTCGTTTTCGAACGCATTGATGCGCTCGTGAGCGTATTTTGCATAGATGATATGCCTCCGGTCACACTCAAGACCGTTGAATACGGCAAACTGACCCTTGGGGTCGCTCACGGTATCCATGAGCGACGTGCCCATGAGCACCGATCCGCGCACCCGAGACGACAGAGCCTCGAGGCCACCGGGAATTGGATTGGCAACCGCCGTGCAGGCGAGGCCCCGCTCGTCCAGAGCAGAAACCGCCAGCGCGACTCCGCCGCCAAGACCCTCGCCCCATGCAAAGATGCGGTCGGGGTCCATGCCATCAAGATTGCGCGCCACCTTCGCCAGCGCGCAACCCCAACGGACGCGCTCGACAAAAGCGGGCGAAGAAATCCCCCACTGCAGGTCGTCCGCACCAGCAACATCGTCATCCAGCGCGAGGACGGCATACCCCATGGCGGCAAATCTCGTCATGTGATGCCAGCCGCGCACAGGCCGATCGATGTCGTGGAACATCAGGCACAACGGCACGCGCTCAGATACTCGGGCACGACCGACAGGCTCGATCAAACGAGCGTGAATCGCATCGTCACCGAGCTCAAAGGAGACCTCCGAGTAACGGGCGCAGGGGTTAACAAAGTCAATCGCCGTAATGGCCAGGCCTTGAATCTCAAGATTCGAAGCGCATGTCTCTAAATCAGAAACATCTGCTTGGACATCACCGCGCCAGTCCCGATATTCTGCGAGCCTTGACGAAACCGTTCCAGCAATCCCCGCAAGCTCGGGGACAATCAGCTCATCGATATTGCTCTCGCACTTAGACATGAGCCTCCCCTCCCTCACAGAAAAACGGAATGATCAGATCATCAAAGTCCTGAATCTCCTCGTGGCCAAAGCCCTCAAAGAACTCATGACGCTTATCGCAGGTCAGGTTGTTGTAGACCGCAAACTGCGTCGCCGGCGGACAGACGATATCAGCTGTGCCCGTGCCAAACAGCACGGGACATTTGACCATGGGGGCAAAGTTCTTGGAATCGAAGTACGCCAGTTTGGCATAGGCTTCGTCAATACGAGTCGAGTCCTCGTCAAACCAGCGAGACCAATAGCGCAGGCCCTCGTAGGCAATGTCGTCGGCATCCAAATCCCAGACCAGGCGGAAATCTGACAGGAAGGGATAGAGGATGGCGGCGCGATTGATAAGCTCGCTGTTAAGCGCACAGGTCGCAATGCCCAAACCGCCGCCCTGCGACGCGCCGTTCACAAACACACGCGCAAGATCGATGCCCTCGAGCTCGCGAACGATGCGGCACAGGATGCGAATATCTTGGTGTAAGCGGACATAGTAGAGGTTGGCAGGGTCGCCGTCGATACCGGCGACGATATGCCCGGCAACCGTTGTGCCCTCAAATCCACCAATGTCCTCGGAGGGACCTCCTTGGCCGGGGCAGTCGAGGGCGATGAGTGCCATGCCCATGCCCGCAAACGACGCCTGCTCAAACCAGCTGCGGCTTGCACCCGGATACCCATGGAACTGAAGTACCAATGGCACGGGCTCGTCCGAGACGGGTTTAAGGTACTTGGCATGCAGGCGCGCGCCACACATGCCGGTATACCAGAGGTCGAAAAGCTGGCAGGTCGCGGCATCGGCGACCGATGCCGTCTCGATCGCATAGTCAAGCCCGACGGCGTCGGCCTCGGCCATGCGATCCTTCCAAAAGAGATCGAAATCTGATGGACGGGGCATGGCGCCTCGATATTCACCAAATTGATGTTGTAGCTCCTGAGCACTTGGCATGGCTCGTGAACCCAACCTTTCGAAATCGCAACGGAGGTGCGCCCGGCAAGGGAACCGGGCGCACGGGAGGGAAAGCGAGGCTACTCGCCGAGCTTGGGATGCAGCAGCGACGGCGCAGCGCCGAGCAGCATCTTGGTGTAGGGGTCCTGGGGGTGCTGGAAGACCTGCTTGGCCTCGCCCTGCTCGACGATCCTGCCGCCATTCATAACGATGATGTCGTCAGAGATATAGCGGACCGTCTGGATGTCATGGCTGATGAACACCATGGCCAGGCCGAGCTCCTTCTTAAGGTCGGTCAGCAGGTTCAGAATCTGCGCGCGGACCGAAACGTCCAGAGCCGAGGTGGGCTCGTCGGCGATGATGGCATCGGGGTTCAGCGAAAGGGCACGGGCAATTGCGACGCGCTGGCGCTGGCCGCCCGAAAGCTGGCCGGGAAGAACCTCGGCAGCGGAGCTGGGCAGACCGGTGAGCTCCAAGAGTTCCTTGACGCGCTTCTCCTGCTCGGCCTCGGTACCCAGGTTGTGGACGCGCATGGGGTCGAGCAGCTGCTCGCGAACGACCATGCGGGGGTTGAGCGCCGTGGCCGGGTTCTGGAACACGACCGAGATGACGCGACCCATGTGGCGACGGTCCTCGGCGGTACGTTTGGTAACGTCCTTGCCCTTAAAGTAGACCTTGCCGCTCGTGGGGGCCTGCAGGCCGCACATGACGTTAGCGGTGGTGGACTTACCGCAACCGGACTCGCCGACGATGCCGATCGTCTGACCGGGCATGAGCTTAATCGTTACACCCTGGACGGCGTGAACCAGGTTGGGGTGCAGAATCGAGCCGGTACGGGTCCTAAAGGTGACGTGGACGTCATCAAGGAAGATGATCGGCTCGACGCCGTTGACTGCGGTCTCGCTCATCTACATCACCTCCGCGTGAGGGGTCAAACCATTTGCCTTGAGCACCTCGTCGGGGAGCTCGGAATAGAAGTGCTCGGTGCCGGGCACGCGCTTGAAGACCGGACGGGTGTCCAGGCCAATACGCGGATGGCTCGAGCGGGGCGCGAAGCGATCGCCCTTGGGGAAATCGCGCGGACTCGGAACGGCGCCGGGCACCTGGTGCAGGCGGCCCGAACCGCTCTCGATGGACAGAACGGAACCCAGAAGACCGCGGGTGTACTCGTGGATCGGGTTAGTGAGCAGCTCCTTGGTGGGCGCCTGCTCGATAACCTGGCCAGCGTACATAACCGTGATGTTGTGGGCGACCTCGGCGACCAGCGCCAGGTCGTGCGAAACGAAGATCATGGCAAAGCCGAGCTTGGCCTGAAGATCGTTGAGCAGCTTGATAACCTGCTTCTGAACGGTAACGTCCAGAGCGGTCGTGGGCTCGTCGCAGATGACCAGCTTGGGGTCGCGGGTAAGGGCCATAGCGATCAGGACACGCTGACGCTGGCCGCCGGAAAGCTCGTGCGGATAGCTCTCGAGCGTGCGCTTGGGATCGAGGCCGACGAGCTCCAGGAGCTCCTCGGCGCTGCGGGTTCCGCCGCGCTTGGTGAGCTGCTTCATCTGGGCAGAGATGAGCATGGAGGGGTTGAGCGAGGACAGGGCGTCCTGATAGACCATAGCGATATCGGTACCGCGCAGGCCGAACCACTCCTTCTTGCTCATCTTGAGCAGGTCACGGCCCTCCCAGAGGACCTCGCCGGAAAGGTGCTCGTCCTCATCGGTCAGGCCCATGATGGCCAGCGTGGTGATGGACTTACCGCAACCGGACTCGCCCACCAGGCCCATGGTCTGACCAGGACGGACGTCAAAGTTGACATGGTCGACGACGTTGATATCACCGTGATGCTCAAACTGAATGCAGAAGTCACGGACCGAGAGAATCGGTTCAACAGACTCGTCGGGCACATGGCGATCGTCACGCTTGAGCTCGACATCGCGCAGGGCGCCAAGGCGAGCGGAGAGGGACTGGGCCTGCTCCTTGTAGGCGCGAACGGGGTCGGAGACCAGCAGGTCGGCCTCGCGACGCTTGGAGGAATCGGTAGGATCCAGGGCGGCGGAGGGGGCAGCGGCCATGGCGTCGGTAATGCCCTCGGAGAGGATGTTAAGCGCCAGGCAGGTGATCATGATGGCCAGACCCGGGAACAGCGCCTGCCACCAACGGCCGGCGAGCACGCCGCCGCGGGCGTCGGCGAGGATGTTGCCCCAGGTAGCGGTGGGCTCCTGGATACCAGCGCCGATGAAGGTCAGCGAGGCCTCGAAGATGATGGCGTCGGCGACCAGGGTAACGGTGAAGACCATGATCGGGGCGATGCAGTTACGCAGAACATGCTTGATCAAAATCCACGGAGCCTTGGCGCCGGAAACGATGACCGCGCGGACATAGTCCTCGCCGTACTCGGACACGATGTTGGCGCGCACGATACGGGCAATCTGCGGAGTGTACATAAAGCCGATGGCGAAGATGATCGACGGCACGGAGTTGCCCAGGATGGAGACGAAGACGGCCGCGAGGGCGATGCCGGGGATGGACATGATGATGTCCAGGATACGCATGATCGTCTCGGAGACGGCCTTGCGCGAAACCGCTGCAAGGGCGCCCACGACCGAGCCGCAGACCAGAGCCATGGCAGTGGCGCCAAAGCCGATAATCAGCGAGTAACGACCACCGTAGAGCATACGCGACAGAATGTCGCGACCCTTATCGTCGGTACCGAAGATAAATCCGTTGCCGGGAGCCTGGCGAGCCGTAAAGATCTCGACCGGGCTATAGGGGGCAAGAAGGGGCGCCAGGATCGCAGTCAGGGCGACCAGCACCAGCACGACGGCGGCAATCTTAGAAGACAGCGTCATCTTCTTCCAGCCACCGAGCTTGAGCCCCTTGGAGGCAGCCTTCTCGAGCTGCTCGGTTTGCTTCTCTCGAATCTTTACCATAATCTACACCGTCCTGATGCGCGGGTTGATGAGCAGGTAGAGCATGTCAACCACGATGTTGATGATGATGAAGGCAAGAGCAACGACGATAACGACGCCCTGAACCAGGTTCGCCTCGTTGCCCTGAACGCCCTGCAGAATCGCGGTGCCCATGCCGGGGAGGTTGAAGATAACCTCGATGACGACGGCGCCGCCCATGAGGTAACCGATCTTAAGACCGAGGGTGGTGACCGGGGTGATCAGCGCATTGCGAAGAACGTTGATGCCGACGACGACCTTCTCGGGAACGCCAGCGCCGCGAGCCATACGGACATAATCCTTGTCGAGCTCCTCGACCATGGCGGTGCGCACGATACGAGTCATCTGGCCCGTCAGCGGAAATGCCAAGGCGATGGCGGGCATGATCATACGTCCCAGATAGCCAACCGGATTCGTGGTGAAGTGAGGCAGAGCACCCGATGCCGGGAGCACCTTAAGGTAGGAAGAGAACAGCAGGATCAACAGAACGGCAAGCCAGAACGACGGGGTTGCCAAGCCGGCGATGGAAAAGACGCGAATCACTTGGTCCGGCCATTTGTCGCGATACAGTGCCGCGATGACGCCGAGCAAAAACGAAACGACCGCACCGATGGCAAGACCGATAAAGGTCAGCTGCATCGTGACGGGCAGGGCCGTGGAGATGCGCTTGGCAACGGAGTTGCGAGCAGCACCATAGGTGCCCATGTCGCCATGGATCAAATCGCCCATATAGCGCACGTAGCGCACGGGCCAGGGGTCGTCCAGACCATACTTCTCATGGTACTCGGCAACCGCCTCGGGCGAGGCACCGTCACCCAACGCCGTGTAGGCGGGGTCGGTCTTGGAGAACGACATAAGGAAGAACACCAGGACGGTGACGCCCAATGCCATGATCGGCAGCGCCACAAGACGCCTTCCAATCAAACGTAGCAAGTTGTTCACGTTCTCTCCCCTTTCTTTTGTCGGTAGGACCAACTGGTATATGAGTACGGATACTCATTACAAGACCCGAGCGACATCGTTGCCGCCCGGGTCTTTGTTTCAACTATGAGGATACGGTCCCAACGACCGACATCCTGCATACAGACTCAAGCGAGTCTTACGCCTTGACGGTCGCAACGCCCCTGAAGGACATGCTCGTCGTGCCGATGCCCTTGAAGCCATCGAGGGCCTCGCCGTTGGGCGCAGTGGACGGATCGTCCCAGGAAGCGGAGACGGTCTTGACGTGGACAACGGGGTACAGAACGGCGTTGTCGGCAATGATGTCGAAGCACTCGTTCCACTTCTTCTGCTGCTCGTCGCCCTCGGCGGCAAGAGCCTCGTCCATGAGACCGTGGAGCTTCTGCCACTCAGCGGACTCCTTCCACGGGCAACGGGTCTGCATCCAGACGTTGTCGCCGTACCACCAGTTGAGCAGCAGGTCGGGATCAGCGCCGAAGCAGGAAGGATCGCCAGGGGCAAGGAGGATATCGTAGGCCTCGCCGCCGTCAATGGCAGCGTAGGTAGCCGGCGAGGTATCGGTCTGGATGGTCACATCGAAGCCGAGAGCGTCGAGGTCGTTCTTGACCTGGGCGGCCATGCCCTTAATCTGCTCGTTGTCGGTGGTGCGCAGGGTGATGGCACCCGGGGTGATGCCAGACTCCTCGATGAGCTTCTTAGCCTTCTTGGCGTCGGTCTTGTACACCGTGGAAGCCTCATGATAGTTGGTGAAGCTCTTGGGCAGGTAGCAGCTGGCAGCGGTGGCAAGGCCGGCGAAGGTGTTGCTGACCATCTTCTCGGTGTCGAGCGCATACATGACGGCCTGACGGACCTTGACGTTGTTCCAAGGCTCCTTGGCGACGTTGAACATGATGAAGCGGGTGCCGAAACCCTGAACGTTATCGATCTTGCAGCCGGCGCTCTCGAGCTGGTCGACGGCGTCAGCGGTAACGAGCTCCATAACGAGCGTGGAGCCCTCCTGCTGAGCGGTAACGCGAGCGGTGGGGTCGGTCAGGATGCTGTACTGGATCTTCTTATCCTCGGCAGCATACTCACCGTTGTACTCGGGGTTGGGAACCAGGGTGATCTCGGTATCGGAGATAGAGTCGTACATCCAGGGGCCGGAGCCGATCGGCTGCTTGGCGCGATCTTCCTCGGTCTGAGTGGCCGGGGTAACGCGGACGATGGCCAGACGATCCTTGAGCAGGGAGAAGTTGGGGACCTTGGTCTTGACCGTCACGGTGCTGGCGTCCTTGGCCTCGATGGACTCGAAGGGCTGGAAGAACGGAGCATAGGTAGCGGAAGCGGCGCAAGCGGTGTAGGAGGCGACGACATCGTCAGCGGTGACCTCGGTGCCATCGGAGAACTTGGCGCCCTTGCGGATGGTGACCTCGAAAGTGGTGTCGTCTACGGACTTGGGATCGTCGGTGGCGAGCTCGTTGAAGGTGCTGTAGTCGTGGTAATCGATGCCGTAGAGGCCCTCGACGACGTGCCAGTTAGCACCCAGGCCCACAGCGGAGCCGGTGCTGGCGGGATCGAAGCTGGACGGAGCGTAAGCGGAACCAGCGGTGATCACGCCGCCGCCACGGTTGGCGGAATCGGTGGAACCGGAAGCGGAACCCTCGTCGCTAGAGCTGCCACCGCAGCCGGTGAGACCAAGCCCTGCGACAGCAGCGACGCTGCCGGTGAGGCCGAGGAACGAACGCCTGGACATACCCTTGTTGATGATGGCCATGTCTTCTCCTATCAATAGAGAATCTTACTCGGGAGCACCTAGACTTGCCCCCGCGCAACTTGCGGACGATATATACCTTACCTACCGACGAACCCAACTGAGGTGCCGCGCTCGGCGACCGATACATACATCCGCTTGAACGGTATTTACTACCGTTCACCGAATTCGTTGACAAACGATTCGCCAGACAGTATGTATCGGCGAGGTGAGATATCAGTCTTCGTCAACCCGCAGGATAGCAGGGTTGTTCACCATGACTAGTCAAACGTTTTAGCGTTAATAAAACCCGAAACCAGCAGGCAATCATGGCGAAATAAATGGTTGAAAATCACGCAATCATGTATATCAGTAGTTTAGGCTCGTGTTTAGCTATCGGAATGGCCAGCCGCCGCCTCGGCGCGCTCGGCATTCCACGCAACGAGCGCCTCGTGGACCGCCTTGGCAACATCGGCGGGTATGCCGCGAACTTCCGCGATCTCTTGCTCGCTCGCCGCGCGCAAACGCTTCATCGAGCCAAAATGGCGCATAAGGGCACGTTTTCTGGTGGGTCCCACGCCTGGAACGTCATCGAGTACCGAAACCGTCATGGCTTTATCGCGCAACTCACGATGGAATGTAATTGCAAAACGGTGCGATTCATCGCGCACCTGTTTAATTAGATAGAGCGACGCGGACCCGGTCGGAAGCACGACGGGAGTCTCGTCCCAAGGCACGAAAACCTCCTCATCGGCCTTTGCCAAGCCACAAACTGGTATATCGAGCCCGAGAGCCTCAAGTTGCTTGATCGCAGCGGTCAGCTGCGGCTTACCGCCATCGACAACGAGCAAATCGGGGCGCGAGCCAAAGCGCTCGTCGGTCATGCGCTCGGGAGCATAGCGTCGTCCCAAAACCTCGGACATCGACACGAAGTCGTTTGCCTCGTCCAATTCGGCCTGAATTTTAAAACGACGGTACTGGCTCTTGTCGGCGCGCCCGTTGGTAAACACCACCATCGAGGCGACCGTAAAGGTGCCATGCAGTGTAGAGATATCGAAGCACTCGATACGCAACGGCGGAGATGGCAGCGCCAACGCACTTTCGAGCTCCAGGAGCGCTTGATTGGTGCGGTCGTCAGCGTACCCCGTTCGCATCATGTAGCGCATGAGGGCATGGCGCGCATTTTTGGATGCCATATCGAGCAGACGGTGCTTTTCGCCACGCTGCGGCCTATGGAGATGGCAGGAACGCTCACGCTTGCCCGCAAGCCACTCCCCCAGCGCCTCCGCATCCTCAAGCTCGACGGAAAGGTTGACCTCAGCTGGAATATCAGCCGTCTCGTCGTAATAGCGCTTAAGAAAGCCCGACTGGAGCTCTTCCTCGTCAACATCAAGACCCTTGTCGAGAATGAACTCGCAGGTGCGAACTGTTCGGCCCTCGCGAACGACGAAGACGCAAGCGGCGGAGATGGTCTCCTCGCGATAGAACCCGATGACATCGATATCGACACTGGAGGGAAAAACGACTTGCTGACGATCGTCCAGACCCCTGATGACCTCCAAACGACGTTTGACGCGTGCCGCGCGCTCAAAGTCGAGCGCCTCGGCGGCATCCGTCATCTCCGAGGTCAGCTCATCGACGACATCCTTGCGATGGCCCGACAAAAAGCGCTCGACACGCTTGACGTTCTTGGCATAGTCTGCCGGGGAAATCGCGCCGACACACGCACCCGGGCCGCGCCCGACATGGTAGTCAAAGCAGGGACGCCCGTTTTGCGCGCAAATCATATTGACGATGTCTTCCTCGCCCTTGTGGGACTCGACGATACGACGACAACGACGCCACTCCGCACAGGATGCGGAGCAGATGGGGATAACCTTGCGCAGCGTATCTATCGTCTCACGTGCCGCACGGCTATCGGTATAGGGTCCAAAATAGCGCGTTCCCGGCTTATGACGCTCACGCGTATATTTGATAGCGGGATACAGGTCGCCCTTTGTAATGGCGATAAAGGGGTAGCTCTTGTCATCCTTGAGGTCGACGTTAAAGTACGGATGGTACTGACCAATCAAATTGCGCTCGAGCACCAACGCCTCATGCTCGGTCTCCACCACGATATAGTCAAAGCTCGCCACCAGCTGCATCATCAGCGGAATCTTTTGACGCTCATCCTGCAGTGTCACGTATTGGCGCATGCGGGCGCGCAGGTTTTTCGCCTTGCCCACGTAGATGACATCGCCCTTGGCATCCTTCCAAAGGTAGCATCCGGGCTGTGTGGGAACGCGCGAAACCTGCTCGGCAAGCGTTGGAATGTTGTCGTGACCGGCCACGCGCACCTACTTGCGACGAAGCAGCGCCGAGACCTCGGGCATCTTAAGGACGGCGGCAAGGCCAAAGGTAACAGCAAGCGAGACGACACCCGCAACGCAAACGTAGCCAAGAGTAATCAGAATCGAGCCGCCAAGTGCCCCGACAAAGTGCTCAAGCGCCCACATGACGCCGGCGCCTGCGGCAGCACCCAGGCCACCGAGCAAAAGGCCAAAGAAACCGCCATGCAGGATAGATTTGACCTGAAGGCCACGCAGACGACGACGCAGCCACCACAGCGAGCAACCGACCAAGATCACGTAGTCGACGACATACGAAAGCGCGATTGCCGGCATACCGAAGCCCAGCACAACGCCAAACAGCAGAACCGAGCCGGCCTGGCCGATGGCGGAATACAGGCAATAGCGGCTATAGGGCTTCATGTCGAGCAAGGCAGAGAAGCTCTTCTGCATCAATACGACCACGCCGTAGAGCGGCAGCGAGAACGCCAGGTAGACAAGGAACTCGGACACCAGCGCCACGCCGGACTCATCAAACTTGCCGGCACAGTAAATCATGTTGAGCGGACGCGCGAAGACAATCAGGTACAGCGCGAACGGAATCAGGAAGAACAGCATCTGGGCGACGCCACGCGAAATGCCCGTGCGAACGCTGTCGTAATCCTTCTCCTGTGCGTCGTGAGAGAGCTCGGTATAGAGCGCCGTCGAAAGCGAGGCGGCAATCAGCGCGTAGGGCAGCGTGTACCACAGGCGCGCATAGGCGATGACGGAAGGACCAGTCTCGGGCTGGACCACCAGCGCGGCAGCGTTGGTGATAGAAGTCGAGACAAACATGCACACCGTGGCGAGCAGCGTCGGGATACCGAGCGCAATCGTCTGGCGCAGCGCGGGGTCCTTAAAGTCGATATGGATATGGGGATGCACGCCGTGCTTGCCAAGCGCGGGGATCTGACATGCCATCTGAACAAAGACACCGAGGGTCGTACCGGCCGCAATTAAGATGATGCCGGCACGTTCGCCAAACTGTGCGGACACGGGCGCAAAACCCATAAAGCTCGCAATGACGATCACATTGTTGAGGACCGGGGCAAACGTCGACCAGAAGTAGTCGCGGTGTGCGTTGAGAACGCCCGAAAACACCGAGCCCAAACCATAGAACAGAATCTGGATGGCAAAGAAACGGAACATGAACGCAGCGGTATCCATGCTGCCGCCGTCACCCGAAAGGAACGATTGCGTCCAGATAAAGCCCGGGGCGAACACGGTCCCCAGCAACGAAATGCCACCCAGCACCAAAAGCAGAATGCCGAGCAGGTTGCCCACGTACTCGTTCGAGGCCTCGCGACCCTGCTCACGCCTCACGCCCATGTACACGGGCAAAAACGCCGTCACGAGCATGCCACCCATCACGAGTTCGTAGAGCATATTGGGCAGGTTGTTGGCGACCTGATAGGAGGACGAGAGTAGCGACATGCCGATAGCGGCCGCCATTGCCCACGTGCGGATAAAACCGGTGACGCGAGACACGATAGTCAGGATGGTCATAAGCCCGGCGGAACGACCAACCGTGGAGTAGTCCGACGAGCCCATGTCGTCAGTGTCATCTCGCGACGAAGAAACTTCGGATGAGGGTGTCTGAGGCGCAGATTCTTTTGCAAAATGAGCTCCGCGCTTCAATTCTTCCTGCGGCATCGCTCAGTCCTCTCTCGTAATCGCGGCAACCGTCGCCCCGCAAAATGCAATTAAATCATCGGGTGCAAGCTCGAGCTGATAACCACGCTTGCCTCCCGAAATAAAAATGGTATCCCAAAGGACACACGTCTCATCAATGAGCGTCCGGTAGCGTTTTTTCATACCGACCGGGCTGCAGCCGCCGCGAACGTAGCCAGTCGCCGCAAGCAAATCCTTCACATGCATCATGGCCAAGGACTTTTCCCCCGCGGCACGCGCGGCGGACTTTAAATCGAGCTCGTCGGCAACAGGGATGCAGCACACGACATGGTCGTTGGACGGTGTCACACAGACCAAAGTCTTAAATCCTTGACCGGGCTCCTCGCCAAGCTGCTCCGAAATCGCGGCCCCCAGGCCCACCGACTCATCACCATCGTCTTCGTACGTATGTAGAACATAGGAAATGCCGGCACTTTCCAGCTCGCGCATCGCATTGGTTTTTGGCGTCTTTACAGCCTTTGCCATGACATATCCTTTCCCTCGCATTCGGACGCAAGGATTAAGTATATGTCCAATTCGGCTGCATACGTCACTTCGGCACAGCAAGCGCCATCGAATCACAAGGAGTCGATGGCGCCCATAAACTGAATCGCCTATTTATTGAGCATCAAGTTGAGCCTGGCGCTCCCGGTCACGCCTGAGCAACGGCGCCAAAAACTTGCCCGTATAACTCTGCGGACAGTCCGCAACCTGCTCCGGTGTGCCCGAAACCACGACGGTTCCGCCGCCGTTACCGCCTTCGGGACCCATATCAATCAGGCGGTCGGCAACCTTGATGACATCAAGGTTGTGCTCAATCACCAGCACCGTGTTGCCCGCATCGACCAAGCGCTGCAGCACATCGAGCAGCTGGCGGACGTCCTCAAAATGAAGGCCGGTCGTCGGCTCGTCCAAAATATAGAACGTCTTGCCCGTCTGGCGTCGATGAAGCTCCTTGGCGAGCTTCACACGCTGCGCCTCGCCGCCCGAGAGCGTCGTGGCGGGCTGGCCCAGGCTCACGTAGCCTAAGCCTACATCGTACAGCGTCTGGAGCTTGCGCTTAATCTGCGGGATATTCCCAAAGAAGGCCAGCGCCTCGGTGACGCTCATGTCGAGCACGTCCGAGATGGTCTTGCCACGGTAGGTGACCTCGAGTGTCTCGCGGTTGTAGCGTTTACCGCCGCAAACTTCGCAGGGAACGTAGATATCGGGAAGGAAGTGCATCTCGATCTTGATCTGCCCGTCGCCCTTGCACGCCTCACAGCGCCCGCCACTCACATTAAAGGAGAAACGACCCGGCGAGTAGCCGCGCGCCTTCGACTCCGGCGTACTCGCAAACAGCGCGCGAAGATCATCCCACAGGCCGATATAGGTAGCAGGGTTGGAACGCGGCGTGCGGCCAATCGGCGACTGGTCGATATCGATAACCTTATCGATACACTCGATGCCCTCGATTTTCTTATACGGACCCACGGGGCGCGTCGAGCGGTGAATGGCATTCGTAAGGGCAGGCGCAATGGTGTCGGTAACCAGGGAGCTCTTGCCCGATCCCGACACGCCGGTAACAACCGTAAGCGTACCAAACTCGATCTTGGCAGTAACGTTTTTGAGGTTGTTGGCTCGAGCGCCCGTAATTTTAAGGCAGCCGCGACCGGGCTTGCGCCGTTCATCAGGCACCCGAATCATTCGTTTGCCGGTCAGATAAGCGCCCGTCATCGACTCAGGACACGCCATGATATCGGCAGGCGTTCCCGCCGCGACTACGTGCCCGCCGTTGACACCGGCGCCGGGCCCCATGTCGATCACGTAGTCGGCGGCACGGATTGTATCCTCGTCGTGTTCGACGACGATAACGGTATTGCCGATATCGCGCAGGCGTTCGAGCGTCTTGATCAGGCGCTCGTTGTCACGCTGATGAAGACCGATCGAGGGCTCGTCCAGAATATAGAGCACGCCCATGAGACCCGCGCCGATCTGCGTTGCCAGGCGAATACGCTGTGCCTCGCCACCGGAAAGCGTCGCCGAGGCACGATCGAGTGTCAGATAGTCGAGTCCAACATCGACCAGAAAACGCAGGCGCTCCAGAATTTCCTTGACGATACGGCCGCCGATAAACTGTTGGCGCTCGGTGAGTTCCAGGCCCTCAAAAAACTCGAGCGATTCACGGCACGATAGGCAGCAGACCTCGTAAATGGACTTGCCGCCCACGGTAACGGCGAGCATCTCGGGGCGCAAACGAGCGCCGTGGCAGCTCGAGCACGGTTCCTCGCGAATGTACTTCTCCAGGCGCGTCTTGGTGTTCTCGTTCGTCGTCTCGGTATAGCGTTCGTACAGGATGTTGCGAACGCCCGAAAACTTGGTATCCCACTGGCTGCGACGTCCGTCGAGCTTTTGGTAGTCGACCGAGATCTTCGTATCGCCCAGGCCATCCAAGAATGCACGACGCACGCGAGGGGGCAAGTCCTCCCACGGCGTATCGGCGCTCACCTTAAAGTGTTTGCAGACCGCAGCAAAAATCTGCGGATAGTAGTTCGAATTGCCAAACAGGCTACCAAAGACTCCATCGGCAATGGACTTCGAGGGATCCTCAATCAGCGCCTCGGCATCAACGGTTTTCTTAAAGCCCAGGCCGTCGCACTCAGGACATGCGCCATAGGGAGCGTTGAACGAAAAATCACGCGGCTGAAGATCGTCAATGGAGTGTCCATGCTCCGGGCACGCCAAGGCCAACGAATACTCCAGAAGCTCGCCCTCGGTCCCCTCGGGAGCATCACGATCGGGCAGCATGTACACGTTTACATTGCCGTGAGCCAGCGCGGTCGCCTGCTCAACAGACTCGGCGATACGGCCAAGAGAGTTCTCACGGATCACGATGCGATCGACCACGACCTCGATATCGTGCTTGAACTTCTTGTCCAGATCGATAGGGTCGTCGAGCGAGCGCACTTCGCCGTCAACGCGCACGCGGCTAAAGCCCTCGGCGCGAAGGTCCTCAAACAGTTTGGTATACTCGCCTTTTCGCCCGCGCACCACCGGTGCCAGCACAAACGCGCGGCGGCCCTCCCCCGCCGCCAAGACCTTGTCGGCAACCTGGTCGGTCGTCTGGCGCTCAATGACGCGGCCGCATTCGGGACAGTGCGGGGTGCCCACACGGGCGAACAGCAGGCGCAGATAGTCATAAATCTCGGTTACGGTGCCAACCGTCGAGCGAGGGTTTTTAGACGTCGTCTTTTGGTCGATCGACACCGCCGGCGAAAGGCCGTCGATTGAATCCAAGTCGGGTTTGTCCATCTGGCCCAAGAACTGGCGCGCATAGCTCGAAAGGCTCTCGACGTATCGACGCTGGCCCTCGGCATAGATAGTGTCAAATGCCAGCGAGCTCTTGCCCGAGCCAGAAAGACCGGTAATGACCACGAGTTGGTCACGCGGAATGGAAACATCAATATCACGGAGGTTGTGCTCACGAGCGCCGCGAATAACGATAGAAGAATCAGACATGGAAGCTCCTTGCCTCCTATTGCATCGAATCATACTGCCGATGAGTTTAGCGCACTCGACGCGCACAGATGTTCGTAATACAAGATTCGCAGACCTTTAGCTTTGCGTATCGGGTGCTTCGTTTCTCGAAATGCCGTGGAAAGGTTACAGTAACCTAATACTGAACTTAATTTGCTGTAACAGAGGAACGTCCATGACCGAAGATATCCCCCTTGAAATCACTTCGAGCGACATGGCCAATCTGCCCATATTCATCGCCGTCCTTATCGTGGCCACCGTCGTCGTGCGCGTGTATTTTTCAATCAAACACAATGAAAAGCCGCCCATTGCTCGCGTCTTTTGGTGCGCGACGCTCCTCATCCCGCTCGGCGTGGTAGCTGCATGGATTACGAATCAATTGCTCGTAAATGAGGACAGTTCCCTATGGGTCCTTTCTTATTCGGCGCTCGGTGCTGCCGCCGTCATACTTCTTGTCGAACCCTTGGTTTCGGGACTTATCGACCAAACCGATCTTGCGACGGGAACGGTTGCCTGTATTTGCCGTGACATCCTTGTCATCGCCGCTGTTTCAGCGCTCTCGTTCGTTTCACTCGAAATTGCCTGCAACGAAACGTTCTATCGCATTCCCGCCAACTCATTCGGGTTTTCCGTCGGGCTGCTCGCGACGGTTCTGCTCTCCCTTTATTTGCTGGGACAGCGTCATGGAGGCGTCATGGCCCTCGTGCCCGTCGCCTGCTGCATCCTTGGCATTGCCGAGCACTTCGTCATAACGTTTAAAGGCGAGGCCATCCTGCCAAGCGATATCTTGGCCCTTGGCACCGCAATGGAGGTGAGCGAGGGATACGAGTTTACCTTTACCGCCGGAATCGTAACCTCTCTCGCCCTGCTGGAGATTTCCCTGGGGCTTCTTTCGCTTATCCGTCCGCGAAAGCTCCGTACGCCCACCCATGTCTTCCCCGCAATCGCCGCTAACCTCTGTGCTTTTCTGTTAGTGACCGTTGTGGGGCTCTCGGGCTTTTCCAGCATCGACTTGGAGCAGGCGCTGAATTTTGGATTTGACCGTTGGCAGCCCATCACCACGTATGCGTCTCAGGGTTTTATCACTTCGTTCACCGAAATGGTCAACGAGTTGCCCATTGAGAAGCCCGAAGACTATACGCCCGATGAGGCGCAGAGCATCGAGCAGGAGCTCGCCGCCGCCTACGACAGCACGTATGGCTCGAGCGAGCAGCGCGCGGCGGCCGTTGCCCAGTTCAATGAAATCAAGCCGACGATTGTTGCCGTCATGAACGAGAGTTTTAGCGACCTTTCATGCTTTGAGCAGCTCCAGGCGGCCGGGTACACCGGCCCCGCATTCTACAACTCGCTTCCCGACACGCTTGTTCGCGGCACCATGCTCGCTTCGGTCACCGGTGGCGGAACGGCAAACTCCGAATTCGAATTTTTAACCGGAGCGACAACGGCCTTTGTCGGATTAGGCAAGATCCCCTATCAGCTGTATCAGATGAATGGCGTCAACAGCCTGGCAAAGGATCTTAAAGAGCTTGGGTATACCGCTACCGCTATGCACCCGCAAAACCCCGTCAACTACCATCGAGATAAAATCTATCAGCAGCTGGGCTTTGGAGACTTTCTTTCAATCGGCGATTTCGAAGGTGCGCCCTGTTACCATGCCGGCGTATGCGACTACGCCACCTACGACAAGATACTCGACCTGCTTAGAACCGACGAAGCGCCGCAGTTCATCTTTGACGTCACGATGCAAAATCACGGCGGCTACGACTATGGCACCGTTCCCGCCGAGGAGCTGACAAACTATTGGGTCGAGGGAGCCAGCGAGGGCGCCAATAGCGCGCTCAACACCTATCTCACCTGCATCAACGCATCCGACCGGGACCTTGAGTACTTTATCAACGAGCTCCGCAATATCGGCAGACCGGTTGTCCTTGTCTTTTTTGGCGACCATCAGCCGAGCGCCGCAACGACTCTCAACGACGAGCTGTACCCTCAGGAAGACACGGCAAGCCACGCTTTCCGTGTCTATCAGTCGACCTATTTCGTCTGGGCTAACTATGAAATCGCCGGCAATACCGAGCTCAACGTCTACGACACCGTCGGGGCAAACGAGATTGCAGCCATTACCCTTAATAAGATCGGCGCCCCGCTCACCGACTATCAAAAGGCTCTGCTTGCAACAAGGTCAGATGTGCCCACCATCAATGTCGCCGGCTACCTTGGTGCCGACGGGCTGCGCTACGACTTGGAATCTGAAGACAGCCCATACGCCTCGACGATCGACAAGCTACAGCGCATGCAATACCTCGAGTTCGCCAGCAAAGTTCAGTAAGCCCGCCCATTCGCTTGGACCCATCGTATTGCAAGCACGCTCGGCCCAAATGCATCGCAAATGACTCCCGCTCGCAAACGAGGGTACAATGACGCTCGTGTCACATCACGGGGCCCCGGCCCCAACATATACAAAGGAGTCATACATGGGTTGCGAGCACGCACAGGCCGCCGGCGGACAAACGTCGCCGTCGCAATTTGAGGAGAACACGCTATCCGAGGTCAAACGCGTCATCGCCGTGCTTTCCGGCAAGGGCGGTGTCGGCAAGTCGTTTGTCACCGGTGCCATCGCCACCGAGCTTGCCCGTCACGGCCACAAGGTCGGCGTCCTCGATGCCGACATCACCGGTCCCTCCATCCCCAAGATGTTCGGTATGAGCGGACGCCACGTCCATGCCCTTGGCAACCTTATGCTGCCCGAAATCTCCGAGCACGGCGTCAAGGTCATGAGCTCCAACCTGCTGCTCCAAAACGAGACCGACCCCGTCCTTTGGCGCGGTCCGGTCATCGCAGGCGCCATTAGGCAGTTCTGGAGCGAGACCTCGTGGGGCCCCATCGACTACCTGCTGGTCGACATGCCTCCGGGAACAGGCGACGTCGCGCTCACCGTCTTCCAGTCGTTGCCCGTCGACGGCATCGTCATCGTCACGAGCCCGCAGGATCTGGTCTCGATGATCGTCGCCAAGGCGGTCAACATGGCCGAGAAGATGAACGTCCCCATTCTGGGCATTGTCGAGAACATGAGCTATATTGAGTGCCCCGACTGCGGCAAGAAGATTGAGGTCTTTGGCAAGAGCAAGCTCCCCGAGGTCGCAGATCGCTATAACCTCGACATCTTGGGCCAGCTTCCCATTAATCCGGCACTCGCCGAGGCCTGCGATAAGGGCGAGGTCGAGACCGCGCTGCCCGATGACATGTTGCCCAAGGCAGTCTCTGCCGTCGAGGCCATTACCCCGCACGAGACCGACGAGGCCTAAGTGAACGCGAGCGCCTTCTATGACGTCCTGGTAATCGGCGGCGGGGCTTCAGGCCTCGCCGCTGCCATTACGGCCGCACGCGCTGGCAAAAGCGTCTGCATCGTTGAGCGCGATGTCGCCTGTGGCCTTAAGCTCCTTGCGACCGGTAACGGCCGCTGCAACCTCTCCAACGAATCGATTGATCCTCAGCGGTATAACCACCCCGCATTCGTCGAATCTGTCATGGGCCCCCAACCCGAACAAGAGCTTATGGGTTTCTTCTCCTCGCTGGGCATCATGACAACCTCCGAGGAAGGCCGGCTGTACCCGCGCTCCCTTCGCGCCGAATCGGTGCGCGACGCACTTCTCAATGTTTGCGACCGCCTGGGTATCACCTTAATCTGCGGAGCCAACGTTGCCTCGGCGCACAAAGCTTCCGAAGGCTGGGCACTCCAAATAGACCGTCCAGCGCGGGCGCTCAAGGCAAAAAAGCACGACGACCGAAAATCGGAGCTCCGCTCGCTTCGGAAAGCGCTCGCCGATGTCCCTCGCAAGAACGAGGCCCTGCAGGCACATGCCGTAATTATCGCCACGGGCGGCAACCCCACCGGTATCGCCGATACGTTTAGCCTCCCCCTCACTTCGCTGCACCCCATCCTCTGCCCCGTATCGGCAACGGTCGTTGGCGATCGGGCGGCACTCAAGACGTTGGATGGTCTGCGCGTCCGCGCCCGCTTGACGCTCACCCGTAACCATAGTGAGCTCTGGCACGAAGACGGTGAAGTACTGTTTCGAGCCTTCGGCATCTCGGGCGTCGCTGTCTTCAACCTCTCCCGTCGTATCCAGCGCGGCGATACGATCCTGCTCGACGTTTTCCCCGACCTCTCCAAAGACAAGCTGCTCGATATGCTCAACCGGCGCGTTAAGCTGCTCGGCGGCTTTTCTCCCCGCGATCCCCGTTGGCTCGACGGCATGCTCGCCCCGCAACTCTCCCGCGTCGTCTGTACAGCGTTCGAGCAGTGCCATCCAGGCTCCAACGATGTCATCCACCTGGTCTCGATCCTCAAGCACTTTAAGTTGCTCGTCGAGGGAACAGCCGAGGAGCGCTCGGCGCAGGTCACGCGAGGTGGCGTATCTGTCGAGAGCATCTCAACACCCAGTCTACGCGCGCGCAGCGTTGTCGACGCCCCGCTTTACGTCTGCGGCGAAGCGCTCGACATCGACGCCGATTGCGGAGGCTTTAACCTTGCGTGGGCCTGGCTCTCGGGCATTCGCGCTGCAAGCAGCTTGTAGCCGCGCAGTCTATAATCAAAAACGCATTCGGGCCGTCTGGGATACCGGACGGCCTCTTTCTTGCCTCTAAGGAGACCTCGATGATCGAAATCACCCAAGTCAACGCGTCGCTCGATGAAGCCGGCGATGAAAATGCCTGCCTCATTGTTGGCAAGCGAGTCGCCAAGCGCATCCTACGTTGCAAGGACTCCAAGATCAAGTCCATCGAGCTCCACCGCAAGTCAATCGACGCTCGCAAAAAACGAGACGTCCATTTTATCCTGAGCTTTCGTGTTGAGCTGACTAGTCCCCACCTCGAGCGAGAAGCGGTCGACAGCGTTGCCGAGCGTGACCGCTCGCGCGTACGCGCGATAGAAGACGATGGGCCTTCATTCCCCTCCCCCGTCTCCGACGCGCCTCAAGAACGCCCTGTCGTTGTCGGCGCCGGATGCGCCGGCCTTTTCGCTGCGCTCACGCTCGCCAAAGCAGGTCTTAAGCCCTTGCTTATCGAGCGCGGCGACCCGGCATTTCGCCGCTCGCAGGCGATCGACCTCTTTCTAAAGGAGCGCATCCTCGACCCCGAGAGCAATATTCAGTTTGGTCTGGGCGGCGCGGGGACCTTCTCGGACGGCAAGCTCAATACGGGAACAAAAAATCCCGCCCATCGCCTTATCCTCGAAACCTTCGTCGAGGCGGGTGCGCCCCGCGATATTCTGTGGGATGCCAAGCCGCACATTGGCTCCGACATCCTTCCCAAGGTTGTCACCGCTATATCCCAGCGCATCGAGCAGCTCGGAGGTGTCGTCCGTTATCGAACGAAGCTCGTCGACATTCGCATCGACGCGTCTGGCGCCATCACCGGTATTGATGTCCAATCGTCCCAAGACGCCGCTTACGAGCCAATCGAGACAAGGCACCTCATCCTCGCCTGCGGGCATTCTGCTCGCGATATTTTTGAGCTCCTTAAGGACCACAACGTGGCCCTCGCGCAAAAGACCTTTGCCATGGGCGCTCGCATCGAGCATCCGCAACGCGACATCAACAGAGCCCAATATGGAGCCTCGGCGGGACATCCAGCGCTCGGGGCGGCCCCCTACAAACTTGTTGCCCATCTTCCCAACGGCCGCAGCGTGTTCTCGTTTTGCATGTGCCCCGGCGGACAGGTTGTTGCCGCCTCTTCAGAACCGTGCCATCTGTGCGTCAACGGGGCCAGTCTCAATGCCCGCGACGGACGCAACGCAAATGCCGCCCTGCTCGTTAACGTCACGCCTGAGGACCTTCCCAACGATGACCCGCTCGCCGGCATCGAGCTCCAGCGTGCCTGCGAGGCGGCCGCCTATCGCCTGGGCGGTTCCAACTGGAACGCACCGGCACAACTCGTCGGAGATTTCCTCGAAGGACGCGCCAGCAAGGCGCCCGGAAAGGTAAAGCCCACCTATCCGCTCGGTGTGACCTGGACGGCAATTGACGAAGCCCTGCCGCAGCATATCGTCGAGTCGCTCCGCCTGGGACTTCCCCTACTCGGAAAAAAGCTACGAGGCTACGACCGCCCCGATGCCGTTCTTACCGGCGTGGAGACTCGTTCGAGCTCACCGGTCACTGTCACTCGAGACCGAACGTGCCATGCCGTGTCGACCCCGGGCCTCTACCCTTGCGGTGAGGGAGCTGGATATGCCGGCGGCATCATGAGCGCGGCCACCGACGGCATCCGTTGTGCTGAAGCCCTGATCGCAGACCTCTAACGCACGAATTCCAGCGCGCAAAAGACACAGGCCCCGAGCTCTACAGGGAACTCGGGGCCTGTTCGCTATTTCTTAAACCGTGCACCCTGGCGTTTTCTGCCCGATGCGAAAGTGGAACCCTTGCGGGCCTGCGAACGTAAGCGCTCGATCGTCTCGTCCTCAGACGCACCCTCGAGCATCGCCCGAATCTGAACGACAGCATCGCGCAGGCGCGCCGCCTCCTCAAAGTCCATAGCGGCAGAAGCGTTACGCATATCCTCTTCCATGGTTTCGACGATCCGCACAAGCTCGTCATGTGGCAGTTCTTCCAACTGCTCCGCAAGTGTCTGCTCGGGCGCCACCGTTTCCGGCACACCGCCCTCGCCCGACTCATCGGGCGTATAGAATGCGCCATGGCCAAGAGAGTCGCCCTTCGAGCGTCCCTTGGAGCCCACAGTTTTTTCGGCCTCGGCAATAAAACTTGAGATGTCGTTGATGGCCTTGCGCACCGTCTTGGGCACAATGCCATGTTCTTCGTTATATGCCATCTGAATCTCGCGACGGCGCTGCGTCTCCTCGATGGCCTCTTTCATCGAATCGGTCACAACGTCTGCATACATGATGACTTCGCCATCGGCGTTACGGGCCGCACGGCCAATCGTCTGAATCAACGAACGGCGGTTGCGCAAGAAGCCTTCCTTATCGGCATCGAGAATTGCCACCAGTGAGACCTCAGGGAGATCCAAGCCCTCGCGAAGCAGGTTGATGCCAACGAGGACATCGATCTTGCCCTCGCGCAGCGTTCGCAGGATCTCGACGCGGTCCATTGTCGCCGTATCAGAGTGCATGTAATTGACCTTAATGCCCGCGTCGAGCAGATGGTCGGTCAGGTCCTCGGCCATGCGCTTGGTCAACGTGGTCACCAGCACGCGCTCCTTGCGGGCAACGCGCTCGCGAATCTCGTCCTCAAGATCGTCAATCTGGCCGCGAACTGGACGCACGTCAATCTTGGGGTCGAGAAGGCCGGTCGGACGAATAATCTGCTCCACGTCGTTTTGGCTCACCCGCAGCTCGTAGTCGCCCGGCGTGGCCGAAACATAGATAAACTGGGGTATCCTTGCTTCAAACTCATCGAAACGAAGCGGGCGGTTATCGAGCGCCGAGGGCAGGCGAAAACCATGTTCCACCAGCGTCACCTTACGCGAGCGGTCACCTTCGTGCATGCCGCGAATCTGCGGCACCGTCACATGGCTCTCATCGATGATGCAGAGCATATCCTTGGGAAAGTAATCGATTAGGGTAAACGGCGGCTCACCCGGCTTGCGACCGTCCAGATGACGCGAGTAGTTCTCGATGCCGTTGCAAAAGCCCATCGTCTCGAGCATCTCAAGATCATAATCGGTACGCTGCTGCAGACGCTGCGCCTCGAGCAACTTGTCGGTCGCCTTGAGCTCCGCCACGCGCTTCTCGCACTCTTCGCTGATCGATTTCAGAGCCGCCTTGACCTTTGGCTTCTCGGTCACGTAGTGCGATGCCGGCCATACGGGAATGGCCTCGTACTCACGGAGCATCTCACCGGTGACCTCATCGATCTCGGCAATCAGCTCGACCTCGTCGCCAAAGAACTCAAACCGCAACGGATGCTCGGCATAAGGCGGATACACGTCGACAACATCGCCGCGCACGCGGAACGTGCCACGCGCCAGGTCATAGTCATTGCGATCATATTGAATGTCGATAAGTGCATGGATAAAGTCATCGCGCTCGAGCGGCACCTTCTTGTCGACGTTTGGAGCCAGACCCGCATAGTCCTCAGGAGAGCCAATGCCATAGATACACGAGACCGATGCGACAACGATTACATCACGTCGAGAGAGCAGTGACGCGGTCGCCTGATGGCGCAGCATCTCGACCTCTTCGTTAATCGAGGAGTCTTTCTCGATATATGTATCGCTTTGCGGCACATACGCCTCGGGCTGATAGTAGTCGTAATACGAGACGAAGTAGACCACAGCGTTATTGGGAAAGAACTCTTTGAGCTCGCTCGCAAGCTGAGCAGCGAGCGTTTTATTCGGAGCCATGACCAGCGTCGGCTTTCCCAGGGCCTCAATAGTCTTTGCCATCGTGAAGGTCTTGCCCGAACCAGTCACGCCCAGCAAAACCTGATAGCGGTCTCCGTCCCTCACGCCCTGCACAAGCGACTCAATGGCCTTGGGCTGGGAACCGGCAGGCTCATAGGGAGACACGACCTTAAACGGCACGTCAGAGCCTTCAACGCCAAAGCGCTTAAGTTCACCACCAACGCGTTCTACTTCAAATTCCGCCATGGATACTCCTAACTCATATATCTGCAGTATACGCAGGCGGCAGGCATAGTCCTATACGAACCGATCGGGATAGAGAGTCTTGTAGCGAACCCAGGCATTATTGACACGAATCAGATACGCCTGCGTCTCGGGAAAGGTGATTGCATTATGAAGCGAAGTACTCTGCTGCGCCCATCCGTCGACATTGCCCATGCCGGCGTTATAGGCGGCAATGGCACTGTCAGTCGACCCGTTAAAATACGCTAGAAGATACGAGAGATACGCACAGCCAAACTCGATATTCGTAGCCGGATCGTTAAGGTTGTCGGCCGAATACTCGCCACCGTCGACAAGGCCCTTGGCGATCATATCCTGGGCAGTCTCGGGCATCAGCTGCATCAATCCCTGAGCACCCTGATTCGACTCGGCCTCGGAATCCCAATTCGATTCAGACTTAATGACAGCGCACACCAGATACGGATCCAGATTATGCGAAATACTGGATTGCTTTACATACGCCTCGTAGTCAATCGGATACAGCGGCTTAAAGAAAGCGGCAGGAGCATACGAGTAAACGAATGAGATAAGGCCGAAGGCAAAAACGGCAGCCAGCGGTATAAGGCGATACCACGTAAGGAAACGTGTCTTAGGCATCGGCCTCCTCCTTATCCACTACATCCCCGAACCCATGGCACGAAAGCCATGCGTCCAGTTGTTCAAAGAGCGAGTTATCGTCTGCCGCATTGTCAATCACAGTTGTAGCGAGATTGCACAGCGCAGACTCTTCGGGCTGGCAAGCAGAACGGGCATCGAAATCAGATGGCTCCATGCCACGTTGAATAGCGCGCTCGCGACGAACTGACAAAGGGGCGCTGATGACCAAAATTTCATCAGCCAAGCCAAATGCATCCTCAAAACCAGTCGGAGCAGAAACCTCGACCACCGCAAAAGGATAACGGGGAGATGAAACAGTACAACAAACCGGATCGAGAATCCTAAGCGAAAGCTGTTCAATCAGAATGGGATGCACGATGTCATTGAGCCGTGCGACCGAATCAGGAGAAGCGAAAGCTCGAGAAGCGAGGATGTTGCGGCGAATGCCGCCATCCTCATCCAAAATGTCCCAACCGAATTCATCCGCGAGAGCATTGACGATATCAGAGCCCGGCACATACAGCGATTTTGCAAGCTCATCCAGATCGATTAGCATAGCGCCACGAGATTCGAAATAGCGGCAGGCAGTCGACTTACCCGAAGCAATATTGCCCAAGACAAATACGGTAAACATCAAGCCCTCCCTAACGCCAATGCGAGTAATTATCGCTCAAATACACTAGAAGGACTCAAAATACAGCCAAACAGTAAGAGCGCATACGGGGGAACTAGGTCCCAAAGTACAACGTGTATATAACGCAAAAAAGGAGGAGGCCGCGAGGCCTCCCCCTTCTCAGTTCAAGCGTACGGCTCGGTGCCGTCCACCGGTCAGCGGCGCCCTGGCCTCCCACGGGCTGACCCCGCAGTACTCTCGGCGCGATGGGGCTTAGCTTCCGGGTTCGGAACGGGACCGG
>CABURR010000027.1 GCA_902493985.1 uncultured Collinsella sp. | reverse complement strand
TATACTCCTTTCATGTCGTGTAGGAAATACGTAGACAAAAAGGAGGTTATGTGATGGTAAGTATTGTTCTTGCTAGCCACGGGGACTTGGCAGCTGGAATCAAGCAGACGGGCTCGATGGTCTTTGGCGATCAGCCGTCTGTTGCCGTGGTCTCGCTCGAGCCGAGCATGGGCCCCGACGACTTCCGTGCCAAGGTCGAGGAAGCAATCGCTTCCTTCGAAGACCAGGAGCAGGTGCTCTTCCTCGTTGATCTGTGGGGCGGCACGCCGTTCAACCAGATCAGCGGGCTCATCGAGGGCCACGATTCCTGGGCTATCGTCACCGGTGTCAACCTGCCTATGCTCATCGAGGCATATTCGCAGCGCTTTGACGCAAAGAACACTGCACATGCGATCGCAAAACATCTCGTGACTGAGGCTAAGGCTGGCGTGCGCGTCAAGCCCGAGTCTCTGGAGCCCGAGGAGAAGAAGCCGGCTACGGCCGCCGCTGCTCCTGCAGGCGCCATCCCTCCGGGAACGGTCATCGGCGATGGGCACATCAAGATCGCCCACGTCCGTATCGACACCCGTCTGCTTCATGGCCAGGTGGCCACCACGTGGACCAAGCAGATCAACCCCAACCGCATCATCGTGGTTTCCGACGGCGTTGCTCACGACGAGCTCCGCAAGACCATGATCGAGCAGGCTGCCCCTCCGGGAGTCCATGCCAACGTCGTGCCCATCAAGAAGATGGCCGAGGTCGTCAAGGACACGCGCTTTGGTGACACCAAGGCCATGCTGCTCTTTGAGAATCCGCAGGATCTGCTCAAGGCCATCGAGGCCGGCGTCGACATCAAGGAAGTCAACATCGGTTCCATGGCTCATTCCAAGGGCAAGGTCGTCGTCACCAACGCCGTCGCTATGGGCGATGACGACGTCAAGACTCTCGAGGCCCTCAAGGCCAAGGGCGTCAAGTTCGAGGTCCGCAAGGTTCCTTCGGATTCCTCCGAGGATCTCGACGCCATGTTGAAGAAAGCTAAGGCCGAACTGGCCGCTCAAGCATAGTAAAGGAGGGTCCGATACATGTCTGCAATCACTATTCTGCTTGTTGCGATTGTCGCGTTGCTTGCCGGTATGGAAGGCATTCTGGATGAGTTCCAGTTCCATCAGCCGCTCGTGGCATGCACGCTTATCGGTCTCGTAACCGGTCACCTTCAGGAGGGCATCCTCCTGGGCGGTTCGCTCCAGATGATGGCCCTTGGCTGGGCTAACGTCGGCGCCGCCGTCGCGCCTGACGCCGCTCTGGCCTCGGTCGCTTCTTCGATCATCATGGTGCTCGCCCTCAACGGTGGCGCCACCGATTCGGCCAAGGCTGTTACCGCCGCCATCGCCGTCGCCGTCCCGCTGTCGGTCGCTGGTCTGTTCCTGACCATGATCTGCCGCACCCTGGCTACCGCTATCGCTCACGCCATGGACGGTTGCGCCGAGAAGGGCGACTTCTCCGGCATCGAGCGCTGGCAGTACGCTGCCATCCTCATGCAGGGCCTTCGTATCGCCATCCCGGCAGTACTTCTGTGCATCATCCCGGCCGAGGCTGTTACCAATGCGCTTAACGCTATGCCCGACTGGCTGTCCGGCGGTATGGCTGTCGGCGGCGGCATGGTCGCTTCCGTCGGTTACGCCATGGTCATCAACATGATGGCCACCAAGGAGACCTGGCCGTTCTTCATCCTCGGCTTTGTCCTTGCTGCCATCCCTCAGCTCACGCTGATCGCCCTTGGCCTCATCGGCATCTCCCTTGCCCTCATCTACCTTGGCCTTAAGGATCTGGCCAAGCAGGGTGGCGGCATGGGCGGCGGCTCCGGTGACCCGCTCGGCGACATTCTGAACGATTACGAGTAGGAGGGGAGTGATACATATGGCAGAGAACAAGATTCAGCTCACCAAGGCTGACCGCAAGAAGGTTTGCTTCCGTCATCAGTTCCTTCAGGGCTCGTGGAACTACGAGCGTATGCAGAACGGCGGCTGGTGCTTCGCAATGATCCCTGCGATCAAGAAGCTCTACACCAGCAAGGATGACCAGATTGCCGCTCTTAAGCGCCACCTGGAGTTCTATAACACCCATCCCTATGTTTCCGCCCCCGTCATTGGCGTTACCCTCGCTCTCGAGGAGGAGCGCGCCAACGGTGCTCCGATTGACGACGTCGCCATTCAGGGCGTCAAGGTCGGTATGATGGGCCCGCTCGCCGGCGTCGGCGACCCCGCCTTCTGGTTCACCCTTCGCCCGATCCTGGGCGCTCTGGGCGCTTCCCTGGCCCTGTCCGGCAGCATCGCCGGTCCGTTGCTGTTCTTCTTCGCGTGGAACATCATCCGTTACGCCTTCCTGTGGTACACGCAGGAGTTTGGCTACAAGGTCGGCTCCTCCATCGCCAAGGACCTCTCCGGTGGTCTGATGGGCAAGGTCACCGAGGGTGCTTCCATCCTGGGTATGTTTATCATCGGTGCCCTGGTCGAGCGCTGGGTGTCCATCTCCTTCACCCCGGTCGTCTCCAAGGTCACGCAGTCCGCTGGCGCCTTTATCGACTGGGCTAACCTGCCCTCCGGTGCTGAGGGCGTCAAGGAAGCGCTGACGATGTACAACTCCGTCGGTGCTACCGCCCTTGATCCGGTTAAGGTCACCACACTTCAGGCTAACCTCGATCAGCTCATCCCCGGCCTTGCCGCCGTGTGCCTGACCCTGCTGGTCTGCAAGCTCCTCAAGAAGAAGGTCAGCCCGATCGTCATCATCCTGGCTCTCTTCGCCATCGGCATCATCGGTCGCGTCTGCGGCTTCATGTAAGCACGCTTCGGCTTAAGACCGAGAATTGCTAGGCAAGGGCTTTTGAGCCATTGAAACGGACCGCACCCGGTGGGTACACTGGATGCGGTCCGATTGTTTTATTTGGAGGGCGAGGCGCGCATGGCGCAATCTCAGAACAGCACGGTCGATCTGGCAACGCCGGCAACCTGCCTGATGGGGCTTACCAGCCACGGTAACGTGATGGTGGGCAATAAGGCGTTCGAGTATTACAACGAGCGCAATCCCGAGGATTATATTCAAATCCCGTGGGACGAGGTCGATTATATTGCCGCCGAGGTTTTACGCGGCACCAAGAAGATCACGCGTTTTGCCATCTTCACCAAGGACAACGGTCACTTTACGTTTTCGACGCGCGACGACAAAGAGACGCTTCGTGCTGTCCGCAAGTACGTCGACGAGGATAAGCTCGTGCGTTCGCCCGACTTTATCGATGTGACGGCCAAGGGCGCCAAGAGCATCCCCTCCGTCATCAAAGGCCTCTTCCACAAAGGCAACTAGTCGCCTGCGACGTTCTTAAACGTCTAGTCATTAAAGAACGTCTGCAATGACTACCCGTGACGATAGTGTAAATCTGCTACACTAGTACAACATGCCTCCGTAGCTCAGGGGATAGAGCACCGCTCTCCTAAAGCGGGTGTCGACGGTTCGAATCCGCCCGGGGGCACCAGAGGAATATCGAGCCCGGTACCGCTACGGTGCCGGGCTCTTCTGGTCTAAGGGCAGGATTCGAGCCGTCGACACCCGCGTCACCAATTTCCCCGCGGGGGGAGTTTTCGAATCCGCCCGGGGGCACCAGGGAATATGACGGCGTCGCGGGAGCGGCGCCGTTTCTGGTTTGCGGGGGCCGCCGGCGGATTCGGGCCGTCGACACCCGCGTCACCAATTGCGTCTAGAGCCCTCCGGTAGAGTGTCCAAGCCCTAAAGCCCAGTTGATGCTACGGGGTTTAGAGGCGGACTGAAGCAAGGGGAAGACATGTCCGCTCGGGGTGATAGACTAACGCTGTGGTAAATACAGGACAGTTTGACCGTTTTTCAACCAAGATAGGCGTCCCATGCAACTAAATGCAGCTGATATAGCGCAAAAGAGAATTGACCTCGGCCTCACCCAAAAGGAGTTCGCCGCCGCCCTTGGTATGGGCTCGTCTGGCGAACGCACCGTTCGGCGCTGGGAGTCTGGGGATACTAGTCCAACGGCGGCTGAATGCGCCTTTATCGCATCGCTCGATGCGGGGGCTCCATTTGACCAAGGGGAGCGCAGCGACGCGCCTTTTACCTTCTGCGATCTCTTCGCGGGCATCGGCGGTATACGAATGCCGTTCCAGGAGCTTGGCGGTAGGTGCGTCTTCTCTTGCGAGTGGGATAAGTTCGCCCAGAAAACCTACCGGATGAACTATGGAGAGACCCCGGCGGGCGACATCCGTCAGGTCGCATCAAACGATATACCGGACTTCGATGTCCTGCTCGCAGGCTTTCCTTGTCAGCCATTCTCCCTTGCAGGCGTTTCGAAGAAGCAATCTTTGGGGAGACCCACCGGCTTTGAGGATAAAACGCAGGGAACCCTCTTTTTCGAGGTCGCTCGCATCATACGCGACAAGCGCCCGAAGGCCTTCTTGCTTGAGAACGTTAAGAACCTTACGAGTCACGACGGCGGGAAGACCTTCAAGGTCATACGACAGACGCTTGAGGAGGACCTTGGATACCATATTTTCTGGAAAGTGCTTGATTCAAAAAACTGGACGTGCCAGCACAGGGAGCGCATCTACATCGTGGGGTTCAGGGAGGAAGTTCCCTTCTCGTGGGATGACCTTGAGGTGCCGGGACCGGGACATACGCTAGGGGAAATCCTCGAAGAGCAACCAAACGAACGCTACACCATTTCGGATAAGCTATGGGCCTATCTGCGCGCCTATCGCGAAAAGCATGAGGCGGCGGGCCACGGCTTTGGATACTCGATGGTCGGCCCAGAGGACACGACAAGGACGCTTTCCGCCCGGTACCACAAGGATGGCAGCGAGATTCTGGTCGGGCAGGAAGGAAAAAACCCTCGTAAACTCACTCCCCGCGAATGCGCGCGCCTGCAAGGATTTCCCGATGAGTTCATCATCCCGGTGTCGGATACTCAGGCATACAGGCAGTTCGGCAACTCCGTGACCGTGCCGGTCGTGCGCTCGGTCGCGAAGTTGATGATGGAGGTGTTCTAGGATGGACTATGGAGTACTTGGCGCGTATTTTGACGGTGCTGTCGCGAAAACCCTCGCGGGCGTTGACATCATGGGGGCCAATAAAAGCCACCAGCACGAATTCAACGGCGTGGGGCCTTTGCGCGCGCTTTTCGGAGACGATGACATAAAGGGGATGCGAACTACCTTCGCATATCTCGATGATGGTGCAGACCCTATATTCGACCATGGTTATACCACTTGGTACGACGCCCGCAGGAAGCATCCAACTAGAACTGAGTATAGGCTCTACTACAACGATAATGCTGCCATGGGCATGGCCCGTCCGGGCGACCTCATGGTTTTGGCCCTACACGAAGCCAAGGAGGTCGTAATCCTATTTGCCCGAGCGGGGAGTACGGCGGAATCTCAAGTTCGCTGGCTCTTCGCGCTCGACGGGGTTGGCGAGAAGGGTTTTACGCCCTCTGCTCGGGAGGATACGCGCATCACGTCGATCGCCGCAAGGATTTTGGAGTCCATCGGCATCGAAGTTAGCATGCCGATCGCAGCGGAGAACTTCCTCGACGGTATGATCGAGAAATTCGGCGAGTCCTTCCCCAAAGGGGCAGACTTCTCAGCCTACTCAGCTTCCACCCTTGGAAAGCTCGATTGGACGGGCGACCCGGATGGCTGCTTGGTCGCTTGTTACGAACGCGAAGAGATGCTGTTCCGCGTCTTTGAGCGGCATCTCTTGGAGCGCGACCTCGCGCCATACCTTGGCTCGGCGCTTGATGTTGATGGCGTGCTGCGCACCACTATGTCGGCCTTCCAGCGCCGCAAGTCCCGTGCGGGGACGGCGTTCGAGAATCAACTCTCGATGCTATTCGATGCTAGGGGCATACGCTACTCGGCGCAGAAATACACCGAGGGCAAATCAAAGCCGGATTTCATCTTTCCCTCTATTGACGATTACCACGACCCCAAGTTCCCTGTCGCTCGACTGACGATGCTCGGTGCCAAGACAACCATCAAGGAGCGTTGGCGTCAGGTGCTTGATGAGGCTGACAGAATCGAGGACAAGCATCTTGTAACACTTGAGCCCGCCGTAAGTGAGGATTACACACGAGCTATGGCTAAGGACAGGCTCAGCCTCGTTGTGCCCTCATCGCTGTTCGAAACCTACACGCCCGCGCAAAGGGAATGGCTCATGAGCGTCAACGACTTCTGCAGGCTGGTAGAAGCCCGACAGCACGAGTAGAACCACGAGACGTTTTTTAGAAATGAGGCCGGAGACCAGTTGAGTCTCCGGTCTTCTTTTTTCACTCGCAACAGATTCGTCGATCACGAGGTGGGATTTGTATTTGGACTGCGCAAACTCTTGGGCAAGGGTGCTTTTTCCAACGCGGCGGGCCCCCTCGAGCATGATGGCTCGGGATCCATTGCTCGCTTTCCAATCGAGGAGTTTATTGTAGGCCGTACGTCTGAATACTGACATGATTGCCCAATCTAGCTGCTGTATACACGAAATGGGAAGTGTGGTTACCTGATTCAATACACGAAATGGGAAGTATATACAGGCCCTTTTCTACACGAAATGGGAAGTGCGGGTACCGCTGGAGCTTGTTGGGATAGATGGAGCGCATGTGTTGCGTCGCTCAGGTATGCTCATATGTGCCTAGAGTTTCACATGCCGAGAAAGGTTGATGGCTGCCATATCCACAT
This sequence comes from uncultured Collinsella sp., assembly GCA_902493985.1. Classification (GTDB taxonomy): domain Bacteria; phylum Actinomycetota; class Coriobacteriia; order Coriobacteriales; family Coriobacteriaceae; genus Collinsella. Next base: position 21,426 of record CABURR010000027.1, on the reverse strand, counting down.
ACCAAAACACGGAGCGCTCAGCGCCGTCGACACCCGCGTCACCAATTTCCCCGCGGGGGGGGGAGTTTTCGAATCCGCCCGGGGGCACCAGGGAATATGACGGCGTCGCGTGAGCGGCGCCGTTTTTGGTTAGTGGGGGCCGACGGCAGATTCGGGCCGTCGACGCTCGCGTCACCAATCGCGTCATTCGAATCGGCGCTGGGAATTCAGTGCTTTTCCTCATGCAAGTATCTTCCATCTTGCGTCGCCGTCAGCCGTGAGCGGTCGATTTTTACCGATAAACGGCAAATTAATTCAGAAAAAATCAGGTAACTTCAAGAATGGTCAAACTTGATTAACAGCAAAACCACAAGGTAGATGGCTTTATACGGTGAAAAACTCTGACACAATGAGAAAAAGAGTGAAAAATACTGATTGAAAATGAACTTATGTGGCAGTAATCTACATGTCACAGGGTAAGCCCCGGTGCGCAGGCGGCGGCCCTTATCGAATTACGGATATAGATCAGGTGCTCGAACGGGCAGAAACGATCAAGGACGAAGGTAAAGGACGTAGAAGCATGAAGCTTGCAACTCGTATCAACTCCTATTTTCGCGATGGCGACAAGAATCTTGATCGCGTGTTCGCGGAGTTCCAGAGCGTGGGCCTCACGCACGTCGACCTCAACTACCCCGAGCACTGCACAGGTGTCACGGCTGAGGACATGGCCGCCAAGCTCGCAGCTCACGACCTGCAGCTGAACGGCTGCGCGCTGCGCTTCCGCAACGCCTTCCTCAACGGTGACCTGGGCAATGCCGATGATGCCCTTGCCGCGGAAGCCCTTGAGCTCTGCTACGAGGCGTGCGACTACTGCCGCACTGCCGGTGGCAACACGGTGACCATCTGGCTCGGCCACGACGGCTTTGACTACAGCTTCCAGATCGCCTACGCTCGCGTCTTCGACCAGCTCGTAGCCGCATTCCAGAAGGTTTGCGACTACGCGCCCGACCTCAAGATCTCGATTGAGTACAAACCCTACGAGGAGCGCGCGTACGCGTTCATCGACTCCATGGCTATGACCGGCATGATTCTCAACGCTGCAGACCGCCCGAACCTGGGCGTCACGCTGGATTACTGCCACATGCTCATGAAGCACGAGAACCCTGCCATGGCCGCCGACCTGTTCGGCCGCGAGGGCAAGCTCTACGGCATTCACCTAAACGACGGCAACGGTCGCTTCGACGATGGCCTTATGATTGGTACGTCCACGCCGGTGAAGACCCTCGAGTTCCTCTACTACGTGAAGAAGCACGGTTACGACAGCGCAATCTACTTCGACACGTTCCCGGTCATCGAGCCCGCTGCCGGCGAGGCTGCACAGAACGACCAGATGATCCATCTGCTCAACGACGCCATCGAGGCCGTAAGCATGGAGAAGATCCAATCCGTTATCGATGCAAACGACGCGATTAAGGCAGCCGAGCTTGTCCGCGAGCTCTTCTGCGCAATGGGGAGGTAACCAATGAAACGCGACTGGAACGCGATGGCTCAGGGGATTCTGGACGCCGTCGGTGGTCCCGAGAACATCTCGGGCATGACGCACTGCGCGACGCGCCTGCGCCTCAATCTCAAAGACGACGCGGCTTGCGACGACGCTGCGGTCAAGGAAGTCGAAGGCGTTGTGAACACGCTGAACAAGGCCGGTCAGTACCAGGTCCTCATCGGCACTGAGGTCCCGAAGCTGTACGAGAAGTTTGAGCCGCTGGTCAAGGGTTCGGGCGTGGAAATCTCCGCTGCTACCAAGGACGAGGGCGAGAGCATCGTCAGCCAGGTCTTCTCCGCGATCTCCGGCATCTTTGCCCCGCTGCTGCCCGCCATGGCCGGCTCCGGTATCCTGCGCGGCTTCGTTATCCTGGCCGCCCAGCTCGGCATCATCGCTGAGGGCACGGGTACCTACACCATCCTGTACACCCTGGCCATGAGCGTGTTCTACTTCCTGCCCGTGCTGCTCGGCTTCTCCGCCGGCAAGCGCTTCGGCGCGAGCCCGTACCTGTCGGCGCTGCTCGGCGCGTGCCTGCTCTACCCGGACTTCATCGCCCTCATGGGCGACGCGGGCAACGGCGCCATGACGGACTTCTTCGGCATCCCCGTGGTTCTCATGAACTACAACTCCACGGTTATCCCTGCCATCTTGTCTGTCTGGGTCTACTCGTACCTGTACAAGTGGCTCGATGAGCACGTTTCCGAGATGCTCAAGCTCGTCGTGCTGCCCGCCATCTCCCTGATCGTTATGGTTCCGCTCACCATGCTCGTCATCGGTCCCCTGGGCGTCTACGCTGGTGAGGCCATCGCCTTCGTGGTCAACTGGCTGATCGAGCGCAGCTCCGTGTTCGCCGGCGTGCTGGTTGGCGGCGGCTGGTCCGTGCTGGTGTCCATGGGCATCCACTGGGCCGTGAACCCCATCATGATCAACAACATCGCTCAGAACGGCTTCGACTACATCTGCCCCTTCACCTTCGCCTGCAACTTCGCCGTTATCGGCTGCGCCTTCGGCGTGTTCCTCAAGGCCCGCGACCAGAAGCTCAAGAGCTTCGCGATGACCGGTGTCGTATCGATCGCCCTGTCCGCCATCATCGAGCCCACGCTGTTCGGTATGCTCGTGAAGAACAAGAAGGTCTGGCTTGCGCAGATCATCGGCGGTGCCGTCGGCGGCGCGTTCCTCGGTATCATGAAGGTCGTCACCACTGCGTTCACCTTCGGTTCCGTCACTACGTTCCCGGCTTTCGTGAGTTCCGACCCCATGAACTTCGCTTGGGCTATGGTCGGCATGCTCATTTCCGCCGTCGTGGCCGGTGTTCTTGCCTTCGCCTTCACCGGCAAGGAGGATCAGCTCGCCTAAGAGCCCCGGATGCGCCGCCTCTCCTAGGGTCGTTCTCTTCGCTTGAAGAGCGTCGCGCTTACGCGAGGTGTGTCAACCTCGTTCAAATTGTGAACGAGAGGGTAGGTCAATCGATTAAGCGGTCGTCATCGCAACAGGTGGCGGCCGCTATTCTGCTTGTGCGTTACACTTTTCGAAAAGAAATGAACGAGCGTGAAGCAGAGTGGTTTGGAGAGGTTCCCAATATGATTCCGTATGAGCGCCAGGAGCGAATTGTAGAGTGCCTGCAGAAGTCGGGCCTCGCGAGGATTTCCGAGCTGCAGGAGGAGCTGCCGGGCGTCTCTATTTCGACGCTACGTCGCGACCTCAAGGAGCTGGAGGCGCTTGGCAAGGTTGAGCATCTTTCGGGCGGCGCGGTGAGGCTCCTCTCGGCTGTCCACGAGGTGAGTATCTCGACGCGTTCGGGCCTACACGGGAGTGAGAAGGAACAGATTGCCCAAGTCGCCTTGCGTTTTGTTGAGGACGGGGACACGCTCTACTTGGACTCGGGTTCCACCTGCACGGCGCTGCTGCGTCTGCTGCTCGACCGCGACGTGACAATTTACACGACGGATGCCTCGGCGTGCCTGATTAAGAGCGAGACGCGCGCCCAGCTCATCGTGGTGGGTGGCGAGTTCAACTATGTGAACTCCTCGTTCTGCGGTTCTATGACCGAATCGATCCTGCGCGATCTGTACTTCGATAAGGCGTTTATCGGGACCAACGCGATTGACGAGGACCGCGGCGTCATGACGCCCTCCTACGTTGAGGCGGCGAAGAAGCGCATCGTGCGCGAGAATTCGAATAAGGCGTACGTGCTGTGCGACAGCTCGAAGTTCCATCAGTTCTCGAATGTTCGCGCGTTTGGGTTCGATGGTGTGTCGATTATCGCGGAGTCCTATGACGAGAAGATCGCCCAGTGCGCGCGCCTGATCACGCCTGGAGCGTAGGGGGTCCGGGCTCAGGTCTGCGGATTGCGGCCCCTGGCTGCTGCTGTCCGCGTAGCGGGATTTCTTCCTAGGGAATACGACAGCGTTTCGTGGTGCGGGCTCCTGCATGATACCAGCTAGATAGGCAAATATGGCAACGTTGTGAATCTGGAAAAGCCTGCAGGTTAACAACGTGGTTAAACGATTAATCAGCCAGACTGTAGATAAAGGTTAAACGATTAATTACCACCGAGTAGATAATCACCGAGCAGATAAGGAGTTCACTATGCTGCTCTGCCCCAGTCTCATGTGCGCCGACTACGGCAATCTGCGTGCGACCGTCGAGGATCTCGACGCCGCCGGCATCGACATCTTCCATTGCGACGTGATGGACGGCAGTTTCGTTCCCAATTTCGCCATGGGTCTCGAAGACATCAAGGCCGTGCGAGCTGCCACCAACAAGCTCGTCGACGTGCACCTTATGGTCGAGAATCCTGCCAGCAAGGTTGAACTTTTCGCCTCCGCCGGCGCGGACATCATCTATATCCATCCGGAGTCCGAGCGTTACGTGGTCAAGACGCTCGCCGCGATTAAGTCCCTCGGCAAGAGCGCCGGTATCGCCGTGAACCCCGACACCTCTATCTCCGAGATCGAGGAGATGTTGAACCTCTGCGATTACGTGATGGTCATGACGGTGAATCCGGGTTTTGCCGGTCAGAGCTTTATCGAGTTCACGAACGACAAGGTGCGTCGCCTTGCCGCGCTGAAGGAGCGCTTTGGCTTCAAGCTCATGATCGACGGCGCCTGCTCGCCCGAGCGCGTGCGCGACCTGTCCGCCATTGGCGCGGACGGATTTATCTTGGGCACCAGTGCGCTGTTTGGCAAGGACGCTGGTTACGAGGAGTGTCTGCGCCGTTTGCGCGCCGGCGAGGTGTATTAGAAGCGGAACGGCGAATTAGGACGGATTGAGCGCGCGGCATGCGCGAATGGTTCTTATGGAAAGGGGTCTCTTTTGAAGATCGGTATTGGAAACGACCACGTCGCAGTCGAGTACAAGGAAGCCATCACGGCGTATATCCAGGAGAAGTACGGCTACGAAGTCGTGAACTTCGGTACGGACAGCACCGAGCGCTTTGACTATCCCATCGCGGGTGAGGCCGTGGCGGACGCTGTCATGTCCGGCGAGGTTGATCGCGGTATCGTTATCTGCGGTACGGGTGTGGGCATCTCGCTTGCCGCCAACAAGGTGCGCGGTATCCGTTGCTGCACCTGCTCTGAGCCGTATTCCGCTCGCCTGTCGCGCGAGCACAACAACACCAACATGCTCGCATTTGGTGCTCGTGTGGTAGGCATCGAGCTGGCCAAAATGATTGTCGACGCCTGGCTCACCGGCGAGTTCGAGGGCGGCCGTCACCAGCGACGCATCGATATGATTCGCCAGATCGAGGCTCGTCAGCTCGTACGTGCGGAGGAAGCACGCGGCTGGTAGCGGAAAAGCCCGTCACCCGTGTGGTGGCGGGCTTTTTGCATGTCGCGCGTGGGATAGAGCACATGCGAGAGAAAAACGCGGCTATTCGCTGCCCGCTGTCTAGCTGCTCGCGCGTTGCACGAGCTTAACGGGGACAAGCGTCTCCATCTCGGGCTCTTCGCCGCGCAGCAGGGCGAGCAGGGCCTGACATCCCTCGTGCGCGAGGCGCTCGGGGAAGCGGCGGATGGTGCTGATTTGCGGCGTCGGAAGCTGCGCGTAAACGGAATCGTCGAAGCCGATGAGACGGACGTCTTCGGGTACGCGCTTGCCGGCGGCAACGAGCGCACGCAGCGCGCCCACGGCTGCGTGGTCGCTATGGGCGAAGACGCCGTCGACGGGGTAGCCCGTGGAGAGGAAGTCGGTCACGAGCTCTTCCGACTCGATGATGCTCGGCTGCTTACCCGAGACAAACAGCTGGTAGTCGCGGCGTAGCGGCATTCCGTGCGCGGCGAGCGCCCGCTCGTAGCCCATCTGGCGCTCGTTGCCGGGGTAGTTGGCGGTAAAACTCGAGATGCTCAGGATGTCCTTGCAGCCGCGCTCGATGAGGTGCTCGGTCGCCATGTAGCCACCGCCGATGTTGTCGGAGCCCACGTGTGGGAAACCGAGGTCGTTTTCGGGCGCACGGTCGATGCAGACCACGGGGATTCCGTGGGGGACGAACTCGCCGTCGAGCCTGCGCAGGCCGGAGATACAGATGATACCGTCGGCCTGCTTGCTTGCCAGCGTGCGGAAGTAGTCACGCTCGCGGGCGGGGTCATTGGCGCTGTTGCAAACAAAGACCGAGTAGTCCTCGGTTGCCAGCTCGCGCTCCACATGCAGGGCGATCTTGGAAAAGAAGTCGTTGGAGATGTCCGGCACGATCATGCCGATGGTCCGGGACTGGGCCATACGGAGGCTCTTCGCCGCCATGTTCGTGACGTAGCCGTATTCCTTTAGGGCGGCTTCCACGCGTTTGCGGGTGTCTTCGGAAAAACGGCCGCTGCCGTTGATGACGTGGGAGACCGTGGCGACGGATACGCCGGCCGCGACGGCAATCTGGCGCATGGATGGGCGCTTGCCTGGTGTGGGCATGGGGCCTCCTGCTGCTTTCGGGTGGTTAACAGATTAACCGAGATTGTAGCGCATGCGCGATGCCGTAATGGGTCGCTTCGAAGTCGTTTTGTCGCGCTCGGTCTGCACCTTGGATAAGAAGGAGTTCGTCGAGCACTCCGATCCGGAGCGCACGCGCGCCAACATCCCGCTGTTCCAGCAGGGCATCATGATACAGCAGCTCAACTCCGAGAAGCTCGTGGTCGAGACCATGGTGAAGTTCTGCGGCTAGTAATTACTGCATTACATATTCTGTTGTCACCTGGGAGGCTTGTTTTTGCGGGCCTCTTTGTGTTGCTATGGAGCCCTGGCCTGTCGATAAACAAAGCGCCCGCTTGCCGGGGAGCAAGCGGGCGCTTCTGAGCGAATATGTTTGCGGCGAGAGCCGTAATGAGCGGTGAGGTGGCGACTAGTTGGTCGTACCGGAATCGTCACCCGTGCCCGAGCCAGAGCCCGAACCCGAGCCAGAAAGTGCGACCGTCAGCGTGATCGTGCTGTCGGTGGACTGCTTGCCGGTGGGGGAGACGCCCGTAACGGTGGCATCCTCGTTACCGCTCACGGGATTGCCGTTCTGGTCACAGAAGCCGATGTTATAGAAACCGGCGTTGTTGAGTGCGGTGACGGCGGCGGAAATGCTCTTACCGTACAGGTTGCCCGGGACGGCGGCCTTGCCGGACTTCTTGGCAATGACGACGGTAATCGTGGCGCCGGGCTTCTGCTTGCCGCTGGGGTTCCAGCTGATCACGGTGCCCTCGGTAACCGAGTCGTTCTCCTGGTAGCTCACGTCGACACCAAAGCCTGCCATATCGAGGGCGTTGCGCGCCTGGGCCTCGGTCATGTCGGTCAGATCGGGGACGGACGTGGTATCCGGGCCGCTCGAGACCTTGTACGAGATGGTCGTGCCCTTCGCGACTTCCTTACCGGCGTCGGTGCTCTGCTCAAAGACCTGGCCCTCATCGGCCTCGTTGGCCTCCTCGGAGGCGTTGCCCTTCAGGCCGACGCTTGCCAGCGCGGCTTCTGCCTGGTCCTTGGTCAGGCCGACAAGCTGGGGAACCTCAACCTTCTCGGAGGGCTTGGGGCCCTTGGAGATTACCAGGTTCACCTTGGTGCCCTTGGCCTTCTTGGTGTTGCCGTTGGGCGTCTGCTCGGCGACCTTGCCCTCGTCGACATCGTCGTTGTAGCTTTGGTCGATGGTGCCGACCTCGAGGCCGGCTTCCTTGATCAGCTCGACGGCAGTCTGCTGGTCCTTGTCCAGCACATCGGGCACGGTGACCTGCTCGCCGCCAAAGAGTCCTGTGGCAAAGGCCACCACGATGCCGATGACGGCAACGGCTGCCACCACGGCGGCGATGATCTTGTTCTTGTTGGATTTGGGCTTTTCGACCTCGTAGGAGCCGGTGGAGCCCGAAACCGAGCTACGGGCGGTATTCTGGCCGCTCACGCCCGAGACGGGACGCACCATGGCGCGCGTCTGATCGGAAAGCTCGCGAGTCTTGGTGGCGCCCAGCTCACCGGGGGCACCGATGATGCGCGTGGGCTCCGAGACGTTGACGGCACGGCCCGACAGGTAGCTGTTGAGCACCTGACGAAGCTCGTCGGCGGTCTGGAAGCGGTTTGCCGGGTCCTTCTCCATGCACTTGAGGATGATGCGCTCAAGGTCGGCGTCGACACCGGAGTTGATCTGGCTCGGCGGAATAGGCAACTCGTTGACCTGCTTGAGCGCGACCGAGATGGCGTCGTCGCCGTCAAAGGGTACGCGGCCGGTGGCGCACTCGTACATGACGACACCCAGCGAGTAGATATCCGAGGTGGGGCCGAGGTCCTGGCCGCGGGTCTGCTCGGGGCTTACGTAGTGGGCGGTGCCCAGCACGTTGTTATCCTGCGTGAGATGACTGTTCTTAGCGCGTGCGATGCCAAAATCCATTACCTTGATGTTGCCGTCGGGCAGCACCATGATGTTTTGCGGCTTAATGTCGCGGTGGATGATCTCGTGCTTGTGTGCGACCGAAAGCGCGGAGCTGATCTGCGAGCCGATCTGCGCGACCTTCTTGGGATCGAGGGCGCCGTGGCTCTTGATGCCGCTCTTAAGGTCGGTACCGCGCAGGTACTCCATGACGATGTAATAGGTGTCGCCGTCCTTGCCCCAGTCGTAGACGCCCACGATATAGGGGGAGGACAGGCCGGCCGCTGCCTGGGCCTCCTGCTTAAAGCGGGCGGCGAAGGTGGCGTCGCCGGCATACTGCGGCAGCATGATCTTGACGGCAACCGTGCGGTCGAGGACCTGATCCTGTGCACGGAAGACGGTCGCCATACCGCCCGTTCCCACCTTATCCTTGAGGAGGTATCTTCCCCCGAGGACCCTCTGTTCCATTCCTGCTCCTAACATAACTATTCGCTCAACGATGTGTGTAGTACCAAATGTGTGGCCGCTGGGGCCGTGTGGCGCGTTGCTGCTAGCTCATCGGCCGCGGCGCGCCACAAGTATCCGCTTTGATCACGGGCATCACGCTCCCTGTGCGGCGAGCGCCGCGGTCAGGACGATGCCGGCAATCTTGGCCGCCTCGACGTCGTGTTTGTCGTAATCCTCCAGGGCTACCGAGATGGCAACCGTGGGTGAATCGTAAGGTGCAAAGCCAACGAACATCGAGTTGACGTTGGTGCCGCCGATCTCGGCCGAACCGGTCTTGCCGGCAACCTTGACGCCCGGAATCTGGGCATCGGTGCCGGTACCGGACTGGACGACGGCGAGCATGGCCTGCTTGACCTGGTCGGCCGTGGCAGAGCTGACAGCCTGGCCCAGCGAGCGGGACTGCGTGGTCTTAACCACGGTTCCGTCCGGGGCGAGTATCTGGGACACAAAGAACGGATCCATGACTACGCCGCTGTTGGCGATAGCCGCAGCAATCACGCAATTCTGCATAACGGTGGTCTGCGGGCCAGGCGTGTGGTCCATACCGACGGGCTGGCCGGCGCCTGCCCAAGCAGTCTCCCACTCGGTCATAAGCGACGGGTCGGCCATGATGGAAGCCGCGGTGGTCAGATCCTGACCGAGCTTTTGGCCGTAGCCAAAGGCGTTGGCAAACTGGACGAGCGAGCTGGCACCGACCTCGTTTGCCACCTGGCCAAAGACGACGTTGGACGACACTGCGAAGGCCTGCTGCAGGCTGATGGTGCCGTAGCTCTCGTTGGCATAGTTGGTGACCGGCGCGTTGCCGATGTCCATGGAACCGGGCGCCTGGTACGTGCTGGTAAGGCTGGCGGTGCCGGTTTCGAGCGCCGCGGAGAGCGTGACGACCTTAAAGGTCGAGCCCGGGGTGTACAGCGCGTCCATGGCACGGTCGTACATGGAACCGTCCTCGCCGCCGCCCGACTGGAGCAGCGCATCGATGTTGGTGTTGTCGTAGGTGGGCGAGCTCGCGCACGCAAGGACCGCACCGGTGCGCGGATCCATGACCACCACAGCGCCCTTAAAGCCCTTGAGCGCCTGCTCGGCAGCCGTCTGGATGCGCGAGTCGATGGTGAGCTTGGCGGTATTGCCCGGCTGGGTCTGCCCCGCGAGCGACGCGATGGCGTTGTTCCAGCTGGAGTAATCCTTGGAGCCGGTGAGCGTGTCGTTCATGACGCTCTCGATGGCGGTGGTGCCATACTGCTGGCTCACGTAGCCAACCACGTGCGCTGCCAGGTTACCGTTGGGGTAGGAGCGTACGTAGGTGCCGTCCTCCTGCTGCAGCGACTCGGCCAGCGTCACGCCGTCGGACGTGATGATGGAGCCGCGCTGGATGTACTTGGAGCGGGCGATGGTGTGGTTGTTGGTCGGCATGTCCTGATAGTCCTTGGCCTTAATGACCTGGACATAGGTGAGGTTGCCGATAAGGATGGCGAACAGCGCCGTAAAGGCGAGCACCGCACGGGTTAGACGGTTGGCGAGCGCCACGCGGCCGAGCACACCGGATTCAGGCGTGTCGAGCAGGCGACGGCGCATGCGCGAGCCGACGGAATGGCTGCCGCTGCCGTAGGAAGACGAGGTGGCAAAGCGCGTGCCCGTCGGGGCGGCGGCAGATGCGACCTGATCGTCGGAGATGGCGGCCATGGTGCCGGTGCCGGTAAGCTCGGCCTCGCGTCCGGTCGCCTCGTCACCGGCGCGCAGCAGGAGCGCGACGATGATAAAGCTCGCCAGCAGCGAGGAGCCGCCCTGGCTCATAAAGGGCAAGGTGACGCCGGTCAGCGGGATCAGGCGGGTAACGCCGCCTACGATCAAAAAGGCCTGGAAGCTGATGGCTGCCGTAAGGCCCGTGGCACTAAAGGCGGCGAGGTCGGATTTAGCGCGGGCAGCCGTGGTGAGGCCACGCACGGCAAAGAGCATAAACAGGATGAGCACGGCGCCGCCCCCCAAAAGGCCCATCTCCTCGCCGATAGCCGAGAAGATAAAGTCGGACTCGACGACAGGGATGTTGTTGGCCATGCCGTTGCCGATGCCAACACCGACCAGGCCGCCATCGGCAAGCGAGAAGAGCGACTGGACGATCTGGTAGCCCTGGCCCTGGGCGTCCTTAAACGGATCGACCCAAACCTGGAAACGCACCTGAACGTGCGATAGGAACTTGTAGGCGCCCACGGCTCCGACGGCTAAGAGCGCAAGGCCGATAACGACATACGAAAAGCGCCCCGTGGCAACGTAGAGCATCAGCAAGAAGATGGTGTAGAACAGCACGGCCGAACCCAGATCGCGTTCGAAGACGACGACGAGCAGGCACACACCCCACACGGCAAACAGCGGCAGCAGCAGTCGCAGGCGAGGGATCTTAAAGCCCAGGATCTTGCGGTTAGAGATGGAGAGCAGTTCGCGGTTCTCGGCCAGGTACCCGGCCAGGAACAGCACGATAAAGACCTTGGCGAACTCGCCGGGCTGGATGGTAAAGCCCGCGATGCGAATCCACAGCTTGGAGCCCGAGATCGTGGTGCCGATAAAGATAGGCAGCATCAGCAGAATGATGCCGATGATGCCAAAGGTGTACTTGTAGCGCATGACCACGTCGAGGTTTTTGACCAGTGCGAGCGTTCCCACCATCAGGGCCACCGAGACAAACAGGATGATGAGCTGTGAGATGGCGAGAGCGGGGGCGAGACGCGTCACGAACGTGATGCCGATGCCCGAAAGCACAAAGACAATGGGCAGGATGGCGGGGTCGGCACCGGGCGCCAAGATGCGCACGGCAATGTGGGCCGCGGCAAAGGCGGCAAAGAGGCCGATCGGTACGGCGAGCGTCTCAAAGGAGATGGCAGCGCCCGCGGTGAGGACGTACATCGCATACAGCAGGATGACGGGGAACGCCGAGGCGATGAGCAAGAGCAGCTCGGTGTTGCGGCGACTCATAAGCGGCACTCCCTTTCTAATTCTTATCGGAGGCTTCGGCCTCGGCGGACTGTTCAGCGGTTTTCTCGGAATCTGATTCGGAGGTCGATCCCTGATTGGTGTTGTCGCGAATCGTTTGCGCGTCGATCACCTGGCGGGTCTGCTCCTCGTCGATCTGGTGGCGGTACTTAGATATCGTGTCCTGCGCATCGTCGACACTTGTTTGCGGAATACCCGCCTTGAGGCGGTTTTGCGTGTCTTCGGGCAGGTCGGATAGCTTGATGCTGGTTTCGCTTTCGAGCCAGTGGAGCTTGAGTCCGAGCGGCTTGCCGGGCAGGCCGCGCCAGACGGCGACATTGCCCTGGTAGGTACCCAGGTAGTACGAGCCGGTGACACCCGTGTAGGCCCAGATGCCAGCTGCCAGCACAAAGACGAGGGCCAGGATGGCGGCGATAGTAATGTTGCGGCGACGCACGCGCTGCGCCTCGCGCATAACGCCATCGTCAACCAGGTCAACGACTACTACGGTCACGTTGTCGTGGCCGCCGGCGGCAAGCGCCGCGTCCACTAGGTTGTCGACGCAGATTTGCGCGGTTGAGGACTGCGTGGCAATGTTCTCGATATCGCTATCGGGAATCATGCTCGAAAGGCCGTCGGAGCACAGGATCAGACGGTCGCCTTCCTCGATATGCAGAGTGAAGTGGTCGGCATACATAGCGGGGTCCGAGCCCAGCGCGCGGGTGATGACCGAACGGTTGGGGTGGACGCGAGCCTCATCTGCCGTGATCTCGCCGGCGTCCACGAGCTCCTCCACGTAGGAGTGGTCGCGGGTCACGCGGATGAGCGTGCCCTCGTGGAGCAGGTAGGCGCGAGAGTCACCCACGTGGGCGATGGCGAGCGTGTCGTTTTCGATATAGGCGCAGGTGGCTGTGCAGCCCATGCCGGGCTTGCCCAGGCCATTCAGGGCCGCCTCGATTACGGCGGCGTTGGCTGCCTCGACGGCTGCCGCCAGGCGTGCAGCGTCGGCAGACTGAGGAGCTGTCTTGGCGATGGTCTCGACAGCGATAGAAGAGGCCACCTCGCCGGCAGCGTGACCACCCATGCCGTCGCATACGCAAAAGAGCGGCGACTGCACCAGGTAGGAATCCTCATTGTGCGGGCGCACGCAGCCAACGTCGGAGCGGGCGCCCCACATGAGTTGCGTGGTGGTGCCGGCATCATAGGTCGAGTCGGTCTCGATGCGCTCCTCGGTCAGGGGCTCAAAGCTCATGGTCGACCCGGGGTCTTTGAGCTTGGCCTCAACGGCGGCAACGTCGATCTCTGCTGTGTCACCGGGAGAGACGGTGTCGGTCTCGGCGTTTGATTCGGAATCGCCGGTGTCCGGGGAGCCGGGCTCCTCGGACACGCGGGCGGTCGACTCGTCGTCTTGCGGGCTGACGTCTATAGGCTCGGGCGTCGCAAAGTGCGACGGCGCGGGCGTGCTTTGCGACTGGGCGGCGGGCTCGGCCACGGCATCGGACTCGTTTGCGGGCGCAGACTGTGGGGTCTTGGGTGCAGGGCCGTCCTCGGGGGATGGCCCTGCCTCGGGCGCAACCTCGGATGCCGGGGCTATGGGAAACGCCGGCGCGGCGGGCTCGGGTGCTGCAAACACCGCAGCGCTCTCGTTGATTGCCGCGGCGACGGGCTCTGCAAAGTGAGCCGGCGCCGGGGTTGCTTCGGGCGCTGTGGGCTGTTCCGCAGCATGTGCGCCGATGGGCGCTGCTGCGGCATCCTCTTCGCCCTCGTTATCGGCGAGATCCGAAATATCATGCGTTACATGCGAAAGAGGCAGGGAGAACACGGTGTCCTCGGGCTCCACGGGTGTGGATTCCGCCGGAGCGGCGTGGGCCGGTGCAGCTACGGCGGCAGCCGGTGCCTCGGTCATGGTTGCGGACTTGTTCTCCTCGTCGATCATCGACGGTTCACCTTCATGACCACGTCGCCAATCTGGACTTCGTCGCCCTCACGCAGCGTCGCGGGCTCCACAAGCTGGCGGCCGTTGACGAGCGTGCCGTTAAGCGAGTTGAGGTCCTCGATGATGAGCGCCGGGCCCTGCAGCGAAAAGCGCGCATGTGAGGCCGAGACGAACGGTTCGTTGATGCAGATGTCCGAAGATGGCGAGCGACCGACGATGACGGGGCCGAGCATGTCTACGTGGATGCCGCGGATACCGCGCGGACCCTTGTCCACATCAATCGTCCAGATAGCCGAGTCGCGGCGCTGCCCGCGCACAAGTCCCACGCCGGTCTTCATGACGGCGAACAGGAAGATATAGAGCAGGGCGACCAGGACGATGCGGCCTGCAAAAAGGACGATATCGATGTTCATAAGCGACTATCCCCTAAATTCAAAGGTGCTCAGGCCAAACGTCAGCAGATCGCCGTTGCGCAGCGGGCAGCGCGTAATGCGGCGGTTGTTGACGAGCGTGCCGTTGGTGGAATTGAGGTCCTCGATCGACCAATCCGAGCCCGTAAAGGTGAGCTGGGCGTGGCGACGCGACACGTTGGGGTCGCGCAGGGCAATGTCGGAAACCGAGCGCTCGCGACCGATAGTCACCTGTGCGGAGGTGATGCTATGGCTCTCGCCGCTCACGACGTCGACGAGCTGGGCGAGCGGGCGCTGCGGGGCGCGAGTGCTCGCCATGTTGGAGGCGATGCCGGCTGCGGCACCTAGGCCCACGGCGGCACCGGTCGCGGCGGCTCCGCCCATGCCGGCAAGCGCGTCGCGCGAGACGGTCTGCGGCACCGGGATAGGAGCGGCGGGGTCGGGGACGCTAGGCGCGAAGGGATCTGCCACGGCAAGCGGGTCGGGAGCGGCGGCGCGAGGCGTCGGCTGCTGCTGGGGCATGGCGGCGGGGCGCTGCTGCTGCGGGGCAGCAAACTGCTGCTGGCCGGCGCGCGGGGCGCTGGCGGCACGGCTTGCCGCGGAGTTGTTCTGGCCCAGGCCGTTTTGATAGGCGCGCTCTTCTTCGTACAGGCGGCCGAGCGTGGGGGCATCGACGTTCTCGGCAAAGACCGAGAACTTGCCGGCGCGCAGCTGCGGATCGATCATAAAGCGCACGAGGGGCTCGCCGACAAACACATAGCGGCGCTTTTCGGCCTGTGCCTTCACAAACTCGCGGACCTCGCGCGAAAGCTCGGGGTAGAACGGGGCGAGCATGGGATCGTCGTCGGCGGCGATAAGGATGGTATAGAGTGCCGGCGCCGTGTTGACGCCGTTGATCACCAGAGTCTGATCCTCCATGTCGCGAGCGGCCTGCTTGGCAAGCTTCTTAAAGGAGAACGGGGCACGGGTGGCACCGAAGATGCCGGCCACGTGGTCCTCGAAGATGTTCAGGAAGTTCACGAAAGATCACTCTCCGTATAGGTTCTTTGGTATCCGAGCAAATATAGGCATATCCCAACGATTATAGAGGATAGGGTTCCCGCAACCGCCGCCTTGGCGACGACCGCGGCTGCAAGGCTGGCAATTTCCATATGGTGTGCAAGACAGGACGCCGCTGCGCAGCCGATGCCGGTGACAGCGATGGCAGCGATTGCGGCAAGGTTTGAGCCCTGGTCGGCACGCTTGGCATGGGCATTGAGCAGCGCGGATGACGCTGCGGCAGTTGTCGCGACCAGCACAAAGGCGACCCAAAGGAGCGGGTCTCCCAGCGCTGCGGCAACGTTACCGAGCCCCAGCACGCCTCCGGCTGAAAGCGCGACCGTGGCCAGACGGGCAAAAAGCGCGCCCATGCCCGTTGCCGCGGCGGCGCTTGCCGGGCCGAGCCAAAATGACGCGACGCCGGCGGCGACCCCAGCTGCCAGGAAGGTATTGCCGGTCAGACAGCCAAGCGCGAGTGCACAGGTGAGCGCGGCGCTCGCGGCAGCCTCGGTACGACCCCAGGCGATCCACCAACCGGACATGGCGGCGGCAAAGATCACCGCGACGGGCAGCATCGACAGGATGCCCTGTGCCTGCATGGTGGCGTTGGCCATGAGCACCAAAAAGCCCACAGCCGAGATGGCCGAGCCAATCTGGGGGGCCAGGCCAGCCGCCGCGCCGATCGCGATGGCCGCAATGACCAGGCCGGGAAGCGCCGCGACCCCGGCCGTTTGCATCAGCAAAAAGCTAAAGGTGCCGCACGTTAGCGCCGAGATAATGCGCATGGTGTAGTCGCGCGCATGGCTCCAGCGCGTGCCCGCCCAGCCGAGTGCGGGGTCGACCTCGATGGCGTCGTCCTCGTAGTGCGACGGCTCGATATCGTCGAGCTCCTGCTCGTCATCCGAAAGTTCGCCAACCATTTGCTCCAGGCTGCGACGGCCTTCGCGCACGCTGCCCAGACCGGCAAGGAGCTGGTCGCAAAATGTCTCGACGCTGCTGGGGCGGTCCTGCGGCATGGGGGAGAGCGCGCTCATGAGCGCGGCCTCGGCTCCCGGGGGAAAGTGTGGTATCAGCTCGCTGGGATAGGTGGCGCCGCCGATGATGCGGTCGAGCGAGTCGGCGGGCGTGGCCGCCATAAAGGGAGCGCTGCCGCACAGGCCCTCATAGATTACACAGGCGAGGGCAAAGACATCGGCGCGCTCATCGACCGTGCCGGTCTCGATATCGAGCTGCTCGGGCGGCATGTAGCCGATGGTGCCGCCGCGCGAGCCGCCAAAGCCACCGGCGGACGACAGTCGCGCCATGCCAAAGTCGGTGAGCTTTACATTGCCCGAGTGGTCGATGAGCACGTTGGCGGGCTTAATGTCCAGGTGGAGTACGCCATTACTATGGGCGAAGGTGAGCGCCTGGCCTAGGGCATCGGCAATGGCCGCGGCCTCGTCAAAGGTAAGTGAGTGACCGTCCACGCGGTGCAAAAACTCGGCCAGCGACATGCCATCGACATATTCCATAACTAGGTAGGCATAGGCTGTGTCGTGCGTAAAGTCGATGACCTGCACGATGTTGGGATGTTGAAGCATGGCGGCAGTGTGCGCCTCGCGCAGGACATCCATGATGTCGCTGGCGGGCATGCCGACACCGTTAATAAGGGGGATGCGCTTAATGGTGACGCGGCGGCGCAGGTGCGTGTCGCGGCAGATCTCGATGGAGCCAAAACCGCCGGTCGCAAGTGTCTCGAGCGGCTGGTACCGCTTGAGCAGCTCGCGAGAGCTGGTGCCCTCCAAAGGAACGTCCGGCGAGAACCGGGCGGTATGTTGCGAGAAAAGCGGCATGGCCAACCCTCGTGCGTTTAAAGTTCGTTTGCGAGCGGCGGGCGCGGGGCCGAGCCGTTCGCGGTGGCATAGATGCTGCTAGTGTAGCACGCTCGGGTGCATGGGGAGGATAGCGGGATGCGAGGCTGCCCGTCTGGCTTGGCCTTAGCGCTTCTTCTTGTTCTTCTTCTGCTTGCGCTGCTTGCCCTTGTTGTCCTGGGGCTTGTCGCCCTGCTTGGCCTCGGCGGCGGCCTTCTCGGCCTTCATTTTCTTCTTCTTGGTCTCGATGCGGAGTTTTTTGTTGATGCGGGCCTTGAGGAAGGGACCGAACTGCTCGGCATCGCCACGGACGAAGGTGTCCTTGGGGATCGTCACGCCCTGGTCGGCGAACATGGCCACAAAGATGCGCTCGCCGTCGAGTACGTGGTCGAGCTTGTCAAACGGGAAGAACTGCGACTTGCCGCTCTTGCCCCAAACCATCAGGCCGTCCTCGTTGGCGGCGACGCGGCGATAGCGGCCACCCATGGACTCGTCGGCCTCGACGGCGTCGATAAAGTCGCGGGCGAGCGTGTGGTGCAGGTTCTTGCTCCACCAGGCCAAAAAGGCGCCGAACACGATCAACACGACGCCGAACTTGATCCAGCTGCCGCCGGCCACCAGCATGCCGATGCCGATGAGCGCGGCAACTGCCGCGGCGACATACAGCGAGCCGCGACGCCTGGGCGAGGCGACCAGGCGGGCGAAGTCGGTGACCAGGTCGTTTTCGTACTGGTACTCGTTGAGGTACAGGATGCCGTCATCGGCTGCGGCCTGCTCCTCGAGCGCGACCTCGACCTGGTCGGCTGCTTCGGAGGGAACGAGGTTGCTCTCTGCGTCTGCCATGCTCTTTGGACTCCTATCGCGGCGGGCTCGCCGTACGGGTTATTATGGAATGCAGTATGCCGTGCGACCGCATGGCCGCCGCGGCAACAAGACTCAGTATACCCGGGGGAGCACCCATGGAATCGTTGTACCGAAAGTATCGCCCGCTCACCTTTGACTCCGTGGTGGGCCAGCAGCATATCGTCTCGACGCTCGAGCACGCCATCACCGAGGGGCGCCTGTCCCACGCCTACCTGTTCTGCGGACCGCGCGGCACGGGCAAGACCACCATGGCGCGCATTCTGGCCAAGGCGCTGCTGTGCCGCAATGCCGAGGCGGCGCGCGCCGAGGGTGCAAGCGGCTGCATGCCCGACGGTACTTGCGAGGAGTGCGAGCTCATTGCCGAGGGTAACCACCCCGATGTCTACGAGCTCGATGCCGCAAGCCGTACCGGCGTGGACAACGTGCGCGAGGAGATCATCAACTCCGTCAACTTTGCCCCAGTGCGCGGCAAGTACAAGATTTATATCATCGACGAGGTCCACATGCTCACGACGGCGGCGTTCAACGCGCTGCTCAAGACGCTTGAGGAGCCGCCGGCACACGTGATCTTTGTGCTGTGCACCACCGACCCGCAAAAGATTCTGGAGACCATTCTCTCACGCTGCCAGCGCTTCGATTTCCACCGCATCGGCAACGAGGATATCGAGCATCGCCTGTCTTACGTGTGCGAGCAGGAGGGCTTCGATTACGACGACGAGGCACTCGCCATTGTGGCGCGCCATGCCAAGGGCGGTATGCGCGACGCGCTTTCCACGCTGGAGCAGCTGAGCGTCTTTGGCAACGGTTCTGTGCATGCGGACGACGCCCGCTCGCTTTTGGGCGAGGTTTCGGACCAGATTCTGGGCGAGTTTTCCCGCGCCATTGCCGATCGCGATGTTGCCGAGCTCTATGGACTGATCCGTGCGCAGGTCGAGGAGGGCAATGACCTGCTGGAGCTGACGCGCGACCTGGTGGCGCATGTGCGCGACGTGTACGTTGCCTGCGTTGCCGGTGCCCGTGCCGAGCTGTTTGAGGGCGGCTCCGAGCAGGCCGAGGCGCTTGCTGCCGAGGCCGCTGCCTTTGGCGAGCATCCTGCCGACCGCCTGGCCCGCGTGCTGACGGTGCTCGACGATGCCGCACTGGAGATGAGGGGCGCGAGCGACGTGCGCCTGGTGCTCGAGATTGCCTGCACGCGTCTGGCGCGTCCCGAGGCCGATTTAACGATTGAGGCATTGGCCGAGCGCGTGGCACGCCTGGAGGCCATGATTGCCAACGGCGCCGTGCCGGCGAGCGTGGCTGCTGCTCAGGCCGCCGCGCCTGCAGCATCCGTACCCGCTGCTGCCCAACAGCCGACGCTCATTTCGGGCGCTCGTGCTGCCGCTCCGGCGGCATCCGCTGCCCCCGCTGCTACGTCCGCGCGCCAGGGCGGTATGCCTTGGGACCGCGGCGCTGCTGTTCCGGCTGCCCAGCCTGCGACCAAGTCCGCGGCTCCTGCGCCGGCGCCCAGACCTGTAACGCCTGCACCTCAGCCCGTTGCGGCTCCGGCTTCCGCGCCTGCTGCATCGACCGTGTCGGTGTCCAAGCCCAACAACGCCGCCCAGGTTGCCGCCGCCGGTGCTGCCGAGACCCCCGCGGTTGAGGACGCCGGCGAGCTCCAGCGCAAATGGGCCGAGGTCGTCGAGCGCGTCAAGGCTCGTCAGGCCTCCTACGCAGGGCTTTTGCTCAACGCCCGCGCCACGGCCGACGACGGCTCCAAGCTCACGGTCTCGTTCCCCGCGGGTTCGACTTTTGCCATCAAGATGCTCGGTCGCGCCGATACGCAGTCGGTGGTCCTGCCGACGGTCTGCGCGGTCTTCGGTCGTCGTACCGTCGACTATGTCCTGGATGGGGGTGGCACGCCGGCTCCTCAACATGAGGAGCATTCTCCATCTGCACGGGCTGCGGTATCTGCGGACCCGCAACCCGTGTCCTCGGTGCCCCCTGCATCCTCGAGCGCCAGCGCGACGCAGCCAAAAGCGGCGCCGGTAGCGGCACCGACCCCGTCGGCGCCTGAACCCGCTGCGCCCAAACCGGCTGCTCCGATCCCCGCGCCCAAGTCCGCTGCCGCGCCTGCGCCCAAGTCATCCGACCTGGCCAAGGCCCCTTGGCTGCGCTCCGACAACCCTGCCGGTGCTCCTGCCACGGGCAAGCTCCCGACCGAGCCCGCGCCCCGAGCGCCCGAGCGCGCGTCCGTCCCCATGGCTCAGCCGCCTGCGCAGGCTGCGCCATGGGAATCCGAGCAGGTGCCCTACGACGATGCTATGGTCGGTGGTTTTGCTGCCGATGCCGGCGGGGACAATCTGCCCCCGTTCGACGTGCCGGGTGCGGCGTCCGCGACCAAGGCCGCTGCTGTGGCACCCGCAGCCTCTGCAAACGACGACGTCCCCGCCGCTCCCTGGGAATCCAATCCCGGTGCTGGCAGCCCCTTCGGCCATCAGGGCGCAGCCCCGAGCATCCCGCAGACCGAGGACGAGGCCAAGGCCCTCATCCGCAGCGTCTTCGGTCAGTCCACCATCTTCAAGCCGGTGGAGTAACCGTGCGGGCGGGTATGCTGCTCAAGAAGAGATCTCTTTGCCCGGGCGCATCTGTATTTCGGACATGTGCAACGTGGTGCCGCGTATGTCGCATTTGAGCAGACAGGTGCGTGACGGTCGGCCTAGGATGCTGAGGTCGATACGATACGTCGCATGGCTGTCCGTGTACTCGACTTGCTCGGCGTTAATGGTTGCTCCGATTGCCAAATAAACGCCTAGCTCGGCATCGACAATCTTGAAGTCCTTTATCTTGACCTTGAACTCTTGATAGAGGGACGGGCTGTTGTAGTAGACGGTTCGGGTTCCGTCGGTGCACTCATCGGTCGTCTCCCATTTGACGACGGGCTGGTCCGAGCTGGCTATCAGCAGTTCTGCTCCAAAAGCTATGGCATGGGTGATGACAACCAGCAATGCCC
Source organism: uncultured Collinsella sp. (assembly GCA_902493985.1). GTDB lineage: Bacteria > Actinomycetota > Coriobacteriia > Coriobacteriales > Coriobacteriaceae > Collinsella. The sequence continues at coordinate 526 of CABURR010000027.1, read as the reverse complement.
AGCCGACAAAGAGATAGAGAACCACATATGCAACGGGGTGTTTTGAGCGGATGTTTTGGAGCGCGTTGGGGGCATTCATGGGGCACCTCCAAATTACTATCTATGGCAATCAAATTATACCTCGCCGTCATGAGCGCCGCCTCGAGTAGTGGCTCGGCATTTAGCCATTTAGTGGTACGCATTAAATGTCGGATTCCGGCTCTACAAGATTTAGCTTTAAATATTATGCAGATGCGAATTATTCAACTTTGCATAATCTATGGGTGCGGCTTGCGCTCCAGGACATGTATATCGACTGAGGTAACACGTCCGCCCCGCTCGCTGGCCTCGCGCCGTGGTACGATTTTTGAGTTTGAAAGTCCCGCCGTGCTCCGGCTGCCCTTGCAGCTCGGCGTGCGGCCGCACGTAAAGGAGCCATCATGGCCGGTATGAACATGCAGCAGATGATGAAGCAGGCTCGCAAGATGCAGGAGCAGCTTGCCGCCGCGCAGGAGAACCTCAAGTCCCAGACCGTCGACGCCTCTGC